>NZ_QUIK01000001.1:0-84375 GCF_003480105.1 Clostridium sp. AM42-4
CACGGCCCTATTAAAGTTAATCAAATTGCTATATTTTGCGGCTTCACCACTGCCACCTGCTGCAGCATCTCCTCATTGAGCTCTATGGAATTGCCCGGATATTCTACTACGCAGTCACACAGCGCCGTGAAATCCTCCAGGGTTCCCAGAACGTCATAGCCGAAGGATTCACCACGGTAGTGCATGGGAATGGTGACTCTCGGCTGGATCTGGTCAATAAGAGCCTTGGCCTGGGCAGCATCGATGGTATAAAAGCCGCCGACCGGGATCATGACTGCATCGAGTCCTTTTAGCTGTTCGGTCTGCTCTGGTTCAAGCTCGCATCCAAGATCTCCCAGATGCGCCACGCGGTAGCTTCCGTCATCGAAGATACGGATGCAGTTTGTGCCCCGCTTCGTGCCCTGTGCCTCGTCATGCCAGGTGTGGATCTCTGTGACCGTAAATGGCGATGGAGCGCTGTCCTGTTTCAAGGTTACAGTCTCTCTCCCATTGTGGTCACTGTGCTCGTGGCTGCAGAATACGGCATCTGCCCTTTCCCGCACCGGTGCAAGCCCCGGCACATAGTTATCCTCGTACGGGTCCAGAATGAGCGTGTAACCGTTTGATTCCAGCTTAAAGCAAGAATGTCCAATCCATGTTAATTTCATAGTGCTTTCCCTCCTGTTTATTTTATTTTATCTCAGATACTCCGCCAGCTCGTACACGCGCTCCTGAGTCAGCTCTGCCTCTTTCAGATTCTCCGCAGATATCCGGCCGGTTCCTCCTGCCCATTCCTTGCCAACAGCTTCGACCTGTTTTTGCTTCTCAGCAACCCATCTGCGCTCCTCCTGCGTAACATGCCGGACCTCAAGCCTTAGGCTTCTGCCGTTTTTTTCTTAAACATTCCCGTCAGCTTCTCCACATACGGTTTTGTCCACGGGATGTTTCCAAGCAATACCCATGCAATACAGATGACCAACAGAATGGTCTGCCAGTGGCCGAAGGTTGTCATGAGCGGGTGATCCGATGAAGATGCCAGGGAAACTGCCTGACGGAAGTTGGAATCCATCATCTGTCCCAGCACCATGGCAAGGATCAGCGGAGCGACCGGATAGTCGAACCGGCGCATCAAAAAGCCGATCAGTCCAAAGGCAAACATCAGCGCCACGTCGAACAGGCGGTTATTGCAGGCGAAGGATCCGATCACGCAGAGGCTGGTTACCACCGGGATCATAACATTTTTCGGAATCGTGATGACACGGCTGATATGCGGTGCCACTAAAAGTCCCAGAAGAAGCAATGCGAAGCAGGCAATGATGCCGGCCACCAGGATCGCGTGGAATGCCTCCGGATTTTTCCGGATGAACATCGGGCCTGGCTGCAGTCCGTGTACATAGAACACGGATAGGATAATGGCCGTTACAGCATCGCCCGGAACTGCCAGGGTCAGCATCGGGATGAGTGCACCGCCGATGCAGGCATTGTTTGAGGACTCGCTGGCCATAATACCCTCTACTGCGCCCTCTCCAAACGGAACTTCCGGATTTTTCACGATCCGCTTTGCCTCATTGTACGCAATAAACGATGCCACCGGACCGCCTGCGCCAGGCAGGGCACCTACCAGCATGCCGATCGTAGAGGTATACAGGGAAAGCTTCCAGTGCTTCAGCACCTCTTTTAAACTAACTTTTGTTTTTTCCATGGACAGGACATTCTGTTCCTGCCCCAGATTGTATACAACACTTAAAACCTCCGCAAAGCCAAAGAAACCGACCAGCGCCGGTACCGTGCTGATACCGCCTGCCAGGTTCTGGATTCCAAAGGTCAGCCGCTTGGTTCCCATCAGCGGGTCCAGACCGATCATGCTGATGATCAGGCCAAGCATAACGCTGACCAGGCCCTTTGCATAATTTTTGGTGCTGACCGAACCGACGGTCACCAGACCAAAAAGTGCCAGCAGGAAGTAATCCATCTTGGTGAATTTGATGGCAATGGCCGATACCGGCTCAGCTAAAAGTCCCAGTGCGATAAAACCGAAAACACTTCCCAGGAAGGAATAAATAGTCGCAGTGAACAATGCCTTATAGGACTGTCCTTTTTTCGACATCGGGTAACCGTCCAGTGTTGTTACGACAGAGGACGGTGCACCCGGAATGTTGATCAGGATTGCGGATACTGCTCCGGAGAACACACCGACTACGTAAACACCCATGATCATTGCCAGGGCATCGGAATGATCCCAGGTGTAGGTGATGGATACTAAAAGTGCGGTTGCCATAGATACGGAAAGACCCGGAATGGCACCGACAAACAGGCCCGCCACAGATCCCAAAAGGACCATAAGGAGGAACCGCAGATCTACGATGGATAACATTTCTAACATCTGTTTTCTCTCCTTTCTTTACTATGGCAGCATCACATGCAGGCATGTGCGGAATGCAATACTTAAAAACAGGGAGGTTCCAAGCGGGACCAGGACCAGAACCGGCACCTTGCGCACACCCATAAATGCCATCATGGCGATCAGGAATACGACCGTTGCCACCTCAAAAATGGAGATGGTGATGCTTAGGGACAGGATACCGATGGTCACACGCGGAATGGAAACCTCTGCAAGGACCAGATAATACAGGCAGCAAAGAACCAGCACAACCAGAATGCTAAGCAGCTTGCCGCGGGACTTTGTGCTGCCCGCCATTTTTGCGGCAGCAGCATTCTGATCTCCCGTGTTTTGTGCCGCACCGCCCTGTGTTCCTGCTCTCTGGCTCTCACTGTTTTGTGCCGCACCATTCTGCACTGCAGCACTTCCAGCCGCTGCCCGCTTCATGACAAGGACTCCCTGGCCCATGATCCAGACAGAAAGTCCGACCAGCGCCGCGCCAACTAAGGCCGGGAACAGGTATGGAGACTGGCTCCATGCTTTGTTAAAGGATTTTGCATAGGACATAAGAGAATACGAGAGCAGCAAAATGCCGCTCCCGCAAAATAAGATTCCCTCTGCAATTAAAGAAGGTACTTTGTTTTTCATGGATTACTCCTCAATTCTTGCAATGCCGAACTCTTCCGGGCTCTTCTCTGCAACGCCGTTGTCATACTGCATCCAGCAGATTACAGATTTCCAGTTGTCGTAAAATTCTTTAATAGAAGCATCGTCGGTGTATTTCTCAAATACCGGATCTGCCGCATTCTGCTTTACAAAATCAGTCCACTCCGGATCTGCGAATACCTTCTTGGCAGCTGCCTTTAATACGTCAACAACCTCCTGCGGAGTATCATTGTTTACAACGAAGCTTAACAGGGTGTACGGGATATTTAAGTATTTCTCGGACTCCGGAACCACCTCAGTGAATGCCGGGATATCCGGGTATGCTTCCATTCTCTCGTTGGAGAATACTGCTAACGGTTTTACGTCGCCGCTTTCGATGTAACCGCCCAGAGTAGAGATGTTCGGGTTGGTGAAGTCTACCTGTCCGCCGATCACGCCAAGTAATGCATCGTTACCGGAATCGAAGCTGGTCATTGCTACGTCGTAGCCAAGCTCTTTTAATACAAGACCCTGATTGTGGCCGCTTCCGCCAGGGCCGGAATGGGACATGGTCACTTTTCCAGGATTTGCCTTGATATCATCGAGCAGGTCTTCCAGAGTGTTGTACTTGGAATCCTTGCCAACGACCAGAACCTTCGGGTCACCGACTAACGGGGAGATAACAGTGAAATCCTCGTAATCCAGGTCGCAGATGTTCATGGTGCGGTAGGTACCCATAGTCTCTGCGCAGACTAACAGGGTGTAGCCGTCAGACGGCTGCTCTTTTACGGACTGGCAGCCGATGGAACCGGATGCGCCGCCCTGGTTGGTCACGGTGATGGACTGTCCTAAATATTTTTCAAGAAGGGCTGCAAGCTTTCTGCCCCACACATCGGTGGTTCCGCCTGCTCCGTAAGGAATGATCATGTTGATCGGTTTGGTCGGGTAATCTGCAGTTGCCACCAGATCGCTGTCTGCTGCTGTCTCGCTGCTCTCTGCTGCAGTGGTCTCTGCGGTAGTCTCTGCTGCTTTTGTTGTCTCGGATGTGGATACGGAAACGCTGCATGCTGTCATGGACAGGCACATTGCGGCAGCCGTAGCCAGTGCAATGATTTTTCTCATAGTTACTACACTCCTCTTTTTCTACGTTCTTCCCCAGAGCACGGTGCGCTTCGCCATAAGCGCTGCGGATCCGGCAGCACCGGATTCCGAAAGCCCAATGGCCATTTTACGCCATGCAGTGCTAATCCAGATTATAACACAGGAAAAGACAGGATTCAATACAAAGCTTTTGCGAGTTAAAGTTTTAAATCATAACAGTTAGTTATGGCAGTTATTCCAGTTCAGGAAATCCCAGCCAGCGAACCAGTGCCAGTGTCCGCGAAATAATCCGGGATTGTGTTCTTTCTATAAAAATGTTATGATTCTGGTATTGACTCTGAATAAAGTGAGGAATCGCAACATGATAACAAAACCTGTTTTTCTGTGCGGATATACCAGCAGTGGAAAAACAACCGTAGGAAAAGAACTTGCAAAGCAGCTTGGTGTTCCTTTCTTCGATACGGACACACTGCTTGAGGAGCAGACCGGGCAGACCCCCCAGCAGCTCTTTGCCGAAAAGGGCGAGGCCTGTTTCCGTGATCTGGAGCATGAAATCGCCCGGCAGGCTTCCTGCTATCCACCCTGTGTCATCTCCACAGGCGGCGGCATGCTGGCCTCGGAACGCAATGGAAAGCTTCTCTCCGAAGCCGGCACCATCATTTATTTAAACCGCCCCTTCGAAGACTGCTACCGCAGCCTCATGCAGACTCCTGAGCGGCCGCTCATCAAGAACAATACCAAAGAAGAACTGCGGGAACGCTACGAAAAGCGTGCCGTGTCCTACCAGACCTACGCAGACTTTACGGTTAAAAATGACCGCACACCGCAGCAGACAGCAAAACGGATCCTGGCGCTGCTGGGCACGCATGCGTGAACAGTAACCAATTCTGGGATTACGTCAGCAGCATGCAGATTTTATGCTTGCATTTTTGTCACAGGCATACTATAATACGCTTTAACGCGCCAACGTGTGAATTCATTTGTGTCGCTGAACTTAAACGTGCACAGATCATTGCTTATCCACACGCATCAGACACAACCGCATTTTTACAGCACATTATTTACAAAACGAGGAGAAAATTATGGCATTCGAATTTATAAACAAGCTGCCGACCCCGGCAGAGATCAAAGAACAGTTCCCGCTTCCGGCGGAATTCGTAGCACGCAAGGCAGAGCGCGATGAGGAAGTCAAAAAAGTCATCAGCGGCGAGAGCGACAAATTTCTGGTCATCATCGGACCGTGCTCTGCAGACAACGAGGATGCAGTGCTGGATTACACCAGCCGCCTGATCAATGTCCAGGAAAAGACCAAGGACCGCCTGCTGATCGTACCGCGTGTTTACACCAACAAGCCGCGTACCACCGGTGATGGCTACAAGGGCATGCTCCACCAGCCGGACCCGGAAAAACGCCCGAGCATGGCAGAGGGACTTCATGCGATCCGTCATCTGCATATGCGTGTCTTAAAGGAGACCGGATTCTCCACCGCAGATGAGATGCTTTACCCGGATAACGTCAGCTACTTAGACGATATCATGTCCTACATCGCAGTCGGTGCCCGTTCCGTAGAAAACCAGCAGCACCGCCTGGTATCCAGCGGCTGCCACGTTCCGGTTGGCATGAAAAACCCGACCAGCGGTGACTTATCCGTTATGATGAACTCCGTCCAGGCCGGCCAGCACAGCCACGAATTCATTATGCGTGACTGGGAGGTAAAGACCGACGGCAACCCGTACACCCACACCATCCTGCGCGGTGCAGTCAGCAAGCACGGCCAGTGCCTGCCGAACTACCATTACGAGGATCTGATGCTGCTCCACGAGCTGTATGCAAAACGCGATCTGGTCAATCCGGCCTGCATCGTAGATGCAAACCACTCCAACTCCAACAAGCAGTACATGGAGCAGATCCGTATCGTCAAGGAGATCCTGCACAGCCGCAGACATTCCGCTGACTTAAACAAGCTGGTTAAGGGTGTCATGATTGAAAGCTACATCGAGCCAGGCAACCAGAAGATCGGCGAGCACTGCTACGGAAAATCTATCACTGACCCATGTCTTGGCTGGGAGGATTCCGAGCATCTGCTGTACGAGATCGCAGAGCAGGTATAAAAAAACGGGAGAAGCTGCATCCGCAACAGCTTCTCCCGTTTTTTATTGCTTTATTTTTATTACTTCATTTTGTCACTTCTTATTACTGCTCCAATTCCTTCCAGTTCACGATATGCCCCGGCACTTCTCCTTTTGCGACCTTCTCGATATCATCCCAGATCATACCATAACCGCGGCGGAAGCTGCTTCCTGTAATGCCTCCGATATGCGGGCTGAATACGATCCGGTCCAGAATCTCCCTCGGCCAGGAAAGCATCGGGTGATCCTTCTGCACTGGCTCATGATCTAAGGTATCCAGACCAGCCATGGCAATGGTTCCGTTTTCCAGAGCTTCCAGCAATGCCTCATCGTCCACCAGCTCGCCACGGGATGTATTAATGAAATAACTGCCCTTCCGGCATTTTCCGAAGAACTCCCGGTTGCACATACCAGTCGTTTCCTGCGTAACCGGAAGATGCAGGCTCAGCATATCACAGGTCTTAAGCAGCTCGTCCATAGGAAGATAGCGGACCTGATACTCCTTCTCTTCTTCTGCCGTTAAGCGGTGGCGTTTTGTATAATAAACCTCAACACCAAAACCCTGAAGCATTCTGGCAGTTGCCTTGCCGATCGCGCCAAAGCCGATCAGGCCAGCCTTACAGTCTGCCAGCTCCATCAGGCTTCCGGCTCCCATATAAGCCATCTTTACATCCATCTGGTTTCCATCGCGCACGGCAGCATCCCCGGATACTACATTTTTGACCACGCCAAGCATCAGAAGAAGCGTCTGCTCTGCCACTGCCTTGGCATTCATCCCTGCACAGTTGCAGACATAAATCCCCCGTTTTCCTGCGGCAGCCAGGTCGATCCGGTTAAAGGCAACACCTTCCGAATGGATCAGCTTTAAGTCTGGCAGCTTTTCGATCAGCTTTTCCGAAATCTCCGTGATCGCGTCTACAATGATCATCTCTGCATCCGGTGCCAGCCCTGCATAGGCTTCATCTGTCAGGCCAAGCGGTGCATTGACAACCTCTGCGCTCTCTGTAAACGGCGTTTTCTTTGTGTAATTCTCCACATTGTTCACATTGCCGATATGTAATATCTTCATGGCGTTCTTGTTCCTCCCCGTATTATCATTTTTGCAGATTCATTTCCGAAATCCGTTTATTAATTGAAACTGGAGTATAGCTTCCCGGCCTCAAGCGTCTTTCCTTTTGCTGCCGCCATCTGGCTCACGGTCACCATCTGGAAGCCACGTTTGTGAAGCTCCGGCACAATACGCAAAACTGCATCTCCGGTCGAAGCGTAAAGCTCATGCATCAGGATGATATCTCCGTCTTTGACATGGTTCAACACGGCAGCTACCGTCTTGTCCGCATTTCTGGTCTTCCAGTCGAGTGTATCCACATTCCACTGGATCATCGGCATTCCGGCATTTGCCATTACGGTTGCGTTATGGTTTCCACCCGGGAGACGAAGCAGGGTCGGGCGGACACCACAGGCTGCCTGGATCGCATCATTTCCCTGGTTGACCTGCGCCTGGATCTGTGCTGCACCAAGTTTCTGCAGGTATTTGTGGTTCATGGTATGGTTTGCCACCTCGTGGCCCTCTGCTACCATGCGCTGCACCTCTGTCTTGTAGGAGCCAACACGGTCACCCACCATAAAGAAGGTTGCCTTTCCGCCATACTGCGCCAGACAATCCATAATGCGGTTTCCAACAGACGGCTGCGGTCCGTCATCGAAAGTCAGGGCCACCATCGGTCTGGACGGGTCTACGGTTCCTGCCTGCTGCGCTGCAGCCTGTCCCGCGTCCGCCGCCTGGGCTGCGTCCTGCGCCGCCTTCTCCTCCGGCAGTACCGGTGTCACCGGGTCACTCTTAATGCCGCCAGGTCCCTCCGGGATGCCGGTCACCTCACCTGCAGAAACCGGCGCAGAAGATGCACCATTGTCTGCTGTTGCCGGCGCTGCGGTCTGGTTTTGTCCGGATACGATGGTCGGGGACTGCTGTAAGTTGGCGCTGTCTGACTGCTGAGCTGTCTCTGCTGCAGTCGGTGCCTGGCTCGCTGCGTTTGCCTGTGTCGGTGCCTGATTTGATGCTGCCGTTTGGTTATCGTTGCCAGCCGGTGCCTCTCCCGCAACAACGCCGGATGACTGAACTGCCTCCTGTGCTGCCTCCTCCGGAGTCTGCACACTCTGATTTACGCCTGCAGTAACCACCGGCGCTGCATATGCAGGCTGCGCTGCAAGTAAAAAGCTGAGGGCCGCCCCCAGTGTGATCCATTTTTTGAGTTTCATTTTCCCATTCCTCCCCTATCTTCTTGTATCATAATTATTCAGCTGCATCACTGCTGTCTTATCTGAGTTCTATCTTAATCGAAATTCACTACTGAGGCAACCATTTCACCTGCTTTGTAATGAATTATTAAGACTTTGCAAAAAACAGGGCATTCCGCAATATCACGGAATGCCCCTGGCAAAAATGGGATTTCACTATTAGATTATTTCTGCGGATGCAAAGCACCTTCACTCTTTGCTACCACAACTGCTGCCGCTGCGTCACCGACAATATTCGGAATAACACGGGCCATATTCAGAATACGGTCGATTCCGGCTAACAGACCGATCGTCTCTAACGGAAGGTTTACCGCATTCAGAACGATTGTCATCATGACGAGACCGGATCCCGGGATTCCTGCTGTACCGACAGATGCCAGGACTGCAGTCACCATAACCATGATCTGCTGGGTTACAGTGAGTTCGATGCCGAATACCTGGGATGCGAAAATAACTGCAACTGCCTCGTAAATTGCCGTACCATTCATGTTCATGACTGCGCCGAAGGGAATGACGAAGTCTGCGATCTTATCATCGACACCAAGTGCCTTGGTACATTTTAAGTTCAGAGGAATGGTTGCTACACTGGAGCAGGTTGCGAATACGAACAGAATTGCTTCTTTCATGGTGCCAAAGAATTTCACCGGGCTGATGCCGCCGTAAAGCCCAACCATCAGACCTCCCTGCACGATGATCGTAAACAGCGCACAGGTCAGATAACATGCTCCGATGGTCTTAATATAAGGAAGAAGGACATCCATGCCGTACTTTCCGACGATGTTTGCCATCAGACCAAATACCCCATACGGAGTAAATTCCAGAACAATGTTGGTAATTTCTTTCCATGCTTCGGTCCATGCGCGGAAGAAATCCAGTACCGGAGCCCCCTTGTCTCCCAGTTTGATGAGAGAGAATCCCAGCAGAAGAGCAAAGAAAATGATCTGCAGCAGGTTCTGCTCACTTAAGGAATTGAATGGGTTGGTCGGAATGATGTTCATCAGCGTGTCTGCTATGCTCGGGATTTCCTTTGCATCATAAGCTGCCTGCGTTTCCATGACAAATCCCGCACCGATCTGCATCACGTTGCAAAGTACCAGGCCAATGGCTACCGCTACAGCAGTACCGCCAAGGAAGATTGCCAGCGTCTTTCCGCCAATCTTACCAAGTGTCTTGAAATCTTTCACATCGGCTGCTGCACAGATTAGAAGTCCCAGAACCAGCGGCGCAACTACCATAGTCAGAAGTCTTGTCAGGATGGTTCCCAGAAATGCAAGTTTCGTTGCGGATTCGCCCAAAATGACACCTGCTGCGATTCCCAATGCAAAACCAATCATGATTTTTGTAAAAAGACTTAATTTGTTCCACATCTTAATCGGATTCATCGCATTTTCTCCGCCTTCCTAGACAAACCGGCATACATGGTCTACTGCGATATCAGAAAAACCATATGCCTCTGCTTTTGTCATTTTTCCATTGCAAACCTGATTGATCTCTTCTAACAGCATTTTTCCGCTCTCCTGAATCGTAGCGGTTCCATCCATAATGCCGCTTAAGTCGACATCCATATTGTCTTCCATCATCTGATAGGTCCGTTTGTTTGCGGTCACCTTCAATACCGGAGCAATCGCATTTCCGGTTGGGGTTCCGCGTCCGGTCGTGAAGACAACGCAGGCACATCCTGCTGCTACCATGGATGTTACGGAAGAAATATCATAACCTGCCGTATCCATAACGATAGCGCCGTGCTTCGTTGGGCGTTCTGCCTGCTCAAGCACTTCTACGATCGGTCTGGTACCGCCCTTGCGGATACAGCCCAGGCTCTTCTCATCCAGAGTAGAAAGACCGCCAGCCTTATTGCCTGGTGTCGGCTGTCCGGCACGGCAATCCTGACCTGCTGCCTTCAAATGTTTTTCATAATCTTCGCATACTTTGATGATCTGGTTATGGATTTCCGGAGTTGCCGCACGCTTTGCCAGCAGATGCTCACCGCCAATCCACTCAATCGACTCACTCATGATGGTGGAAGCACCAAGATCTACCAGAAGGTCGCTCAGTTCTCCTACTGCAGGGTTGGAAGCGATTCCGGAGGTTGCATCAGAACCGCCGCACTCGATTCCCATAAGCAGTTCGGAAATGTCACACTCCTCTTTCTGGACAAGCGCTGCCTGTGCAGCCATATCTCTTGCAGCACGCACTGCTTTTTCAATGGTCTTTAAGGTGCCGCCCTCTTCCTGGATACCAAACGATACCACCGGTTTGTCGGTCATGGCCTGAATTTTTTCTCTCAATTCTTTATGCGGAACAGTCTCACAGCCCAGTCCGATGATCACAACTCCGTATACGTTCGGGTTGCAGGCAAAACCGGTCAGAACTTTCTGCGACATTGCCGTGTTTGCAGCAACATCGGAGCAGCCCGTGTTAAACACAATGTTAACGGCTCCTCTTACCTGACTAGCCACAATGCGGCTGGATTCACTTCCGCAGGCACAAGCCGGTAAAATTAATACATGATTTCGAATTCCTACACGTCCATCTGAACGACGATAACCCATAAATTTCATAACTTTCCTCCTAATTTTTATGCCTCCGGCACATACTCACTTTCATAATCACGCGGAACACTGTAAATATTTTTGTGATCTACCAGGCAGCCTTTTCCGATCGGAGACATTGCTTTTCCGATCAGCTCTCCATATTTATAAATTTCTGCCTCCTTCGCAACTTCCTCCAGTGCGATCTTATGTCCGAATGGGATATTTTCTTTCGCATCCACATTCAGGAACGCATCTCCATTTCGGTAGCAAACCGTTTCGCCAGCCGCAACATCCCGCACGCAGGTCACTACGTTGTCTTTGGGATCCAGCATAATTGCATCAATCTTCATCTCGACTCCTATTCTCCGAATTATCCGGTTTTGACACAATATGATGTTGGGTTCAAAAATTGTCTTGTGCACAAGCTTCCAACGGATTTCCAATCTTTTTGCCCCTGATACCATCATCGTTTTGTGTCAGGTTTTTATTTTTTCTGTTGTCCTTATTATAAGTTCGCGCTATAATTAAATCAAATTTATCGTTTTTATTTTATTATAAATCAATTTTATACGAGGTATCTTATGCAGCAGGAAATGAAATATATCTATACCGTATATCAGAAAGGCAGCTTCTCCAAAGCCGCTGAATCCCTTTACATGACCCAGCCCGCCCTCAGTATTTCCATCCAGAAAGTAGAAACTGAGATCGGCATGCCTTTATTTAACCGCGACAAAAAGCCTCTGGAATTAACAGAGGCTGGAAAACTTTATATTGAAAAAATCCGTCAGATCATGCACCTGGAAAACGAATTGGCCCAACAGCTTGGAGACCTGACGTCTCTTAAAACCGGCAATCTGCGTGTCGGAGGATCCCATTATTTTAATTCTTATATTCTGCCTCCGGTCATTGCAGATTTCAAAAAAAAATGGCCCGGCATCGATCTGCAGCTGACCGAAGCCGGGTCCAATGAACTTTTGGATATGCTGAAAGAAGATCTGATCGACCTGACCTTTAACTGTACACCAGATCCTCATGATAAATTACGCCGGGTTCCAGGTTTCAAAGACACGATTCTCCTGGCTGTCTCTACCCGTTTTCCAGTCAACGACCACTTAAGAAAGGCTGCGCTTACCACCAGCGATATTCTTTCCCACCGTTATCTGGAAGAAAATTGTCCGGCTGTCACGATGGAAGCATTTGCTGATACCCCATTTATTTTACTCTCTCCCGGAAACAACCTGTACAGCCGCTCCCAGATTCTTTTTCAGGAAGCAGGCGTTATACCTCCGGTTGCCATGCAGGTTTCCCAGCTGGTCACCGCTTACCACCTGGCGCAGTCCGGAATCGGAGCTACCCTCATCAGCGACTGGATGGTTATTGGAAAACACCCGGAAATGGTGTACTACAAAATTGATTCTCCGCTTGCATCCCGTGTCTTTGATATTGTAACTCCGGGAAAAAACTATCTTTCCAATGCGCAGAAGGCTTTTATTGCGCTGTTCCAGGAATATTACAAAAATTCACTATTGTAAGATCACTTTTTTCCCGCGATAATACGTATTTCCTTCTTCATCTTTCGTAAACTGGCACAAAAACTGGTCATAGGAGATCCAGCTTTCCTCTGGATAATTGGCATGGACCATATTTGACACCACACCAGCCACCAGCATCGGAATGCCCTGCTCATTTGGGAAAGAATACCAGGTGATGGGGCAATCCGACCAACTTTCCACTCTGGAAACATCCAGATGCCTGCTCTTAATCTTTTCCATGAATGCAATGCGCATACTTGGTGCCGGTGAAAACGGCAATTCCGGATCTTCCTGATGCGAAGCACATAAAAAATCCTGGTCTCCGTAAATCCACATTGTCGGAACGGTCCGGCTGCCCGGCTGATAATTCGTTTTCGTGATATCGTTTGAACGCAAAGCAGACCATGGCGCCACTGCAGTAAAAATATCTCCGGCTGCATAGCCAAGCACATCGCTCATCATCCCGCCGCTGGACTGTCCCATGGCATAGACACGACTCTGGTCGATGCCATAGCGGGTCTGGATATCTGCATAAATCTCCCGGATAAATTTCACATCGTCGATCGACTTTCCCTGATATTCCCCGCACCAAAGCAGCACATTTCTTAATCCATGCTCTTTTTGCTGGTAAATTCCAGCCTGTGGGATTACGGCAATAAACTGTCGTTCTTCTGCAAGAGCGGAAATTCCACTCAGGTCAAAGAAGGTTTCTGCGGTACCTCCGCGTCCATGAAATACAAAAACAAGCGGCCATGTTTTATCCGGTGTGCAGCTGGACGGCACATATTCATACCAGGTACGCATGATGCCGTCCACCTTCTTTTCCCATTTCACTGCCCCGCAGGCAATCGGGTCTTTGAAATAACGCAGACACTTTCTGCCCTGTCCTCTGTGACGACGTGCCAGGCCAATATACTCCCATGCCTGTTCTATGTGCTTCACGGAAAAATCTTCTGTTCCAACTGCAACCCGGACCTGCGCAATATACTCTTCATTCACCTCACTGCGGACCCTGACCGGAGTCGGAGCCCAGATTTCATCTGCCCCACCTCCGGACAATGCGATTCCGGTCACGTGATTTTGCTCTTTCCAGTATGCGATCGCAGAACAATTCTCCCGGCTGTTTCGTTCTGATATCCGCATCCAGACCGGAAGCTGCGCCCTCGTTCCCATGATTTTCAGTTCTACTTCGCCCTGGCTTTCCTCCCCATGCAATATCTGTGCATCCTGAGTAAGATTTCCATTCAGCTCGCCGAACGTCATCAGTCCGCTCCACTCACTGGCCATACGTTTTGCTGCCTGATGCGCTGCAAACGAAGCATCCCCGATTCCACAAAGATAAATATTATCCTGCATAGTAATGTAAAAGTCTCTCGCCTGGATCGTCACATAAATCGCATTCAGATAATCTGCATCACTTCCGTCCGGATTCCAATGATCCTCCGGATAAGCCACATGCAGAAACAGCTGTTTTTCCTCTGCAAAATCTTTTAAACCAGAAGTTTCCAGATATGCTTCCGGATGCACCCCGGAAGGAATTGCGGTTACCAGACATGGCTGACAGTATTCCAGATTTTCCGGAATATACGTGAGAAATCTGCGCGGTGTGCCATGAACCAGCGTATGCTCTTCAAATAAACCATGGACCAGCGTCCGATTTGGATGCATCAGATCTACCTCAAGATCTGCCATGCAGGAAGGAAATGTTTTTGCTTCCATATTTCTTTGCCTCCATATTATATTTTGTAATCGCTGTTCTGCTTAGAACGGATATACCGTCATGATCCAGAAAATATTTACCAACGATAAAAGAATCGCCGGAAACACGGACTGCTTCAACTGAGACTTCACATCGTATCCACCGATATCCATAATCATCGGAACACACGCAGTTGCCATTGGCGTCATAAATGCGGTACAGCAGGCTGATGCAATCAGAAGCACCGGTCCAACACAGCTTACCCCCATACCCTTACATGCAAGAATCGCGATTGGCTGGAACGTTGCCATAACCGTACGGTTCTGCATGATCTGGGTGAGGAAAAACGGAACCAGATAAAATACAGCACCTACGAGATACGGATTCCCCAGATTTCCTGCAACCGAAGCAATGGCTCCACCAATCAGATCTCCACCACCAGTATTCGCCAGGGCAGATCCCATGCAAAGGCTTCCTGCAATCAAAAAACCGAGATCCCACGGAACAGACGCAAATGCTTCTTTACTGGAAAGAACGCCAGTCAAAACCATGATCACAGCACCTGCAAGTACAATTTCCCAGGAAGCCAACGGTGCCAGACCCACCGCCTGTAAACCTGCATTCAACTGCGTGTTGAAGATCAATGCCAGACTTACCAAAAAGAATACCAGATATCCACATTTTTCTTTAGCAGGAGATAACGCTTCTGCTTTCTTATTCTTTGCAGCCAGATCTGCTCCACTTTCCATCTGAATCACAGGTTGTTCCGGTGAAAAACGATAGCCAAGGAATACACAATAAATAACCAGTACCACAAGGCTCATCCAGCGTCCTTTAAAAAGATCTGTGACAGCCAGCTGATACTCTGCGTAGTCATTTGCTGTAATATATCCATTTAATTCTGCAAACATCGCAAGTGATCCGCCTACCGGAATAATTCCACAAGCTGCGATGCAGGTAAGACCAACACAGAACGTAACTTTGCTTGGACTAATATGTAATTCCTCACAACTCGCTGCCACAATCGGAGCCATAATACAAAACGCTGCTGCCGCACTTCCGGTTAAAGTCGCCGCAAGGACGGATGCAAAGATAAAGCCAAACATAACTTTTGTAATGCTTCCCTTAGACAGTACGTTTACACTTCGTCCGATCATCTTAACAAACTGTGTCTTGTTAAATCCAGCGGATACTACAAACATACTGAGCACCATAATGACATTGCTGTTTCCAATATTGCCCAATGCATCCTTCGCTGAAATGCAGCCTGTCAGCAGAAACAAAAGCATACTGCACGCCGCAACTGTGCCAAGTGTCATTTTCCCCCAGACATAACCCAGGATTGTCAAAAGACAAATGACAAGGCAGATTCCTAATAATTGATTCATGACTCTTCTCCTGTTCCCCATAAATTTATCTATGGTGTTTTTACTTTTAGCTACATTATAGGAATCTGCCTGTTTAAAATCAAATTTATAGATTTTATTTTATTATAAATTCATTTTATGCACATGAAAATTTTACATATTATTACGATTACAATTCTCCCCTCAGATACGCGATCACCCCAGCCGCACTACGCTCCTTCACCGCCATGGTATACTCTGCCTCATGGATATGTTCCAGATAATGTGCATCAGAGTTACAGATCGTGCGGCACTGTGTAAGATATGGATTGCTCTTTTGCAGCTTGGAAAGCTTTTCCATGTCGTGCAGCTCGACGGTTCTAAACTGGCTCTCCGGCGGCACAAAGCCCAGGTTTGAGAGCAGGCTGTTGGCATTTTTATCGATATGGGCCGGGATCATGACGCCACCGTACTGCCCAGCCACAATATCCCAGAGTTCATCAAAGGAAAGCGTTGTACTGTTGATGAGCAAATTCGGCTCTGTACCGATGCAGATGTCTTCCTCATTCATGATCTGCTGCTTTCCAAAGATGTCTTCCCGGTTTGGAAATTTTATCAGTTTTTCATAGACAAACCGGTCAAACTCCAGCGCGGCAGAAAGCTCCGGGAAAAGGCAGACTGCATGAACTTCCTCTGCCGTGGTCAGTTCCATGCCAGGAATGACAAGAATTCCATACTGCGCAGCCAGCTTCATGACCGCCGGACAGTTTTTGCAGGAATTGTGGTCTGTCACTGCGATCACATCCAGCCCTTTGATCGCTGTCATTCCCACAATATTGCCCGGCGTCATGTCATCGTCCCCACAGGGAGAAAGGCAGGAGTGGATGTGCAGGTCATAACTCAGGGTTGCGCAATCCGAACATCGTTCCGACAGTTTTTCCTGCGCCTGCACCGCATGCGCATCCCGGTTCATGACTTCTGCTCCCCACCCTGCATCTGCTGCCAGATCCAGAGTGCCGCGTCAAACACCGGAAGCTCCGTAGCCAGCACCGTAATGTCCTGCTGCGCTGCTTTCTTTTTTGCTGTCTCATCCAGCGCAGCATCTTCCGCCAGCACAATACAGGCCGCATCTGCCAGCGTGGCCACGGCCAGTGTATTCATATTTCCCATAACCGTGACCCAGACACATCCGGCCGGAGCCTTTCCCATGGCTACACTAAGAAGATCGCAGCAAAACGGGGTCGTAATTTTCCGCTCCAGATCATCGCCTGCATGGATTACCTGAAATTTTTTACTGTCAAGAAGCTGTTTTACGTTCATAATTCCTCCTTATCACCTGTCTTTTTGCAGGCCTTTTCTGCACATTCTGTCACTCAGACTGTGTTTTCTCCTGTGTTTTCGTCCGCATTTTCGCTTTTTTCACGTTTTTGTTCCTCCAAAAGCTTCTGCATCCGCTCCTTCATCACATACACACAGTCCTCTTCCTTCGCTTCGCCTCTTGCAATATCCTCTGCAAGTGCCCGGCAGGATGGCGCCCCGCAGGCACCGCAGTCGAGTCCCGGAAGCTGTTTGCTCAAAGCCTCAATCCGGCTTAAACGGGCAAAGCTCTCCATCATGCTTTCGCCCAGGTTGTAGACCGGCTCATATTCAACATTTTCTGTCCATGGGAGCAAGCCTTCTGCTTTCTCCTCAGTCTCTGCATCCATATGACTTCTTGCAACCGGCATATACTTGCGCAGATGTTTTAGCTTTACTTCGGCAACATAAGGGTTTTCTACCGTCAGCACTCCTCCCACGCAGCCGCCGCTGCAGGCATCCAGCTCCACAAATTTTAAATCGGTAAATTTCTGGTCTTCCATATCCTCCAGCACCCGGATGACATTTTCTATTCCATCTGCCGCCAGATAACTCTCCGTAAACAGACCTCCGGCCTCTCCGCCGCTGTGTCCCCAGCTGATACCGATCTTGCCGGAAATGCTGATATTTTCCGGATCTTCCTCCACCTGCTTCATATATTTTAAAAGCTGCGGATATACATCCTTGATCGCAAACACACAGTCGATCTCGCTCTTTTTTGTCCCGATCGGAGATCTCGCATAAGTCACCTTGGACGCACACGGGGAAAGAAAACAGATTCCGATTTTTTCCCTTGGAAGTCCTGTTTTTTCCATAGCCCGCTTCACTGCAAGTCCCGCTGCCACTTCCACCGGCGGATTTAACGGCAAAAGATGCGGGATCAGATTCGGAAAACGCACCCGGATCAGCCGTACCACGCTCGAACAGGCCGTACTGATCAGAGGCAGCTGTTCTTCGTGTTCGGTTATGTAAGAGCGGGTTGCTTCGCTGACCAGCTCCGCCGCGGCACTCACCTCAAACACATCGTCAAAGCCCATAAGCAAAAGGGCATGCAGCACAATGTTGATATCGTCCAGATTATTAAACTGGCTATATAAAGAAGGGGCCGGAAGCGCCACCGTATATTGAAAACGATTCATTTCCTCAAGCGGATCATAAACCGCATGCTTTGCATGATGCGGGCATACCCGGATACAGGCTCCGCAGTCGATGCAGAACTTTTTGTTGATCCGGGCTTTTCCATCCTGCACGCGGATGGCCTGGGTGGGGCAGCGTTTGATGCAATTGATGCAGCCTTTGCACAAGTCCTCATCCAGACGTACGGAATGGTAAAACTTATCCATCCGTTCTCACCTCCAACTATCATTTTGTTGCCGTTCACATGCTGTACACCAGCAGCGGGATTTTTCCAGTCCCGCCCGGCACATGCTCACCCAAGTAATACTTCCATCGTGATCTTGGTCCCGACGCCAATCTCTGTCTCTATTTTCATATCATCGGTATATTTTTTCATATTCGGAAGTCCCATTCCTGCTCCAAAGCCAAGATTTCGTACCTCATCCGGCGCCGTGGAATAGCCCTCCTGCATGGCACGCTCAATATCCGGAATGCCAGGACCTACATCATCTAAGATCATCCGGACCTTCTGCGGCGTGATTTCTACCGTGATCTCACCGCCCTTTGCATGAATCACCATATTGATCTCGCCCTCATACATGGCAATGGCAACCTTGCGCACGGTCGCCGGGCTGATGCCAAGCTGCTTCAATTTCCCTTTTACATCACTGCTGGCCTCCCCCGCCCGGGTAAAGTCATCTGCCGAGATATGATACTGTAATACGATCGCATTTTCCATTAGACTGCACCTCCGCCTAATCCCGCCTGGTAGAGCATACCGCAGGTGGAATACATGCGATGCCCCGTTTCCATGACAATAAGTTCACGTTCTTTTGCCATGGAAAGAATCGTCTCATCTGGTTTTTTTCTGCGGACAAAGATCACACACACAATGTCTAACATCTCTGCAGTCCGGATTACCTGCGGATTGCACAGTCCTGTAATGAGGACCGAATGATCTTTGGAAAAAGCCAGCACATCGCTCATCATATCGGATGCGCAGGCGCTTGTGATCTCACGGTCCAGAAATTCTTCTCCCGTAAGGACTCTCGCCCCGAGGATTTTCTGAACATCTCTTGCTGTCATAAGCAGATTCCCCCTGTCATAGGATACCTGTAAATGATCGCAGATGGCTATAACCGGCCATATTGATTTAGCCATTTTCCGTCATTTTTTCAGGTTTTATTTCGTCACATTTTTGTCAGACTAAACATATTTCCAAGGTAAGAATATCATCTTTTCTGTTAATAATCAACAAAAAGATGAATTGCGTTTTTAAATTAACACAGAAAATTTGTAGATTTTTTTTCATCTTCATGTTAAGATATTATAAACATTTTACAATAGCAATGAGGAGGAGGGTTACCATGGCTTGTAAAAAAGAATGTGTTCCTTTCAGCGGAACCCCCGAGCAGGAAGCGGCTCTGAAAAAGGTGATTGCTGAATTGAAAGACACCAAAGGCGCACTGATGCCGATCATGCAGCAGGCGCAGGAAATTTACGGCTATCTGCCGATCGAAGTCCAGACTATGATTTCCGACGAAACCGGAATCCCGTTAGAAAAAATCTACGGCGTTTCCACATTCTATTCCCAGTTTGCCCTGCAGCCAAAGGGCAAATATCAGATTTCCGTATGCTTAGGCACAGCCTGCTACGTCAAAGGCTCCGGTGCGATCTTTTCCAAACTGGAAGAACTGCTCGGCATCACCAACGGGGAGTGCACCCCGGACGGACGTTTTTCCCTGGATTCCTGCCGCTGTGTCGGCGCCTGCGGACTGGCTCCGGTCATGATGATCAACGACGAAGTTTACGGACGGCTTACCCCGGACGATATTCCTGGCATCCTTGCCAAATACCAGTAGCCTATGATGCCGGAAATTTCTTTGAACATTCTTGATGTAGCAGAAAATTCCACCCGGGCAGGCGCATCTTTCATCCGGATCACGGTAGATATCCAGCCGGAAACGGACAGGCTGACCGTCATCATTACTGACGACGGCTGCGGCATGACAAGCGAACAGTTAGAGCGGGTCACGGACCCATTCTACACCAGCCGCACAACCAGAAAAGTGGGGCTCGGTGTTCCTTTTTTCAAGCTCGCTGCGGAAAGCACCGGCGGAAGCTTCCGGATGGAGTCTGAACCCGGGAAAGGAACCACGGTCACCGCGGTCTTTGCACTCGGTCACATCGACCGGATGCCGCTTGGCGACATGACTGCCACCATCCACACCCTGATTCTCGGGCACCCGGATACCGATTTTCTCTACCGTTACCGTTATCGTCAAAATGAATTCACGCTCGACACCCGCGAAATGCGCGAAATCCTGGGCGGCGTTCCTTTTGACGCACCTGAAATTTCCAATTATATCAGGGATTATCTGACAGAAAACAAACTCGAAACCGACGGAGGAGCTGTTTATTAAATTTGGATTACAGGTCTGTTTTCCAAAAACCCAGTCAGAACAGGAGGATTAATCGAACATGAAAAGTCTTGAAGAATTAAGAGCGATCCGCGAGAGAATGCAAAGTCAGGTCAGCATGCGTGCGGAAGACCACACCCACACCCGCGTTGTGGTCGGCATGGCTACCTGCGGCATTGCCAGCGGCGCAAGACCGGTCCTTAACACCCTTTCCACACTCGTTCAGGAAAAAGGTCTGACCGATAAAGTTTCCGTTACCCAGACCGGATGCATCGGTCTTTGCCAGTATGAGCCGATCGTAGAGGTCATGGAACCTGGCAAACCGAAGATCACCTACATTAAGATGAATGCAGACAAGGCAGCCGAGGTTGTAGAGCGCCACCTCATCGGCGGACATATCGTAGAAGAATACACATTAAATTCAGCAGATCTGAAATAAGGAGGAAAGCGGATGTATCGTTCACATGTATTGGTTTGCGGCGGAACAGGCTGTACCTCCTCCGGAAGCCAGCAGATTATGGAAACCTTAAAAGAAGAGATCAAAAAAGCCGGACTGGAAAAGGAAGTCTCCGTTGTCCAGACCGGATGCCATGGTCTCTGCGCCCTGGGTCCGATCATGATCGTCTACCCGGACGCAAGCTTCTACTCTATGGTCAAGGTAGAAGATATTCCTGAGATCGTTCAGGAACACTTATTAAAAGGACGTGTCGTTACCCGTCTTCTTTACCAGGAGACCGTTACCCCGGCCGGCGTCAAGGCTCTTATCGACACCAACTTCTACAAGAAGCAGCACCGCATCGCACTTCGCAACTGCGGTATCATCAACCCGGAAGTCATTGAAGAGTACATCGGAACCGGCGGCTACGCTGCCCTCGGTAAGGTTCTCACCGAGATGACTCCGGACGACGTCATCCAGTGCCTGTTAGATTCCGGCCTGCGCGGACGCGGCGGCGGCGGATTCCCGACCGGCCTCAAATGGAAGCTGGCAAAGCAGAACGATGCCGACCAGAAATACGTCTGCTGTAACGCCGACGAGGGTGACCCGGGCGCATTCATGGACCGCTCCGTCTTAGAGGGCGACCCGCACGCTGTCCTGGAGGCTATGGCGATTGCCGGTTATGCGATCGGCGCAAGCCAGGGCTACATCTACGTGCGTGCAGAGTACCCGATTGCCGTTGAGCGACTGAAAATTGCAATCAAACAGGCTCGCGAGATGGAGCTCTTAGGCAAAGATATCTTCGGCAGTGGCTTCGATTTCGACATTGACCTGCGTCTCGGTGCCGGAGCATTCGTCTGCGGCGAGGAAACCGCCCTCATGACCTCCATCGAAGGCAACCGCGGCGAGCCAAGACCGCGTCCTCCGTTCCCGGCACAGAAGGGCCTGTTCGGCAAACCGACCATCTTAAATAACGTAGAAACCTTTGCAAACATCCCGCAGATCATCTTAAATGGTCCGGAATGGTTCGCTTCCATGGGTACCGAAAAATCCAAGGGCACCAAGGTCTTCGCCCTGGGCGGCAAAATCCACAACACCGGTCTGGTCGAGATTCCGATGGGTACCACCCTGCGCGAAGTCATCGAGGAGATCGGCGGCGGTATTCCGAACGGCAAGAAGTTCAAGGCGGCACAGACCGGCGGTCCGTCCGGCGGATGTATCCCGGCGAAGCATTTCGATATCCCGATTGACTACGATAACCTCATTTCCATCGGTTCCATGATGGGCTCCGGCGGCCTCATCGTTATGGACGAGACCGACTGTATGGTAGACATCGCAAAATTCTTCCTGGAGTTCACCGTTGAAGAATCCTGCGGCAAATGTACACCGTGCCGTATCGGCACCAAGCGCATGCTGGAGATCCTCACCAAGATCACCAAGGGCACCGCAACCATGGAAGACTTAGACAAGCTCGAAGACCTCTGCTACTACGTCAAGGAAAACTCCGCCTGCGGTCTTGGCCAGACGGCTCCAAACCCGGTGCTTTCCACCCTCCGCTACTTCCGCGATGAGTACGAGGCACATATCAAAGAGAAACGCTGTCCTGCAGGCGTCTGCAAGGCCCTGCTCTCCTACCACATCGACGCAGACAAATGTAAGGGCTGTACCCTGTGTGCAAGAAACTGCCCGGTTGGCGCCATCATCGGCACAGTCAAGAATCCGCACATCATCGACACCGACAAGTGCGTCAAGTGCGGTGCCTGCATGGAGAAATGTAAGTTCGGCGCAATCTACAAACAGTAATGGAGGATGGATATGGAGAATATTACGATCAAAATTAACGGCATAGAAGTCAGTGCTCCAAAAGGCTCCACCATTCTGGAGGCAGCAAGACTGGCGCACATTGAAATTCCGACACTCTGCTTTTTAAAAGACATCAACGAGATCGGCGCATGCCGTATCTGCGTGGTAGAAGTAAAAGGCGCAAGAAGCCTGGTAGTTTCCTGCGTCTATCCGATCAATGAAGGCATGGAAGTATGGACCAATACCCCGAAGGTACTGGAATCCCGCAGAAAAACCCTGCAGCTTTTACTTTCCAACCACGACCGCAAGTGCTTATCCTGCGTCCGCAGCGGAAACTGCGAGCTGCAGCAGCTCTGTAAAGAACTCGGCGTGACCGACGAAGGCTATTACGATGGTGAGCGCACCCCGTCCATGATCGACGACAGTGCCGTTCACATGATCCGCGACAACAGCAAATGTATCCTGTGCCGCCGCTGCTCTGCAGTCTGCGAAAAGGTACAGGGCATTGGCGTCATCGGTGCCAACATGCGTGGCTTTGCTACCTTTATCGGCTCTGCTTTCGACATGGGCCTGGGCGAGACCTCCTGCGTCTCCTGTGGCCAGTGTATCGCAGTCTGCCCGACCGGTGCCCTGCAGGAAAAATCCCAGGTGGACGAAGTTCTGGCAGCGATCGCAGATCCGAAGAAACATGTCATCGTGCAGACCGCCCCGGCTGTCCGCGCAGCTTTAGGCGAAGAATTCGGTTATCCGATCGGCACCAACGTACAGGGCAAGATGGCAGCTGCGCTGCGCCGCATCGGCTTTGACAAGGTATTCGACACCAACTTCAGCGCTGACTTAACTATCATGGAAGAAGCGCATGAATTCTTAGACCGCGTGCAGAACGGCGGCGTGCTTCCGCTCATCACCTCCTGCTCCCCGGGCTGGATCAAATACTGCGAACACTACTTCCCGGATATGACCGAGAACCTCTCCAGCTGCAAATCCCCACAGCAAATGTTCGGTGCCATCGCCAAATCCTACTACGCAGAAAAGATGGGACTGGATCCGAAGGACATCGTGTCTGTTTCCATCATGCCGTGTACCGCAAAGAAATTCGAGATTCAGCGGCCGGATGAAGCCGCAAACGGCGTCCCGGATGTTGACTACTCCCTGACCACCAGAGAGCTTGCCCGCATGATCCGCAAAGTCGGCCTGAAATTCAACACACTTCCAGACGAAGAATACGACGCACCGCTCGGTCTTGGAACCGGTGCTGCTGTCATCTTCGGCGCAACCGGCGGTGTTATGGAGGCTGCACTGCGTACTGCAGTCGAGACCCTCACCGGCGAAGAATTAAAGAATCTGGACTTCACCGATGTCCGCGGCATGGAAGGCATCAAGGAAGCTACCTACCCGGTAGCCGGACTGGAAGTCAAAGTTGCCATCGCCTCCGGCCTCGGCAACGCAAAGAAGCTGCTTGAGAAAGTCAAATCCGGCGAAGCAACTTACCACTTCATCGAGATCATGGGCTGCCCGGGCGGATGCATCAACGGCGGCGGCCAGCCGCAGCAGCCGGGCTATGTACGCAACACCGTCGATATCCGCGGCCTGCGTGCGAAAGTCCTCTACGACTCCGACAAAAACAACCCGATCCGCAAATCCCATGAGAATCCGGCCATCAAGGAGCTGTACGCAACCTTCCTCGGCGAACCAGGAAGTGAGAAGGCACATCACCTGCTGCACACTACATACATCAAACGCAAAGTAAACGAAATCTAAACAATATCGCACAGTAAACACAAATGGGCCGGAAGGTTCCGTCCCCACCGAATGGCGGGGACGAAACCTTTCGGCCCTCGTTCGTTACTGTGTGATATTGTTTACTTAGTGTCTGTGCATTGCCACCTGGTCTACGCCCAGATTCTTCAAGTTTGCATGCACTTCGCGGTCATCTGCCTGACCGATGAGAAGGTCTCTTGCCTTCTTTGCCTCCAGCTCGGTCTTATGCTTGCTCGGACCGCCTACACAGCCGCCTACACAGGCCATACCCTCTACAAAATCTGCCGAAAGCTTGCCGACTTTCATGAGAAGCAGGGCTTTCTTACACTCTGCAGCGCCGTTACACTTCATTACATTCGGGGTGATATCCTCGTTCATTTCCTTGAAGCACTCTACCACCGCCGCGGTTACGCCGCCTGCGTTGCCGAAACGCTTGCCGAATACAGAACCTTCCTGATAGGTGTTTTCCTCCGGCTCAAGTTCTACGCCTTTCGCGCGCATCATGGCACGGATCTCACCAAAGGTCATGGCATAATCCGCGTTGTCCTTGATGTTTAAGTCCAGAGTCTCGCTCTTCTTTGCAATACACGGTCCGATGAATACGGTAACGGTCTCCGGGTCCTTCTCTTTCAGCATTCTGGAGATCGCGCACATCGGGGATACGGTGGTGGACATGTTATCTAACAGCTGCGGGAAGTGCTGCTTGATCATGTTCACGAATGCCGGGCAGCAGGAGGTGGTCATCTTCTTGCCCTCTTTATAAGCCTCTGCCCACTCAGCAGCCTCTGCTGCAGCGGTCATATCGCCGCCTAAGGCAACCTCTACCATATCTGCGAAGCCGACTTTCTTTAACGCAGTCTTCCAGCTGGCCATGGTGATCTCCGGTCCAAACTGGCCCTCTGTTGCCGGTGCTACCATAGCAACAACCTTCTTACCTGCGTTGATCATGTTAATAACATCGACCATGAAGGTCTTGGAACCTACTGCACCGAACGGGCAGCTGTGGATGCAGGCACCGCACTGAATGCACTTGTTCTCATCGATCTCGCATACGCCATACTCATCGTAGGTGATGGCGTCTACCGGGCAGGCCTTCTTGCACGGGCGCTCCAGATGTGCGATCGCGTTGTACGGGCAGGCATTTGCGCACTTGCCGCACTCCTTACACTTGTTCGGATCAATGTGGGCGCGGGTATCCCCCATGCTGATCGCTCCGAAATTACAGGAATTCTGGCAGGCCTTTCCCATACATTTTCTGCAGTTATCGGTTACCGTGTAAGATGCGATCGGACACTCCTCACAGGCTGCCCCAATGACCTGGACCACGTTTCTGGAATCTTTACCGCTGGTCGGGCATTTGCCCTCTGCCAGGCGGACACGCTGACGGATAATCTCGCGCTCTTTATAAATGCAGCAGCGGAACTGTGCCTGCGGTCCCGGGATGATGGTGTACGGAACCTGATCCTTGTGTTCCTCATCCAACTCGCCAGCCCATGCCAGCTTTGCTACCTCATACAGTACGTCGTGTTTGATGCGTAAGATTGTTGCGTCATTTGTTACCATAGTTTTCTTTTCCTCCTCATTTCCGGATGTCCGCCTTTCGGACCCTTCCTCAACTCTCTATTTTCATATCATTTAATAATAAGTTACAGTTACCTGTTTTCCCATATCTTCCACAACCGTCTTCAGCTGCTCTACCAGATTCTGGCGGATGCCTAAATCGAACGGCAATCCCGGATTCTGGTAAGCACTGTTGATGGCTTTTCCGACATACAGATGCAGCTCCGTACAGTCCTCGATCAGCATCTTGGCTACCATGGACGCGCCGTTTGGCTTGTCCAGTTCCAGGAAGAACTGCTCGGATACCGTCTCATTCTTGACATATCTTCTTAACAGCTGTACCACACGGTTCAGCGTCAGAACACCTTCCGTCACCAGTTCGATGCCATCCATATACGCGATCGGCGGAATGTCGGGATCTACGTATTCCATGGACACATCCAGACGTTTCTTTAAAACCCTGGAGACAATGGTGGCGCTGGTTCCGCCGCAGACGATCCGCCTGGTGGAATCGTCACCGGACATAAAGCTCTTCACCATCTCTTCATCCATGGAAGGATCCTGGGCCGGTCCAGTCATCAGATGTACCGGCTTCGCGTTGATGATGCGCATGCACGCCACCGTGGTGTCATCGCCCGGCCGGTACTGGTAAAGCTCATCGCACGCCTGGCAGATGGATGCCGCCAGACGCATGGCCGATATTGTCAGCGCGTACTGTTTTACTGCATATTTGGCAATATCTTCCCAAAGCCAGCCGAAGTTTAAAAGCTGGCCCACACCTGCATGGACGGTTCCATCGCTCATGAGGATCAGCGCATCTCCGCGCTGGACCTTAAAACGGAATTCATTAATCTTTTTGCCCTGGACTTCCCGGATATTCTGCGGGATCGGCACCAGCTGGCCATTCCGGATAAAGATGCAGCTCGGATTGTCAAACTCGACCAGATACGCATCTCCGCTGTGAAAGACCTGCAAAATGCTGAATGTGGAATATGCGACCTGCCGCACCTTACAGATGGGCAGCGTCTCCACGATCGTCTCCACGCACTCTTCCAGGGTTGCCCCGTTTAAAAACATGGTTCCCAGGATCTTGGAGGTCAGCGTGGCAAGGATATTCGCCTTTACGCCGCTTCCCATGCCGTCTGCCAGGATCATGATGTTAGAATCGTCTGTTTTTAACAGCTCGACCTTGTCCCCGCAGAGGACCTCCGAAAACTTATTCAGGCTTTTATAAGCAACATCTACGGTAATTGCCATTCTACTTACCTCCGTTGTCGCTTCCATCCTCCAGAAGGGATCTGCAAAGCTTCGTCAGCGTCGTCTTGGTCTCTGCCGTTGTCTCGCCGAGAAGGCCCGCGATCTCCTGGGCTACCATCATCTGCTTGTGGATGACCTTCTGCGCCAGATCGATGGTGTCTAGCTTGCGCTCATACTCCAGTCTGGCCTGCTCTTCCTCTTTCGTAATATCGATAAAGGTAGCAAGCACCACATTCTGCTCCGGTATGTATACAATATTCTGAAGCGTATCCAGCTTAAACTCTGGATAATGCACCTTTTTGCCGTGGATATTCTGGTGCGTATCGAACACCCACTGGAAATCCGACGGATCGATGAACTCGTAAAGGTACATCTGCAGTGCTTCCGCACGGGTCTTTCCAAAATATTTTTCGCCCACAGCAGAATACTCCAGAAGCTTCATATCTGCATCGACGATCAGGACCACATTCGGGGATGTCTCCATGACCAGATTCGCAAAGGACTTAGACTTCTCGTACATGAACGGGATGCACATGTCAAGCTCTGCCTTCTTCTGGTACACTGCAATGGCCTTTTCGCGGCAGGTCGGATACCCGCAGGCACCGCAGTTTAACTCATCGTCCGGACGCATCTTGCCAGTCTTTGCAAGAATATCGCGGATTTCTTCTTCGGAAGGAACCGGATCCTTTGGCGTGCGGTCCAGAAATACCTTGTGCAGGGATACTTCTTCCAGCAGCGGCTTTGTTTCCGCTTCCGGTACCGGGTCACGGGAAATCCGCTCTTCCATGTCGAGCTTCACCTTAAACCGTGAGATCGACTTATCATTTACAGTCGGCCCCTTGATGCAGCCCCCTGAGCACATGTTCATCTCAATGAAGCAGCCGGTGATCTCGCCGCGGACCATACTCTGGCACAGATCGATACAGTTGCTCTCCCCATGCACATAAAACTTGCGGTATTTGTCCTGCTTTTCCTCTGTGACCATAACCGAATTGATCACTCCACTGGTCACCGGATAGAGCCGGTTTACCCGCGGGTCCAGCCGCTCAAACGGCGTGTCCTCACAGTCTTCAATGACAATGTCTTCCTCATTCAGCCAGCGGCTGATGTCGTTGAAATTTAAAACGGCATCGACGCAGTCCGCATGGCGCGGATCTAACGCTTCCTGTTTTTTGGCAATGCAGGGACCTAAAAACACCACTTTCGTGTCGCTTCCCAGCTTCTGTTTGATCATGCGTCCATGCGCGATCATGGGAGAAACCACCGGGGCCAGATACGGAATCAGCTGCGGGTAATATTTCTCGATCAGCGCATTTACGCTTGGGCAGCAGGTACTGATGATATTTTCCATCGTCCCCTCAGAAAGCAGCCTTGCGTACTCCGCTGTCACCAGCGCAGCGCCCTCTGCGGTCTCACGCACATCGGTAAAGCCTAAACGCATGAGCGCGCAGCGCACCTGACCGATAGTATGGTATTTCAAAAGGCCCATGTAAGATGGCGCAATGGAAACAACGACCTTCTCCCCCGCCTCGATCATATCTTTTACCCTTCCAAGATCACTGACCAGTGTCTTGGCAGACTGGGGGCAGATCTGCAGACAGCGCCCGCATAAAATACAGTTGTCCGGCATGATCTCCGCACGGCCGTCCTTTACCATGATGGCTTTGACTTCGCAGTTTCGCACACACTTGTAACAGTGACGGCATTTTGTAGCTTTAAAGTCAATGATCGCCATGCTTACAGCCTCCCTAAAATTTCCTTTGCAAAGAAGTCATCGGTTGTTTCCGGCTTTAAGGAGAATAATTCCCCGTCTACCGTCACGCAGACACCATTTACACAGTTTCCGCTGCAGAATGCTCCGTTTAAATCTACCTTATCCGAAACACCATGCTCTTTTACCAGCTCCTGAAGACGCTGGATGATCTCTCTGGATCCCTTTAAGTGACATGCACTTCCAATACAGATCGTAACTCTCATAACTCAATCCTCCAAACTTGTTCGTACTGACCCATGGATTCTGGTTCACAAATCCATTAAAACATATGACTTACACGAATGCGCATAACACTCCTGTTTTCTGTGCATACTATAGGTTTATTTTCTCATATTGATACATTTTTATCAATTAGCAAATTGCATAAAATGGGAAAAATACGTGTTTTTTCTTTCATACACGGCATGGATTTCCCTTTTTCTTTTTTCCCCTGCCCGTTTCACACTTTTCAGCAGCAAAAAACCGCTTCCAAAAAAAGATAAAATTTTTTTCAAATTTTTTCAAAAAAGTGCTTGCATTATTTTTCAAAAGGTGCTATATTATTGGAGTCGCTTCGAGGCGTGGCTCAGTTTGGTAGAGCGCTGCGTTCGGGACGCAGAGGTCGCAAGTTCGAATCTTGTCGCCTCGACTCACTTCAGGTTTTACCTGAAGGAATGGCCTCATGGTCAAGCGGTTAAGACGACGCCCTCTCACGGCGTAAACTCGGGTTCGATTCCCGATGAGGTCATAGAATCAAGAATCAAAGCGAGAAAACACCAGAGCAAATGTTCTGGTGTTTTTTGTTTACTGCTCTCACTTCAAAACAAATATTCTCATACACTTCATGTATACAGCAATAAAATTTTTTCACTGAAACTTCCACTTGTGAAGATTATGAAGAGCACACAAAAAAGACGAGAGAACCTTCCATATAGGTAAAAGTTTTCTCGTCTTTTTTGTAGCTGGGCCAGCGGGATTCGAACCCTCGAGTGCAGGAGTCAAAGTCCTGTGCCTTACCGCTTGGCGATGGCCCAATCATTTATACGAATATAAACGCCTGTCTATTATATCTGATTCCAGCCAAAAAAGCAATAGCTTTGCATTCCAAATTCGGAAAATCCCCTCCCGAAACCTTCGATTCAGTTGACGTGCCCCACGGAAAGAATTATAATAGAAGAATCAGCGGCTGAGCCGCACAAAGAATAAAGGAGTCCATATCATTTATGAAACAGATCATTCTGACCGGCGACCGTCCTACCGGCCGCCTTCATGTTGGCCACTATGTTGGCTCATTAAAAGAGCGTGTCAGACTGCAGAACTCCGGCAAATTTGATGAAATCTACATCATGATCGCCGATGCGCAGGCTTTGACCGACAACGCAGAACACCCGGAGAAAGTCCGCGACAACATCATCCAGGTTGCGCTTGACTACCTGGCTTGCGGTCTGGATCCGGAGAAATCCACTATTTTCATCCAGTCCATGGTTCCACAGCTGACCGAGCTGAGCTTCTATTACATGAACCTGGTTACCGTTTCCCGCCTTCAGAGAAACCCAACCGTAAAATCCGAAATCAAAATGCGTAATTTCGAGGCAAGCATCCCGGTCGGCTTCTTCACCTACCCGATCAGCCAGGCTGCAGACATCACCGCATTCAAGGCAACCTCCGTACCGGCTGGCGAAGACCAGATGCCGATGATCGAGCAGTGCCGCGAGATCGTGCACAAATTCAACTCTGTATACGGTGAGACTCTGGTTGAGCCGCAGATCATCCTTCCGCAGAACCAGGCATGCCTGCGTCTGCCAGGTATCGATGGCAAGGCAAAAATGAGTAAATCCCTCGGAAACTGCATCTACTTATCCGATGAGCCAGAGGATATCCGCAAAAAGATCATGTCCATGTTCACCGACCCGAACCACCTTCGTGTGGAAGATCCGGGACAGGTTGAGGGCAACCCGGTATTTATCTACCTCGATGCATTCTGCCGTCCGGAGCATTTCGCAGAGTTCCTGCCGGATTACAACAACCTGGACGAGCTGAAAGACCACTACCGCCGCGGCGGCCTTGGCGATGTCAAGGTCAAGAAGTTCTTAAACAATGTGATCCAGGCTGAGCTGGCTCCGATCCGTGAGCGCAGAAAAGACTGGGAGCAGCGTCTTCCGGATGTTTACGACATTCTGGCAGAGGGCAGCAAGCGTGCAGAGGCAACTGCTGCAAAGACTCTGGCCGATGTACGCCACTCCATGAAGATCGATTACTTCGAGAATGGAACATTGAGCAAATAATCCGTGAAATAAGACTGGCAGGGTTCTGCAGCACAAAATGCCACAAGACCCTGCCAGATACACAAAAGGCCCTGAAGAACAGGGCTTTTTTGTTGCACAAATACGCAAAAAGCTCTGTTTTCCAGAGCTTTTTTGTTATGCGGGCAACAGGACTTGAACCTGCACGTCGGTGACACCAGAACCTAAATCTGGCGCGTCTGCCAATTCCGCCATGCCCGCGGATATGAAATTGTCTGCCTCAAACTGCTGCAGTCTTCCTGATATAATCAACTCTTTCAGGACTTCTTCACCGCACTTTGAGCAAATATCAGATTGTAAAAAATCCTTACGCATTGCTTGCATAAGGACTTAACAATCAGGGTGGATAGAGGGATTCGAACCCTCGGCCTCCAGAGCCACAATCTGGCGCGCTAACCAGCTGCGCTATACCCACCATTATGAAATTCATCTTTCACTTTCGTGAAAGAAACGAGCCTGAAGGGATTCGAACCCCCGACCCACGGCTTAGAAGGCCGTTGCTCTATCCAGCTGAGCTACAGACTCACTTTTGAAAAGACTAGCTTTTCAAGAGCGGGTGATGGGAATCGAACCCACGTATCCAGCTTGGAAGGCTGGTGTTCTACCATTGAACTACACCCGCGTATTCATTTTCAATCGGGGTGACAGGATTCGAACCTGCGACCCCCTGGTCCCAAACCAGGTGCTCTAGCCAAGCTGAGCCACACCCCGGATCACTGAAAACCTGTTTGTTCTCCCGCGCTCTTTCGAGAGCCATCGAACAACGCGAGAGTAATTATATAATACAGGTCTTATTTTGTCAACACTTTTTCAAAACTTTTTTTACATTTTTTTCTTACGCTAATCTCCCAGAAACATCAGATGATATTTCGCGGTTCCATCGTCTTCCAGATCCATGACAATATAAGAAGGCATTCTGCCCTCCTGGCGCGGATAAGACAGGCTTCCAGGGTTTAAGAGCGTGATCCCTTCCCGCTCTTCCAGATACGGACGGTGCGTGTGGCCGAACATGGCGATGTCGCAGCCCCGGTCGGATGCTTCCTCCCACAGCCGGTCCACATCCAGCGATACATTATAGTAATGACCGTGGGTCAGAAAAGCGCGGTGTGGTCCCAGATCCAGCTCAATCTCGCGGTCCAGCTTAGAAAAGAAGTCATTGTTGCCCTGAACCATCACAAGCTCACACCCCTCATTCAGCCAGTCTGCAATGACATATTCGCTTCCCTCCGCATCGCCTAAATGAATGAGCATGTCGAGCGGCTTCTCCTTCTCGATCACATCGTACAAATTTCCGTCTTTTCTGTGAGTATCACTCACGATCAGTATCTTCATCAGGATTCCTCCTCAAAGTAATGCGCTAACTCCCGTTTCATTGCCTCCAACGCTTTCCCGCGGTGGCTGATTGCATTTTTCTGCTCCATGGTAAGTTCCGCAGAGGTCATGCCAAATTCCGGCAGGTACAGGATCGGATCGTAACCAAAGCCGCCGCATCCGGCCGGCTTTTCAGCGATCTGTCCTTCCATCGCCGCCTCTGTGTGAAGCACGCGTCCGTTCGGAAGCACCGCTGCAATGTTGCAGACAAAGCGGGCACTGCGCTCCTCTCCCTTCGCATCTGCAAGACGGTCAATGATATTCTGGTTTTTGATCTCATAGGAGGTATCCTCTCCCATATAGCGGGCGGAGTAGATGCCTGGCTCGCCGCCGATGTAATCTACCACGAGTCCGGAGTCATCGGCCAGCACAATATCGCCGGTGCAGTTCCAGACTGCACGGGCTTTGATCTCAGCGTTTTCCGCAAAGGAAATTCCATTTTCCACAATTTCCGGATTTGCTCCGGCTTCCTTCATGGATACCACTTCGCAGCCAAGATCTGCCATGATCTGGCGGATTTCTTTCATCTTTCCGGCATTGCCGGTCGCAAATACGATTCTGTGTTTTTTCATGATATTCTCCTTATTCCTCCAGTCATTCCCATTCACGCATCGGGAAATGTTCCAGCTCAATGTATGCTTTCAGAAATTTCTCCAACACTGCGCATGCTTTCCGATTACTCCCATGCCGTGTATGCTTTCAGACAAAGATTGCAGTCCTGCTGCTCCTCCGCAGATTCCCACAGATCCCCGTCCGCGCTGATATAGCCCTCACCATCGGTAAGATCAACCCGGCACCGTCCATCCTGCGAATCATACTCGATCGCCATAGGGTGGACTGCGCCCGGTGTTTTGAGCTCAACCAGCACGGCAAAACGTTCTCCCGGCTCAAGCTCCACCGGCTCTGCAAGCGGGATCGTGTAATATCCCGCATAAGAAACACTTCCGTTTGTCGTTCCAAGCTTCTGCCGTTTCAAAGCTCTCCAGTCTGCATCAGACGGATGCTCCGGCACATTCTTTAGAATGCTGATCTCATACTCGGTATTCTGGCCAACTGCATAAAATCCGGCCGCCTGAACCTTCTGTGTTTTTCCAGCCGTCTGTTTTTTCTGTCCGTTCCCGGATTTTGAGTCTTTCTGAGCGTTCCCGGACTCCTGACTTTCCTGTTCGCTCGCAGTCGCCTGGTACACATTTGCCGCCCAGATCGTCTCACCTCCGTAGCCGATCTGTCCCAGCCAGCCGCAGAGATCACTCTGATAAATCTCATCATAATTATCTGCCGGTTCTACGCCGGAATAAACCAGATTGGTTGCTCCCAGATTAGTATCATAATAGGAAACATAGAAAAACCCGTCTTTTCCAAACTCCGTTCCCCAGCTGTTTTCGCAGAGAAATGCACCGTTTTCCGGCGGCAGGGTTGTAAAATTTTCAGCCGGATAATCATCGTCCCAGCCCACGATCACCACGTCATGGTTGGGCTGCTGCGTCCCGGAATAATAATAAGCCCCGTTTTCTTTCTTATAATAACGGCTGTCCTGTGTCTGGCCCTGAAGCGTTGTGTAAAGGGCACTCTGCACGCCTCCGGTCCGGTACACCGCCTCTTTGATGGCATCACGGTCATATTCCGGCAGAATCTGGATTTCCTGCACATGACAGACTGCCTTTAAGCCCTCCGGCGAAATGCCGTCCCCGTAAGGATCCTCCTCCTCCAGAACAGGTCCGCGCCAGGAAAGCAGGTATGCCATGGACATAATATAATCTCCGCCGCTCTTCTGGTCCAGAAGGAAATACGGATCGTGGGACATATGGTCCTCAGAAAAATCGTATGATTCGCCCGGCAACAGGCTGCTTTCAAGTGCCAAAAGCGATGCAAATGCCCAGCAGGTGCCCAGGTCACCCTGATTTTTTACCGGGGCCGTGCGGCCGTCAGTACGCGCATCGTAACGGGAAGGGAGATCGCCTTTTTCCACCTTATGCCCGTTTTCCAATGCACTCTGATCCGATAATTCTTTCTCCGTTTTATCTTCCGCTTTTTTCTCTGCCTTTGGTTCGATTCCCTGTTTGCTTGCCTTTGATTCGCTTTCCTGTTTACTTGTCTTTGATCCGCCTTCCTGCTTATCCGGCTTTCCCCGATTCTTCCACTGCGCCTGCCTCGACTCAAAAACACTTCCCGGTTCAGGCTTTGGCAATGCCTGGCATCCGCTTATGGAAGCAATGAATAAGAATGCGGCAAGCATCCCGCAGGTTTTTCTAAAACATTGTTTCAACTTGGTCTTTCTCCACACTACTTGCGAAATTCTCCATCCGGCTTTCTTCTCGGCGGTTTCGGTCCAAGGAACTGATAAAAATAAGTCTTCATCATACCATTGTAGATCTTACGGTTTTTATCTGCCTTGCGGCCCATATATTTTTCTACATCTTCATAAGAAGTGATGATAAATGCAGACCAGCTGTCCAATGCCTTAAAGCGGTCACCGATCTGGGTATAGAGAGCCGGAAGATTTTTCTTATCTTCAATTCGCTCGCCATACGGCGGGTTTGTGATCAGGAAACCATATTTTTTCGGATGGCTCAGCTCTGCAACCGGACGCTGCTGGAAATGGATCATGTGCGCCACACCGGCAAGCTCTGCATTAGCTCTGGCTGCCTTGATGACCTCCGGATCCAGATCGTAGCCCTGGATGTCCACAGTCACGGTATCGTCCACCATCTCATGGGCCTCATCCATCGCCTCATACCAGCACTTGCGCGGGATGATCTGCTTCCAGTTTTCAGACAGAAAAGAGCGGTTCATACCCGGTGCCATGTTCGCTGCCATCATGGCTGCCTCAATCGGGAAGGTTCCGCTTCCGCAGAACGGATCGACCAGAATACGGTCTTTGTTCCACGGAGTCAGCATAATGAGAGCTGCCGCCAGTGTCTCCTCGATCGGAGCTTTACTGGTCATCTTGCGGTAGCCGCGCTTATGCAGGGACTCTCCGGTGGTGTCCAGCGCCACTGTCACAATATCTTTATACAGAGATACCCTCACCGGATAATCTGCCCCGGTCTCCGGAATCACAGAAACCTCGTACGCCTGCTTCATGCGGTCTACCATGGCCTTTTTCATAATAGACTGGATATCCGACGGGCTAAAGAGCTTACTCTTGATGGAATTGGCCTTCTTGACCCAGAAACGGCCATCCTGCGGGATGTACTCCTCCCACGGTAGCGCCTTGGTCTCCTGGAACAGCTCCTCAAAGGTTGTTGCCTTGAAGCTTCCCACCTTTAACAGGATGCGCTCTGTCGTGCGCAGAAAAATGTTTGCCCGGCAAATAGCCTCCGCATCTCCCCAAAAGGTTACTTTTCCATCTTCCACCTGGGAAATCTCGTAGCCAAGATCCAGGATTTCTTTTTTCAATACTGCTTCCAGCCCAAAATGGCAAGGTGCAATCAGTTCATATACTTTTGTCGCCATACCGTTCCTTTCCTAATTAACCCAGTTTTGCCTCTTTGACTACATTTCCGTCAAAGTCGAAGATCTTAAAATCCTGGTCTTCCAGAATTGCATAAGTTGCCGGATTTCCACCCTTCGGAATGGAGGTGGAACCCGGATTTAAGATGTAATGTCCGTTCACCTTTTCTGCTTTCAGAAGATGAGTATGTCCATGTACCAGAATATCACCGGCTTTAAGCGGCGGCATCTGGTCCTGGTTGAACAGGTGTCCGTGGGTAGCAAAGAAGGTCAGGCCATTCAGCACCAGAATAGCATAATCTGCCATAACCGGGAACTCTAAAACCATCTGGTCCACCTCAGCCTCGCAGTTTCCGCGCACGGCAATGATCTCGTTCTTGTACTCATTTAACATAGCAATGACCTGCTTTGGCGCATACTCCTCTGGGAGATCATTGCGTGGTCCATGATATAAAAGGTCTCCAAGCAGGATCAGGCGCTCTGCGCCAGACTCGCGGTAAACCTCCAGAAGCTTTCTGCAGTAATGCGCAGAACCGTGAATATCAGATGCAAACATGTATTTCATTGATTTTTTCCTCATCTTTCCTTGACATTAATACTGTTATTTTATTACCCACCCATAAACTTGTCAACGAATTACCCTATGTTTCGTATTTCTTGCATGTTACTGTTCACGCATGCGTGCCCGGCAATGGAAAATTTCCTCACTCCCACTCCAGGTATTTTCCGCGGTAGGCCTGGATCCCGCCGTATACATCAACCGCCTCGTATCCGAGCGAAGCCAGCCACCTTGCTGCCCGCATGCTGTTCGGTCCGTGATAGCAGTATAAAACGATTAGGCGGTCCGTCGGAAGTTCCCGGACACGCTGTTTCAGTTCATTTGCCGGAATGTTTACCGCTCCCCGGATATGCGCTTTGCAATATGCATCCGGATTCCTCATATCCACCAAAAACAGTGGTATTTCCCGGTCCAGATATTCATCCAGCTGTGCCCCGCTGATCAGATCCCACATACCGCCTATCCCCCGCCTGTCCCTGATTCTTACTGTATCTTATGCAAGGGAACGGAGTTTGGACAATCCGCAGCTGTACCGCCGACATTTTGGTACTATTGTTTACGCAGGCGTGTCCAGCAACGGGATTCTGACGCATCCCAGCGGAACTTTTTTGCTTCACAAGACTCAATTTCTGACAGAACAAGCAAAAGGAAGCCCCTTTCGAGACTTCCTTCCTATTTTTTCTGAAATGACTGCAACGCATACCCGGTCATCTGTTTCAGGCGCTCGTCCAGCAAAAATACTTGTTCCGGCGGACACAGGCACCATTCATACAAAACTCCCCGGAAAACAACAAACAGATATCCATTGATCTCTTTGGCAGAAGCATATGTCTGCAGCTCACCTGCATCGATGGCCTTCTGGATCAGTTCCTGCATCCCCATATAAAGCCGGTCTCTATCATCGCTGTGCTTTCGCATCTGGAAGATGCGGTAGCAGGTAAATTCCCATCCGTCCGCCAACACTGCGGCAGATAACGTCTGTGCAAAAAACGTCCGGATCTTATCACAGTACGGTCCCTGTTCCTGTGTCCACTGATGCAGAAGCCTTCCCATTTCTATATCGTGATCCTGATACAGCTGGTCGATCATGTCATCTTTTCCAGTAAAATAATGATAAAAGGTTCCAGTTGTACAGCCAGCCGCGGACGCAATCTCCCGGACACCGACATCGGATATCTTTTTTTCAGAAAATAGTTTTCCCGCTGCCTCTAACAGCTTTTCCCTGGATCGCCTGGCTTTTTCCTGCTGTCTGTCCTTGCTCATCTGCATGTCTCCTGCTCAAACTAGATAAGATCGTAACCATATCACGACTGAATGCTTACGTAAAAAACATTATAATCCATTTTTCTATATTTGAAAAGAAACGAAATTTCTATTTTGCCATGCATATCCTGCCTAAAGAACAATCTGTACGGAATCAGTGAGGCAAACAAAGCAGTGGCATTAGCCAATCAGAGTAAAACCGGATAAGGTCACCATACCAGCAAACATTGCAGCCGGGATCACACCTACCCAGATATTGCCGAATTTACGGTACAGATAGGTTACAACTCCGGTTGTGCCGCCCATCATATAGCAGTAACCAAAGGCAAAATCCAGTGCTCCGCAGCTGGTATTTTTTCCGGTTCCATATACATCGATCTGCGGAATCAGGGTCTGGCCGGTTCCAAGCATCATACTTCCGCCGTACTGGATCAGAAGGAGTAAGAACAATGCAAGCGCCGTCATCACCGTATTCACTGCAACGGCGATCCACATATCCTTCTTTTCATTTCCGGTGGAAGGCAGCACTCTCTGACTCATATTTCCGGTGAACATCACAAAGAAAATGATCAGAACATACGGAATTGCGCGGAAGATCCGCATCGGACACATTTTTAAATAAGTAGAAAGGTTCCACACCTGATAGTTGATGCCAAGGAAGCCCTCTAACAGTCCCAGCCATACAAACACAAAGGTTACGCAAATCAAGCCCATAAGGAATCCCTTTGCCGGTTTGGTCCAGTCAATCCTGCTTTCTGCTGCACCACCCAGAGCAAACTCGGACAGATGCATCGGATTTCCTTCTTTTTTCCGCTTGGAAGCAGTCAGAAGCATCCGCACGATACCGATCGCTGCCAATACCAGAAGCCAGCCCATGATACCATTTAAGTTTGCAGATGTCAGAACCTTAGACCAGACAGTTCCGGCTCCGGTCCATACCATCACATAAGCAGACACCGGAACAAAAATGATCATCGGGATGATCACTGCAAAGAGAACATCCAGAATCCATGCCTTGGCCCCACTTCTCGGCGCTTTTACCGGCACCGGATTCGCTGCTGATGCAAAGAAGGGATTCTGCATCAGCAGGTTCACCAGAGCCGCCAGTAAAAACATCATGGTCACGCAGGCAATTCCAGAAAAGATCTGCTGCGGAAGCCATGCCGTATCATCTGCCGGACGGCTGACCGGTTCTTCATTGACCGTAGATTCGAAGGATAAAATTGCCTGGATCGTCTCACCACTGATATTTCCAGTCTGATGCAGGGTTCCGCTGATCTCAGAATAGCGGAACAGCTTGCCATTCCGGTCATAGTCTTTTCCGGAAACAACCTCCGGAAGACCAGCTGCTTTTGTCACATACTCTGTACAAGCCTGCGGATCCCCAATAAAGAAATAGTCGTACTGGTCTGCGTCGGACTTGATCAGACAGAAATTCGTGTCCACATCATCGATACCGCCTGCCATCTGGATCATAAACGGACCAAATACCTCACAGATGCTCTTGATCTGATCCGGCATTGCTTTATAAGTCTGAAGAACTGTCTGGGTTCCCGCAGAATAACCGATCAGATTGATCGCATCCTTCTCTACATAAGGCAGGCTGTTTGCGTACTCTGCAACACTTTTTGCCTGGATGCTGCGGTCTACAGACGGGTCGGATTCACCGCCACCCTGCAAATCCGGTGATAAAACTACATAACCGCGGCGTGCCAGCTCCATGCTCCAGGTATCGTTGGAATGGGCATGGTTGGAACGTCCATGGTAAATGACTGCTACCGGAGCCGGTGTCTCATTGGTTGCGTTTTTCGGTATGTAGATAAGGGAACTTACCGTAGTTCCATCCTGACTGGTGAGGTTCAGCCGTTTGACCGCTACATTGCCCCAGCTGGTCTGAAAGCCCCAGACCAGAACTGAGCACACGACCAGAATTGCCATACAGGCAGCAAAAAACGAGACTGCCTTATTCTTTTTTCTTTCCATTTTCTTCTCCTTGTCTGCTTTGGTAAAATCGTTGAACAGAAATCCTTGGCCCGGTTTCTGCCCTTAAAAATATAACGCGTTATGTTTTTATAAAATATAACATGTTATATTTTTAACGTCAATTCAAGATGCACATTTTTTCTCCTAATTTCCTACTTTCAGCATTCTTGACAATTTTTTATCGGAAATCTATGCACATTTCCCATGCAATAATGTTGGAATAAAGAAAGAATGCAATTTCCTACAAAATAAAAAGACCGTCTTCCTAATAAAGAAGGCGGCCTCTTTTGCTAAGTCGTTGTCCGGTTGTAACTTGATATCCTTAATTTCTTGCAGAGTTGTCCATATTGTTTCTGCTGCTGTTCTGTGCCCGGTTCTTGGTACTGTTCTGCATATTATCCTGACCGGAATTACGGCTGCTGTTCTGAGTCTTATTCTGGCTGTAATTACGGCTGCCGTTCTGGGTCTTATTCTGACTGGAATTACGGCTGCCGTTCTGGGTCTTATTCTGACTGGAATTGCGGCTGGTATTCTGGCCGCTGTTCCGCTCAGAATCCATAGAATTGGAAGTGTGGCAGTCTCTGCTGTTGTCCATATCACTGTAATGATCTCTCATTGTGCATACCTCCTGTTTGGCTTTAACAAATTTGTTACGGGATTAGTATGCGAATTTGAAAGGAGAATATACCGATGCGCAGCTGTCGGTTTTTTCCAGTTTTTAAATACCTGCAACAGCTGTTTTTCCGAATTTTCTTTTCACATCAACGTGCTGACCAGACAGGAATGCACACAAAGCGAAAAGCCAGACAGGGGAGCTATCTGGCTTTTCTTAGGGAGTATAAATAATTAATAAGGTTGAAGAAGCTGATTAAGGGGATCAGCATTCTTCAACCTCATTATAATGGAAAACAATGGAAAAAGCAACGTCCGATTGTTTTTTGAATACACGTTTTTAAGTTCCCAAGTTCCAGATTCCATGCGTGAAGAACCCACGACTGAAACCACGAGAATGTGGCGGCTGGTTTCTTCAATATCTGCTAGAACATGCTTACAATCTTGACTGGATTACGGTAATTCCACTTGGAAATTTTGATGCCGGTTGCATAGGTGGAGGCATGAACGATTTTTCCATCGCCGATATACATAGCTACATGGTTGATGCCTGAACCACCGGAATAGAATAACAGGTCACCCGGCTGCATCTGGCTGGAGTTTACTGCATGTCCCTGGGTTGCCTGGGAACCAGAGGAACGGTTCATGCTGATGCCTGCACCATGCTGCATGACATAACGGACAAACCCAGAACAGTCAACACCGGTACGCGGATCGTTGCCGCCTGCGCGGTACGGACCGCCCACAAACTGAAGTGCGTAATTCACAAGATTCTGGCGGGCACTGGCTGTCTGGGCTGCTGCCTCGGCTGCAGCTGCCTCTGCTGCTGCCAGCTCTTCTTCCAGCTTCTTTGCTGCCTGGATTTCCGGAGCCGGTCCATTGTCCTCGTCAGCCACCTCTTCTGCTGCCACTTCAAGTACAGTAGAAACCGGAGCCTCCTGGATCACTTCCGGCTCTGCGTGTGCAACCATAGGTTTCTGCCACATTAAACCGCCTGATACTGCCAGCACTGCTGCTATGTATAATACTGTTTTCTTCATGAACCGCTCTCCAATCGTGAATGATTTATTTCTAAATATTACGTAATTGTTAACTATGTTACAAACTGATTATACACGTGTGACGCTTTTCCGTCAAGCAATCTGGGCAGAATTTACTATTTCTTAATAATTTCCTTCATATTTCTGTGATAAATGTAAAAAACATGCATTCTCGCAGAGCATTTTTGTTTCTTGGAACGCAATTTCCTATGAAATCAAAAAAACCAGACCGTTCCGTACAAAAAACGTGAACTGTCTGGTTCTTAATTTGCAACTTTCGTGCTGCAGAAGATACTAAAATGAACAGCAGCGCTAAAGCTGCCGGGCACACTTGCATGAACAGCAGTGTTTTATCGGCGCGGCCCCTGCACAAGCCACATGATCAAAATTACAATTCCGATTACCGGAAGCAGCGGTATTACCAAAGTCAGAAGTCCTCCTATGATCGTAAGCACTAGCGTAAAAAACGCAATCACGATTACAACTGCCAGAAGCTTCCAATACCATTTATTCAGGTTATAGTAATGAATATTCCCGTTGCTGCCATAGGTTCCGTATGCGGTCTGCTGTTGTTCGTCCTGTCTGCTTCTTTCACTATTTCCCGTAAATCCGCCAAACGGATGATACTCCTCGTATTCTCCCTCTGCCGCCCCAGGCGTGGTGTCCATGATCGTGCGGGCAATCAGCCGCGGGTCACCAAGCTCTTCCATAATGTCCGATTCTGTGCGGCCATTTTGGCGCTCAGAACGGATATAATCATCATAATAACGGAGCTGGTCGCGCACTACCTGCGGTGGTACATTGCCGGAAAGCGCATTCTCCAGTCCCCGGAGAAATTCTTCTTTGCTCACGATGCTCCTCCTATCAAGCCCTCGTATTGCTGCTCAGGCACGTATTGCTTCTGCAGCAGCCACATTGCTTTTTTCCTAGAAGTATAGTACCATAAATACAACAAATTGAAAAGTTGTTACTTTGTTAGTTTTTATTTACAAGGAGTGAAAAAATTATGGAAGAGCTTTATGTGTTTGGAACCGGCAATGCAAATGCCACTCATTATTACAATACCTGCTTTGCCCTGCGCGATGAAGACCAGTATTTCATGGTCGATGCCGGTGGCGGAAACGGCATTCTCCGTATTTTGGAAGATATGAAGATCGATTATCCGCAGATTCACCATCTCTTTGTTACCCATGAGCATACTGATCATATTCTTGGCGTCATCTGGCTAGTACGTTTCATTGCAACCCGCATGAAAAACGGCAAATATGAGGGTGATTTTAACATCTACTGTCACGACGGTCTGGTATCCACCATCGATACCTTTTGCAAGCTAACCTTGCAGGACAAATTCTACCGTCTGATTGGTGACCGCATCCACTTGATTCCGGTTCACGATAGCGAAACCCTGCACATTCTGGATTACGATGTCACCTTTTTCGATATCCACTCCACCAAAGCACGCCAGTTTGGCTTTACTACCGTCTTAAAAAACGGCAAGAAACTGACCTGTGCCGGAGACGAGCCATATAATGCCGCCTGCGAACCATACGTCAAAGGCAGCGACTGGCTGCTTCACGAAGCGTTCTGTCTCTACGATGAGCGCGATCGTTTCAAACCTTACGAGAAGCACCACAGCACCGTCAAGGATGCCGCTGAGCTTGCAGAAAGCCTTCATATCCCGAATCTGGTGCTCTGGCATACCGAAGATAAATCCGTCGGAAAACGGAAAGAGCTTTATATGGCCGAGGGAAAGGCTTATTACCACGGCAATCTCTATATTCCGGAGGACCGCGATATCCTGACGCTTTCTTAATGCTAAAGAAGCCGGATAGTTACAAGCTTTCTCAATACATATCGACCGTCTCCCTCTCATAAAATGAAATGGCAAAGAACTTTACCAGTCTGCCGTATTTCTTTTTATGGGAGGTTTTCAGCCATGAACGATCCAAAACAGACAGACAAAAAGGACATGCGCCATTCCCAGTGCAGTGTCCTTTTTCTGTTATACACACAATGCTTTCGCTTTACACAATTTCTGATTTATGCAGAAATCCTGACATTGGCCCTGCTTTTTTTCTCTTACGCGTTTCCGCTTCCTCTGGCACAGCTATTTCAATCAGGCAGCCCTGCTGCTGCCCATGTAAGTACACATTCTGATAGCGCAACCTCCCATAACGAAAAAAAAGAGTTTATCCACTGGGTCGACTTTACTGTAACCAATGAGGCGCTCCGCCAGGCACTCCGTCTGGATGTCGACAGCTACACGACCGATCATCACTTAAACTGGATTGAGCTTCTTGCCTATCTTGCCGCACGCTATGGCGGGGATTTTTCGCGCTACAAGGCATCCGACATGGACACACTTGCCGAAAAGCTCAAAAGCGGAGCAACCATGGCATCTCTGACCGATGGGATGAAATACTATGCATATTATTTAGAGGCTTATACTGCAGTTTTGGGCGGGATGGTGGGTGTTTATGAGATACAGGAACCTGTCGCCCAGAACATCAATGATGATTCTGCTTCTGGTTCTGCTTCTGGTTCTGCTTCTGATGCTGGCCCTGGTACGGCTCCCGGTGCTGATCCGGATGCTGCCCATAACTCTGCTTTGGGCAGCCGCACCCCAGCTTACCGCTGGGTCCGCAAATACGGCCTCAAAGCCTTTTCTCCCATTGCCAAAAACTTTCCTTATCAGGATTTCGATGATTTTGGTGCTGCACGCAGTTATGGTTTCAAACGCCAGCATTTGGGTCATGATATGATGGGGCAGGTTGGGACTCCCATCATTGCCGTGGAATCTGGCTACGTGGAAGCCATCGGCTGGAACCAGTATGGCGGCTGGCGGCTCGGTATCCGCAGCTTTGATAAAAAACGCTATTATTACTATGCGCACCTGCGAAAGAACTATCCCTATCACAAATCCTTAAAAGCGGGAAGCATCGTCCAGGCCGGAGATGTGATCGGCTATCTGGGCCGCACCGGCTACAGCCGCACGGAAAACACCAACAACATTGAAGAACCGCATCTGCACTTTGGCATGCAGCTGATCTTTGATGAATCCCAGAAGGATGGAAATCATGAAATCTGGATCAACTGCTATGAGATTGTAAAGTTTCTGCAGCTGAACCGGTCTGAAACCGTAAAGAATCCGGAAACCAGGGAATATTCTCGGGTGCTGGACATGAAAGACCCCGCCGTTTCCGGCGGGGTCTGATACCTTAATCGTCACGCATATGCCACCTCTGACATAGCTTCAATCCTATGTGTGAAATGATTACGGCATACTGTTTTATTAGTTTCTCTTGATTCTTCCATCGTAATCCAGAATATAGCCATCCGGAGTCGTGGTGTTTTTCAGCATGGCACCGGAATTATCACAATAATACTGTTCACCATTCCAGTCGATCCAGCCGGTTCTCATGTATCCATTCTCATCGAATACATACCACTTGCCATCAATCTCTTCCCATGCATTCTTGCTGTAGGTGCCATCGCTGTGCTGATACCACCAGCCATTGTTATCGCTCTTCCACTCACCGGAAACTGGGAGACCGCCAGCCTCACCTGCGCGGATTGCCTTAACCTGGTCCGCATTGTAGGAAACCACGTTGGATTCTACCCACTTGCCTTTGTTGGAAGCATTTTCTCCATTTACCGGACGAACCTTTACCTGATAGCTGGCTGCCCTGGTCACCTCATTTTTCAGGTTATAGTTTGTTTCTGTGGTTGTACGGGCAGTCACACCGACTGCATTGCCATCGCGGTAAACCATTACCTCATAGCTTCCTGCACCAGAAATCGGGTTCCAGGTTGCAAAACCATTGTTGGTCAGATTTACCGTCTCTTCCTCTGAAAAATCTGCTACATACTCAGACAGGGAAGGAAGCTTTACAACCACCTTTAATGTTTCCGATGAATCTGCTTTCGATGCTTTTACCAGAGTTGCGCCATCCAGTTTAATATCGCTCAGTTTTGTAACCGAAAAATAATATCCGTCTTCCGCACGCAGATAAATCGTAATTTCCGGAACATCCGTTGCTACCCACTCAAAACCACTGTTATTTACTTCATAAGTATCATAGGAATACTTACTGCTGTCCTTAACATCGACATCGATATCTTCCGAACCAATCCGGGTTTCCGGCGTGATCGATGCCTCTACTTTTATATTTACCGATTTGATTTTCTTTCTGCTGGCCGCCATAACCGGCATCGCCATCAGTCCGGCGAACAATGCTGCCATCGTAAGCATTCCGATCCATCTCTTTTTACTCATCATATTCCCCACTCGCTTTCTATCTTTATTTGCAACTGTTTTGATACCCTCACCGTTATCATTGGTTCCTTGCTGTTTTTTAGCATTTTCTATCAAGTTGGATTAGCTGTTTTTCTTCCAGCTACAAATGGATTATTACAGTTTCACTCTATTACATCCTATTTCCAATGTCAAGCTATCTGGCAAATTCGTAAGTTTTCTCATAAAAACGTAAGAAAAAAGACCGGCATTTTCTCAATACCGGTCTTTCATTTCGTTTCTCTTGTGTTACCCGTTTCAATTGTTGTTCTCTACCCGATCAGGCTCATTAAGTATCCTACAAATGCGCCGCCCGGCGTTCCAATAATATTGCCGAGGAGAGCCATCAGAATACCGATCGGGACCAGTGCGTTACTATATGCACCTGCAAGTACCGGTGCTGTCGCAGTTCCTCCGATATTCGCCAGCGAAGCAACGCCACAGGTAAAGATATCCAGCCGGATCAGCTTTGCGAGGATTACCATAACCGTTACATGGATCAGCAGGATCAGGAATCCGGCTGCCAGCCATACCGGTGCATTTCCCATAGCAGAGATATCTGCTCTGGAAGCGATCATCGCAACGACAATGTAAAGAATGATATTGGAAACCTCTTCCGTTCCCTTAATCTTTCCAAACGGAGTCATCGCTGCGATCAGGCCGGCAGCTGTTACGAGAAGGACCGTCCAGGTTGCCTTATCAAAAACAGGCAGAACGGAAGCAACCATAACACCGGCATCCTTGGACAGAGAGGATACAAAAAAGGATACACCGATCAAAAGAAGCATGCTTTTCCATGCAAGAGGTCTCTTGTCCTCCCTTGCCTCTTTTTCCAGAGATGCTCCTACTTCATCGATCAGACGTACATCTGCCTTTGTCCAGGAGTTGAATTCCTTAGAGAAATTGATCACCCACAGAAGGAACATAACATAGATCACTGCACAAACCGAGTCCATTACCAGGGCATATGCCAGACTTTCTTCACTTACATCCAGAATTGCCTGAACCGCCAGCATATTACTGCCGCCGCCTAACCAGCTTCCGCACAGTGCTGCAAGTGCTTTCCAGCTGTCCGGGCCCAGTAATTTATGGAAAATACCATAGCTTACTACAAATCCAACACCGATTGAAATACTTGCTGAGAAGAAACCGATCAGCATTTTCGGTCCTAATTTAATAATCTTTTTCAGATCACAACGCAACAGCATTAAAAACAGCATCGCGTAGAGTAATGGATTTTTAATTGCTACATAAACGGCTGACGTATCCTGCAAATCCCATACTTTCATAGTGCATAAAAGCATCATGCCTAAATAGATCAGAACGATCGGCGGTGCAAATTTAAAAAAAGTCTGTGCGCCTTTTCCCCGCAGGTACACAGGAAGATTGACCAAAATTGCTGCCAGCAGCATTAAAGTGGCCAGATAGATAAATCCATCATGAATCATTTGAAATGCTCCATTCCGCCACCAGATATCGGTGGGCTTTATTTTTTTCAGAACAAGTCAAAACAGGCAGTTGAATTTTCCTCCTTCCCCATTTCAATACCTTTTCACGAACCGCAGGACAATGTGAGAATGGCGTGGCAGTATGCCGCCTTCTCCATAAAATTGTCGCAAAAGCTGAAAAAAAATGTACCTTAGCGCGTTCTTGTATGACAGGACGCAATTTCCCATCATACAAAAACGGTCCAGAATCATGTTCTGGACCCTTAAGTGACTTCTCGAATCGTGTAATGTCCTTTCACATTGCCGTTTCTTATTTTGACTTTTCTTCTATGTAGTATAAAGGGTGACAGCAAAAAAGTCAATTTTCAGACATAAATATCATTCAACGCTATAGAGCTTTTATATCACAATAGCGTGCAGAGCATGCTATCGTATATAATGAAAAAAGACCGGCATTTTCTCAATACCGGTCTTTCATTTCTGCTGCTATACTGTACTGCTGTCCGCATAAAAACGATTATTTTGCGTAATCTGTCACACGGGATTCGCGGATCACATTAACCTTGATCTGACCCGGATATTCCAGCTCATCCTCGATGCGCTTGGAAATCTCACGTGCCATCAGAACCATGTCATCGTCACTTACCTGCTCCGGGATAACCATGATACGCACCTCACGGCCAGCCTGGATTGCAAAGGATTTGTCTACTCCCTTAAAGGAGTTGGTAATCTCTTCAAGCTGTTTTAATCTGTTGGTGTATGTCTCCACAGTTTCTCTTCTTGCACCAGGTCTTGCTGCGGAAATGGTGTCTGCAGCCTGTACCAGACACGGAATCAGGCCCTGCGGTTCAACATCGCCATGATGGGACTCTACTGCGTTAATAACGGTAGCAGACTCTTTGTATTTTCTGCAAAGATCTGCACCAAGCTGTACATGGGAGCCCTCCACTTCATGGTCAATGGATTTTCCAATGTCATGTAACAAACCAGCACGTTTTGCCAGACGGACATCTGCTCCGACCTCAGCGGCCAGAAGACCTGCCAGCTGTGCAACCTCAATGGAATGCTTTAACGCATTCTGACCGTAGCTGGTTCTGAATTTCATCTTACCAAGCAGTTTGATCAGTTCCGGATGGATTCCGTGAATGCCAACCTCAAGGGCTGCAGCCTCACCATCCTCGCGCATGTTTGCTTCTACCTCACGCTGCGCTTTTTCTACCATTTCTTCGATTCTCGCCGGATGGATACGTCCATCCACGATCAGTCGCTCCAGGGCAATTCTTGCCACTTCACGCCGCACCGGATCAAATCCGGACAATACGACTGCCTCTGGGGTATCGTCGATGATCAGTTCAACGCCGGTCATGGTCTCAAGGGTACGGATATTACGTCCCTCACGTCCAATGATGCGGCCCTTCATCTCATCGTTCGGAAGCTGTACCACAGACACGGTAGTTTCAGCCACATGATCTGCAGCACATCGCTGGATTGCAGTAACCACGTACTCCTTTGCCTTTTTGTCAGCCTCTTCTTTTGCTTTGTTCTCCATCTCTTTGATCATCTTGGCAGTGTCATGCTTGACCTCTGCCTCAACGGATCTGAGCAGATACTCTTTTGCCTGTTCGGAGGTTAAACCGGAAATCCGCTCCAGTTCCTGTATCCCTTTTTCGTACAGGGCCTCGACCTCACTGTTACGCTTGTTTAAGGCTTCCTCACGGGATGCAAGTCCGGCTTCCCGCCGTTCCATGTTCTCTGCTTTTTTGTCTAAGTTCTCTTCTTTGCTCAGCACACGTCGTTCATAGCGCTGAAGTTCAGCTCTTCTTTCCTTTGTCTCTTTATCCAGCTCATTCTTAGTCTTTAAGGACTCTTCCTTCGCCTCCAGGAGAGCTTCTCGCTTCTTTGTCTCTGCCGTCTTTAACGCTTCATCTATTATTTCCCTGGCTTTTTCTTCCGCGGTTCCGATCTTGCTTTCGTAAGCATTCTTCCGATGCGCGGTCGCAACAGCCCAGCTAATAGGCGCCACAACACACAGTGTAACTACAACTGCTATTATCGTTGACACAGGAGCACCTCCTTATTTAGTTTTCATTGTACACCAATACAACACTACAATTTTAAACTGTTTTGTGCATTATGTCAATAACTCTCTGGAAGTTCTTCACGTCCGTTGCGTTCCTTATCCTGCGTCTTCAGACATACGGTCCGTGACCCTGCGGATGGCTTCACTACTGAATCCACGCCGTCCCAAAGTACCCATGAGCCTCCGGTAATCTGCCGGTTCCATGCGCTTTCCCGGCTCATAACCCTTCTTTAAAAGAAGCTTTTCGATCTGGCTTTCCTCGTCCACCGCCTCCTCCTGGAAAGAGAGGTCAATGACCTCCCGCGAAACTCCCTTGCGCTCTAAATCTGCCCGGATCTGGCGGCGGCTTTTCCGGGACGCGCAAGAGCGGATATACCGCCCTGCATAAGCCTCATCGTCTAAATAACGGTACTCCTTTAAAAAGAGCACCGTCTCCTCGATCTCTTCCGGGCCATATTCCCGTTCTTTTAACTTCTGGCGCAGTTCCCTCTCGGTGCGGTCACGAAACTCCAGGAGTGCGAGTGCGCACTCCCGGGCTGTTTTTTCTGAACGTGCAAACCTTCCTGACTGGCTGCTTTTCTTTGCCTTGGCAGTCTTCCAGAACTGCCCGTGAAGCTTCTGGCCTTCTTCCGCCTGGACGATGTCTGCATCTGCCTTATCTGTTTTTTTGTTTTGCGGCATGTCCCTGCCCTGTACGGTCCAGACTTTCATGGAATTACTCCTCGTCTGTCAGCTCAGCACCGGTATTTTCTGCGTCCTGTGCTTCTTCCTCTGCTGCATTTGCAGCCAGTGCTGCTACAGTCTCGTCCGCCGGAAGGCCATGCTTCTCGCGGACCTTGCTCTCCACCTCGGCACAGACTGCCGGATGTGTGCGCAAATAGGTCTTGGCATTCTCACGGCCCTGGCCGATCTTGGCTCCAGCATAAGCATACCATGCACCACTCTTCTCGATGATGTCGTCCTTGGCTGCAAGGTCCAGAATATCGCCTTCTTTGGAAATGCCCTGACCAAACATGATGTCAAACTCTGCCTCTTTGAATGGCGGAGCGATCTTGTTCTTAACCACCTTCACACGGACATGGTTACCGATGACCTCGCCGCCCTGCTTGATGGACTCTACACGGCGCACATCCATACGGACAGAAGAATAGAACTTCAGTGCACGGCCACCGGTCGTAGTCTCCGGGTTTCCAAACATAACACCGACCTTCTCACGAAGCTGGTTGATGAAGATAACGCAGCAGTTGGATTTGCTGATGATACCGGTCAGTTTTCTTAAGGCCTGGGACATAAGACGTGCCTGAAGGCCTACGTGAGAATCACCCATCTCGCCGTCGATCTCGGCCTTTGGTACCAGGGCTGCAACAGAGTCCACGATGACAATGTCTACTGCACCGGAGCGGACCATGGTCTCGGTAATCTCCAGCGCCTGCTCGCCGTTGTCCGGCTGGGAAATGTAAAGGTTGTCGATGTCCACACCGATGTTCTTCGCGTATACCGGGTCTAAGGCATGCTCAGCGTCGATGAAACCGGCAATACCGCCGCGCTTCTGCACCTCAGCTACCATATGGAGCGCTACGGTTGTTTTACCACTGGACTCCGGTCCGTAGATCTCGATGACACGGCCCTTCGGCACACCGCCAAGGCCCAGTGCGATATCCAGGCTGATGGAACCGGTCGGGACGGTCTCGATGTTCATGTTTGCACCGGAATCTCCCAGCTTCATGATAGAACCTTTTCCGTAAGACTTCTCAATCTGTGTAATGGCAGCATCCAATGCTTTTAATTTATCGTCTTTATTCATGTTATAATCCTCCAACTGTAGAACCACCGTACCCACTGGCCCAGCGCCAGCAGCGAACAGATGTTCTTTCCAATGTTATAATCATAGTATAAACTGCTTCAAATGTCAACAAATTATTGTTCTTCGGGGTGGGAATTTTTGAATTAAAATTTTTTAGAAATAGGGGCAGAACTGCCCATTTGGACTGCACTTTCACTATAGCATGCCGCAAAGTACATGTCAAATAAAAGAACACGAGAAATAAAAAGAAAAAAGCCTGTGCCGTGATGGTTGCACAGGTTTTTCTTACATATCCGTTTCAAAAAAGTTTTAAGGAGTTCAGATGTTTATCTTTTTTCTGACTTTAGTATAACATATGCCTTACGAAAATGTTTGTATAATGTTTAAATAGATTATGAAGATATTCTTAAATCGGCCAAATCCGCAGACAGGACTTTATCGTGCGGATTTTCCAGTTCAGAAAATTCCTGCCTGCATCCTGTATCTGCAGCCGCACAACTGCCTTCTCTCCAGAATATCCTAACAGTAAAAAGAATGCCGGGGTTCCCCATGAGTACAGCCTCCCCATTTTCCCCTGCACACAGCCCGGACGGCCTTACCGGGCGCGGTATCGGCGTAGCAGTTCTGGATACCGGGTGTTTTCCGCATGAAGACCTTAAGCCGCGCATCGCTGCGTTTTTTGATATGGTACGCCGTCGCAGAGTTCCCTATGATGACAACGGACACGGCACCCATGTCTGCGGCATCATCGGCGGGAACGGAAAAGAAAGCGCCGGGCGTTTTTGCGGAATCGCCCCGGGCTGCCACCTGGTCCCTGTAAAGGTACTGGACAAACGGGGCGGCGGCTATGTTTCCGACGTGCTTGCCGGGCTCCATACCATCATGCAGCAGCGGGAACGCTACAATATCCGGATCATCAATGTTTCGGTCGGCTCCTTTTCTGGCCGGAGCATGAACGAAAACTCTGCCCTGGTCCGCGGTGTGGAAGAAGCCTGGGACTCCGGCTTTACCGTGGTCGTTGCCGCCGGTAATATGGGGCCAAAAAGCGGCACCATCACTACCCCCGGCATCAGCCGCAAGGTCATCACGGTTGGCTGTTCTGACGATCACCAGGAAGTCAACGTTATGGGAAACCGCATGTCTGATTATTCCGGGAGAGGACCTACCCGCGCCTGCATCTGCAAGCCGGACATTGTCGCACCAGGGGCTGCCATCAAAAGCTGCAGCCCCGGCGGCGGTTATGCCGTTAAAAGCGGCACCAGCATGGCTACCCCTTATGTTTCCGGTGCTATTGCCCTCCTCTTAGAGCAGTACCCGGAAATGTCCAACCGGGATGTAAAGCTCTTTCTCCGGGAGCGGGCAGTCGACCTGGGACTCCCCAGAAACCAGCAAGGCTGGGGACTTCTTGATATCCCCAGCCTTCTTCGCTAATTTCTGACGGGAAACAGGCCGACATCACTAATGCGCTGTCCTCCCTGTCCCGGCAGTCTCTATGAAATTCCTGTGTTTTTCTTCATCAGATCAATCTGACTCTGCACACGCCTTCGATGGCATTGAGCTTCTCCACCATAGTCTCATCCGGCACATGCTCCAGATCCATCAGCGTATATGCGAACTTATCGCGGCTCTTGTTGGTCATGTCGGAAATGTTGATCTTTCCGGCAGCCAGCACTCCGGTGATCTGGCCGATCATGTTCGGAATGTTTAAATGCAGCACAGCCAGACGGCAGGCTGTCTTCTTCACACCCATATCACACGCCGGATAGTTCACGGAATTGCGGATGTTGCCGTTCTCCAGATAATCCATGATCTCCTGAACAGCCATCTTCGCACAGTTGTCCTCGGACTCCCCAGTCGAAGCGCCAAGATGCGGGATCACAATGGTATTCTCCAAATTTACAGACTTTGGATTCGCAAAATCGGTCACATATTTTTTGACTTTGCCTGACTTCAATGCCTCTGCCAGATCATCCTCATTTACCAGGATGTCACGGGCAAAGTTTAAGATCACGACACCATCTTTCATCTGGTCAAGGGCATCTTTATTGATCATGCCTTTTGTGGAATCCACAGCCGGGACATGCAGGGTGATGTAATCGCACTCCTGGCAGATGGTGTCTAAGCTGGTGGTGTGCTTAACATCACGGGAAAGACGCCATGCCGCATTGACGGAAATGTATGGGTCATAGCCGTAAACTTCCATGCCCAGGGCGATCGCTGTATTTGCAACCTCGGCACCGATCGCGCCAAGACCGACCACGCCCAGCTTTTTGCCCTTGATCTCACAGCCTGCAAAAGCTTTTTTCGCTTTCTCAGCCGATTTGGCAATGTTTGCATCCTCTTTGTTGGCTTTGCACCACTCGATGCCGCCCACAATGTCACGAGATGCCAAAAACAGTCCTGCCAATACCAGCTCTTTTACGCCGTTCGCATTGGCACCCGGGGTATTAAACACCACAATGCCCTCCTGTGCACAGGCCTCTAACGGAATGTTATTCACACCTGCGCCTGCACGTGCAATAGCAAGCAGGGAGTCAGAAAACTGCATTTCATGAAGGGATGCGCTGCGGACCAGAATACCCTCTGCCTCATTTACCTCATCGGTCAGCTGATACTCCTGCGTAAACTGGTCTGTGCCATATTTGGAAATGGCGTTGATGCAATGGATCTTTCTCATGCCTGATGCGCCTCCTCAAACTTTTTCATGAACTCTACCAGCTTCTCTACACCTTCCATCGGCATGGCATTGTAGATGCTGGCACGCATGCCGCCTACGGTTCTGTGTCCCTTTAAGTTTACAAATCCTGCTGCCGTTGCTTCTTTTACAAATTCTGCATCCAGATCTTTGTCGCCGGTAACGAACGGAACATTCATTAAGGAGCGGTCTTCCTTGGCAACCGTTCCATGGAACAGCTTGCTCTGATCCAGGAAATCGTAGAGGATCTTTGCCTTTTTCTCGTTATACTCTTTCATTGCCTCCAGGCCGCCGCGCTTCTTTAACCACTTAAATACCTTGCCGCAAATGTAGATGCCGTAGCATGGCGGGGTATTGTAAAGGGATTTCGCGTCTGCCTGCACCTTGTACTGGCAGATGGTCGGGGTTCCGGCAAGGACATCCTCCGTGATCAGGTCCTCGCGGATGATCACGATCACAACACCGGCCGGTCCGACATTTTTCTGGGCTCCGCCGTAAAGCAGGCCGTACTTGGTTACATCTACCGGCTCGGAAAGGAAGCAGGAAGAGATATCAGCCACCAGCGTTTTTCCCTTTGTGTTCGGCAGAGTTTTGTATTTGGTGCCATAGATCGTGTTATTCTCGCAGATGTAAACATAGTCCGCATCATCGTCGATCGGCAAGTCAGAGCAGTCCGGAATGTAGCTGAAGGTCTTGTCTTCACTTGATGCAACAGCCACTGCCTTTCCGTATTTCTGCGCTTCTTTGAATGCCTTCTTCGCCCACTGACCGGTGATGATATAATCGGCTACGCCGTTTTTCATCAGGTTCTGCGGAATGGCGGAGAACTGCAGATGGGCGCCTCCCTGCAAGAACAGCACTTTGTAGTTATCCGGAATGTTCATCAGATCCCGAAGGTCCTGCTCCGCTTCTTCGATGATGGTCTCAAAGGCTTTAGATCGATGGCTCATCTCCATCACTGACATTCCGGTGCCTCTGTAATCAAGCATTTCTTCTGCGGCTTCCTTCAGGACTTCCTCCGGTAATACGGCCGGTCCTGCTGAGAAATTGTAGACTCTTCCCATTGTTTCTTCCTCCTTCTTTTCATATTCCATTTATTTTTTCCGATACCATTTGACCAGATTCAAAACTCCTCCTGCAGGCAAGCCTGCTCCGGATTTCTGACCTTTATCTCCTTGGTATCAATATATAATAACGATCCGGAACAGAGGTATGCAAAAAACACCTGTCCCGAATCGTTACGGACAAAATATAAAGATAACCTTTTCTCTGTTCTCTAAGTCATCCTGTTATTCAATTATATAACTGTTTGATACGTTTCCAGTTATTTGATCTTCAGATCGGTATCATCGAATGCATCCTGGATCGGGGCACCCGGGGATACCATCGGGTAAACCTTATCATCGCAGTTGATCTGGCACTCGATCAGTACCGGTGCATTCAATGCAATGGCCTCTTCCAGGACCGGCTTCAAATCTTCCTGTCTGGTCACGCGGTAGGCTTTTGCTCCCATGGCTTCAGCCAGCTTCACAAAATCAACTGCGTCATTTAATACGGTATGTGAATAGCGCTTTCCGTAGAACAGGTTCTGCCACTGGCGCACCATTCCAAGTACATGGTTGTTTACCACAACCTGGATGACCGGGATATTGTAGCGGGTCGCTGTAGCGATCTCATTCATGTTCATGCGGAAGCAGCCGTCTCCGGCAATGTTGAACACCGGGGTATCCGGATGTCCCATATCGCCGCAGGCCATCTTCGCTCCGATGGAAGCACCGAGGCCGTAGCCCATGGTGCCAAGACCGCCGGAAGTGAGAAAGGTTCTCGGCTTTCTGTATTTGTAGTACTGGGCAGCCCACATCTGGTGCTGGCCAACCTCGGTACAGATGATAGCATCGCCTTTGGTCAGCTCATCAATCGTCTCCATGATAAACGGGCCGGTAAGCTGGGTCTTATCGTAGCGGAGCGGGTACATGTCTTTCATCCGCTCTACGTGCTGGATCCACTCCTCATGGTTCATCGGGTCCAGACGGGCATTCAGCTTGCGCAGGACAACCTTTAAATCGCCGATGATGCTTGCGCTGGTGTGGATGTTTTTATTGATCTCAGCCGGATCGACATCGATCTGAAGGATTTTTGCGTTCTTTGCGAACTTCGAAGCATTTCCGGTCACACGGTCACTGAAGCGGGCACCTGCCACGATCAGCAGATCGCACTCGCTGATGCCGAAGTTGGAAGTCTTGGTTCCATGCATACCTACCATGCCGGTGTAAAGCTCATCGGTTCCGTCAAATGCGCCTTTGCCCATCAGGGAATCGGCAACCGGTGCCTGGATCTTGTGCGCCAGCACCTTTAACTCGTCGGATGCACCGGAAAGCACGGCACCGCCGCCTACGAAAATAAACGGCTTCGTGCTGTTGCGGATCATCTCCAGTGCAGTCTCGATGTCTTCCTCACGGATAGTATCGGTCTGACGCTCAATCGGTGCCGGGTCCTGCGGCGTATACTCATACTCTGCCGCAGTTACATCTTTTGTAATATCGATGAGGACCGGGCCGGGTCTTCCGCTCTGCGCAATGGTAAATGCGCGGCGGACGGTATCTGCCAGCTTTGTAATATCTTTTACAATGAAATTGTATTTGGTGATCGGCATGGTCACACCGGTGATGTCGATCTCCTGGAAGCTGTCGCGGCCAAGCAGGCTCACGCCTACGTTACAGGTGATCGCTATCATCGGGATGGAATCCATAAATGCGGTCGCGATACCGGTTACCAGGTTGGTCGCACCCGGACCGGAAGTGGCCAGGCATACACCGACCTTTCCGGTGGCTCTCGCATAACCGTCTGCCGCATGGGATGCGCCCTGCTCGTGGGAGGTCAGGATGTGGGTAATCTCATCCTGATGCTTGTAAAGCGCATCGTAGATATTTAAAATGGCTCCTCCCGGATAACCGAACACGGTCTTTACACCCTGTTCTTTTAAACATTCGATTAGGATTTCTGATCCATTAAGTACTCTGGTCTCCGCCATGTGAAAACACTCCTTATCTATCTCTGGTACGGGTTACATGAATTAGTTTCCTTTTAAGATAGCGCCCTTGTCTGCGCTGGTTACCAATGCTGCGTAACGCTTTAAGTAACCGGTCACCTCTTTGGTCTTCGGAGTCCAGTTTGCACGGCGTCTTGCCAGTTCTTCATCGGAAACCTTCATGTTGATGGTGTTGGCATTGATATCGATGGAAATAATATCGCCCTCTTCTACCAATCCGATCGGGCCGCCTGCTGCTGCCTCCGGGCTTACATGTCCGATGGAAGCGCCACGGGAAGCTCCACTAAAACGTCCGTCGGTGATCAGGGCTACGGTAGAGCCAAGGCCCATACCAACGATAGCGGAGGTCGGGTTTAACATCTCTCTCATGCCCGGGCCGCCCTTCGGTCCCTCATAACGAATGACTACAACATCGCCTGCTACGATCTTGCCGCCCTTGATGGCTGCGATCGCCTCATCCTCGCTGTCGAAGACGCGGGCCGGTCCCTCATGCACCAGCATCTCCGGTGCAACTGCGGAACGTTTTACCACGCAGGAATCCGGTGCCAGGTTACCGCGGAGCACTGCGATACCGCCGGTCTTGGAATATGGGTTGTCAACCGGACGGATGATCTCCAGATTCTTGTTGACACAGTCTTTGATGTTCTCGCCGACGGTCTTACCGGTTACGGTCATGCAGTCCAGATTTAAGAGACCTAACTTACTGATCTCGTTCATCACTGCGTAGATACCGCCTGCCTCGTTTAAATCTTCCATGTAAGTATGTCCGGCCGGTGCTAAGTGGCACAGGTTCGGAGTCTTCGCGCTGATCTCATTTGCGATGTCTACGTTTAACTCAACGCCTGCCTCATGCGCGATCGCCGGCAGATGCAGCATACTGTTGGTGCTGCATCCAAGAGCCATATCCATGGTCAGGGCATTGCGGAATGCAGCCTCAGTCATGATATCTCTCGGACGGATGTTCTTCTTTAACATATCCATAACGGCCATACCTGCATGCTTTGCAAGAACCAGACGCTCGGAATAAACAGCCGGAATGGTACCGTTGCCCTTTAAGCCCATACCAAGAACCTCGGTCAGGCAGTTCATACTGTTTGCGGTATACATACCGGAGCAGGAGCCACAGGTCGGACAAACCTTACACTCGAACTCTTTCACATCTTCCTCAGTCATAAGGCCTGCTGCATAGGAGCCTACTGCCTCAAACATACTGGAAAGGCTGCGCTTCTCACCTTTTACGTGACCGGCTAACATCGGGCCGCCGCTGACGAACACGGTAGGGATGTTTAAGCGGGCTGCTGCCATTAAAAGTCCCGGAACGTTCTTGTCACAGTTCGGAACCATGACCAGTGCGTCAAACTGATGTGCCATAGCCATACACTCGGTAGAGTCAGCGATCAGGTCACGGGTTACCAGAGAATACTTCATTCCCACATGGCCCATGGCGATACCGTCGCACACTGCAATGGCCGGGAACACGATCGGGGTACCGCCTGCCATGGCAACGCCCTGCTTTACTGCGTCCACGATCTTGTCCAGGTTCATATGTCCCGGAACGATCTCATTGTAGGAGCTTACAATACCGACTAACGGGCGCTCCATCTCTTCATCGGTCAATCCCAGTGCACGGAACAGGGAGCGGGCCGGTGCCTGCTGCATTCCTGCTTTTGCATTATCACTTCTCATATTCTGACTCCTCCTCATGTGAATGCCGGTATCCGCATACGCGGACACCAGCCTGTCAATTCTATACTGTTTATTCTGAAAATTAATGGATGCGTGCTGCGATCAGATCGCCCATCTGGGTGGTTCCGACTTTCTTGCAGCCTTCGCTGTAAATATCTCCGGTGCGGTAACCGTCGGTCAGCACCTGCTGTACGGCTGCCTCGATCGCATCGGCCTCTTTATCCATATCGAAGGAATAACGAAGCATCATCGCTGCGGAGAGAATGGTTGCGATCGGGTTTGCCAGGTCTTTGCCTGCGATATCCGGTGCAGAACCATGGCTCGGCTCATACATACCGAACTTGGTCTCGTTTAGGCTTGCGGAAGACAGCATACCGATGGAACCGGTGATCATGCTGGCCTCATCCGAAAGAATATCACCAAACATATTCTCTGTCAGGACCACATCGAACTGGCCCGGATTCATGACAAGCTGCATGGCACAGTTATCGACCAGCATATGCTCCAGCTTCACTTCCGGGTAATCCTTTGCGACTTCCTCAACTACCTTTCTCCAGAGTCTGGAAGAATCCAACACGTTTGCCTTGTCCACGCTGATAACGTGTTTTCTTCTCTTCATGGCAATATCGAATGCCTTGATAGCAATCCGGCGGATCTCGTTCTCGTTGTAGGTCAGGGTATCAGTTGCCTGCAGAACTCCGTTTACTTCCTCGGTATGACGCTCACCGAAGTACAGACCGCCGGTCAACTCACGCACGATGATCATGTCAAAACCATCGCCGATGTTCTCTTTCTTTAACGGGCATGCATCTGCCAGCTCGTTGTAAAGGTAAGCCGGACGAAGGTTCGCAAATAAATTAAGGCCTTTGCGGATTGCCAGCAGCCCCGCCTCAGGTCTTAAGTTCGGTGCCACGTCGTACCATCTTGAATTTCCTACATTGCCGCCCACAGCGCCAAGTAAAACCGCGTCGCTTTTCTTTGCGGTCTCCAGTGCCTCATCGGTTAACGGAACTCCGTATTCATCGATGGAACAGCCGCCCATCAGGATTTTTGTGTACTGGAAGGTATGTCCGTATACCTCTCCTACTTTATCAAGGACTTTGCACGCCTCGCGCACAATCTCCGGTCCGATTCCATCTCCAGGGATCGTTACGATATTACAATTCATGATGTCTTACCTCTTTCTGATCCATTCCCTTTTTCTTGATCGGTGGTATTTTCGTTCCTGCTCAAAGCTTTTCATTTCTCAGGCAATGATCCTATAGAACAAAAAGGAACGTGTTTCTTCCCATATTAACGCATTTATTGTCATTTTTCAACTGATACACTGGAATTTATACAGAAAAATCCATACGAGATAGGAATTGTCTTCATAACTTGCAGTTATCAGAAAGGTAAAAAATATCGCCGGAAGGCATATCCCCTCCGGCGATTCCAGTATTTTTTCAGATATTTCCGACTGCCAAACATGGCAAAACACGTTTTTCAGATTTTGCGGATCCACGGCATCGCCATTTTGCCCACATTTTGTTACTTGCGGCTGTCCCAGGCTCCATCCTTGCCCACATAATAGCTTCCAATGGTCTCATCCGTTGCCATGGCATGGTCTTCCCGGAAGTAATACCACTTGTCATCAATCTCTTTCCAGCCGGTTACGGCGGCACCGCTGGCATCCAGATAGTACCAGATATGATCCTGTTCATGCCACTTGGAGGTAGCCATGGTGCCATCTTCCTCGATCCAGAAGAGCACATCGCCATTCTTGATCCAGGTGTTTTTTGCCATCTTCCCGTTGGAATAGTAATAATTCCAGACACTTCCGCTGCGTTTCCAGCCGTTCTCCGCAAAGCTGCAGAATGCAGAAGACAATACCAGCACTGCTGCCATGCAAAGCACTGCTGTTTTTTTCATGAGCTTTGTCATCTTCCTGCATCCTTCCTTTCTTTAACGGTCACGCTTGCCATCCGCACCAACGTGTCCGCCACCCGGAATATTCACGTCCGTTGCCATGGTACCGCTCTTTAAGAAGTAATACTCTGCATCGTCAATGGTCTTCCAGCCATTCTTGACTGCCTTGCCATTCTCACCCATGTAGTACCACTTGCCTTCCTCGTTCTGATACCAGCCATTGGTCAGCATTTTTCCATCGGCATCGAGGTAATACATATCCTTGTTCTCGGTGTAAACCTGGTCTTTCATGATCATGCCCTTGTTATCTACCCGGTACCAGGTGTCGCCGTCCGCTACCCAGCATCCGGTTGCCATAACACCATTGCCCTGTACCCAGTAGGAAGCGGCAATGCTCTTGCCCTCCTCGGTCACGAAATCCTTGCTGCCAACCTGGTAGCTCAATTCTCCGGACTCATCGTTGCTGACCAGTGTATTGATCCAGGTATTTCTTGCAACGGTTCCGTCCTCCTGGTAATAATACCACTCACTGCCAACTTTGCCCCAGCCTGCTGCAAATGCTGCCGTGCTGGATAATGTAGCCATAGCCAGGCTCAGCGCCATAACCTTAAACATATTTTTTCTCATAACGATCGATCTCCTTTTCCAGTTATAACACCCTAATTGCTATAGCTTATGATACCTTTTTCTACTGGTATTTGTCAACGCATTTGAATTGCAATAATCTGACGATTTTCTTTCAATTCGCGATATTGCAATATTGCACAGTAAACATCAAAGGGACGAAAGTTCCCGCAGCCGCCATGTATGGCGGCTGTGGGAACTTTCGCCCCTCGTTTGTTATCGTGCGATATTATTATGTTTAGTCGAGTTCATCCTCGCCTACGATCTCGTCGAACTCCTGGTCATCCAGCAGCTCATCGAAAGCATCTGCTACAACTTCATACTCGTCGTCATCCTCGATGTTATCCAGGCTCGGATTACCGTCTTCATCTTCCTCATAACGGTATAAGTATACCTCGCCCTCTTCTGCCTCTGCGCCCTCGGTCGGGAGCAGTGCGATATAGTCACGGTCGCCTGCCTCAAAGATGGTGAGCACAACACACTCTACTTCACTGCCATCGTCTAAGGTGAGGGTTACAGTCATCTCCTCCTGCTCTAAATCCATCTCTTCGTTCTGGTTCTTTGCCATAAAAATGTACCTCGCTGATTTTTCTTGCCAATACGTTGCCAGTTCATTATAGCTGACCGGAATGTTTTAGGCAATATGTTTTGCGGATTCCGGTGATATTTTTTCGTTCACAGGTATCTTGCAAAGATTTTTTACATATGCTATAATGCCGATAGGCTAAGAGAAATAATTGCATCCAAGTTATGCAAAACGAAAACCCCGAGGAGTCGCAATCCTCGGGGTTTTCTATTCCGTTTTGATATGGTGGCGTATTCCATAGGCTGATTACCGACTATTCATTTCTATCCAGCCATTTGCAGATGAGATGGCTAATCACACCTGCCACAATAGAAATAATAAGAGAAATAACTGCATCTTCCAAGCTATGCACCTCCCTTCCGTACCGGTATAGGAGGCGGTAACATTGACATTATAACATACAGATCTGTTTCATTCTACTTGTTTTATTCTGTGGTCTTTCGTATTTAAATAACCTTTAAAATTCAATACCCTTCCTCGCCGAAATTCCCTTTTGGTAAGGATGTTTTACCATGTGGATCTCCGATACATAATCCGCCTGCTCCACCATTTTCTCCGACGGGTCCCGTCCGGTCAGGACAACCTCAAGCCCCGCTGGTTTTGTATGCAGAAATTCCAGTACAGACTGTTCCTGCACCATGCCATAATTGCAGGATGCCAGAATCTCGTCCAGGATCAGCAGGTCATAGTTTCCGCTTTCTGCTTCTTTTTCCGCTGTCTCAAAACGTTTCTGGTAATACTCTGCGGCTTCTGCCTTCTGTTCCTCGTTCATGCGGAACACAAAGCCAAAGGTCCGGTCACAGGGTGTGACGGTGATGCCTGGAATACTCCGAAGCACTTCCACCTCCCCGGAGTTTTCTGTTTTTAAGAAACGCACCACCAGAACTTTCATACCACGGCCTGCCGCACGGACAGCCAGGCCCACGGCTGCAGAGGTCTTGCCTTTGCCGTCACCACAGTATATGTGCACAAGGCCCTGTCTATTTTCCTCCATTACTGTACCTCCCTGCCATTCCTTTTGGCGCTGGCCCAGGTTTAAATTCCCCAGGCGCTGTGTTTTCCGGATACAGATATTCATCAATAAACCTCGACCGCTCCTGCGGCTTTCCATACCGCTCTTTTGTGTAATACACATGGAGGCGGTCTTTGGCGCGGGTCATGGCTACGTAAAACATGCGCCGTTCTTCTTCGAGGTCCGCATCCAGGACAGCTTTGTGGTGCGGGGTTACCCGCTCGTTTGCATCCATGATATAGACAATCGGAAACTCCAGCCCTTTTGAGCTGTGCATGGTCATAAGAGCCACGCAGTCCTGATCCCGTGCTTTCCGGTTCTGCGCCTGCTGCTTGAGCTGTTCGCCGTATTCTTCCATATGAAGAAGCCAGGCATCCATAGTCTTGTAGCCAGATGCGCTCTCCTGGATCTGGTCTGCCAGCTCCAGCAGTTCTTCCGGCTTCATGCGGCGGTACTCTGCATAATCCTTCAGATATTCGTCGTAGCCAATGGCTTTGCGGATATAATTGACTGCAGCCACCGGCGCCAGTTTTTTTAGTATCTTTAAGTCATATTCCAGATCTTCGATGCGCTCCACCATCCAGTCCTTCGACCGGTACCAGGATTTGACCTGGTTCCAGGAAACGATCTGCCCATCCAGCGCTTCCCGGCTGATGTAGCGCTTCGGCCGGTTGATGATGCGCAGGGCATCGGCACGCTTTGCCTGGTGTTTTTCCGCCAGCGGGTCTGCCGCGATGCGGATGTAGGTCAGAAGGTCCTGGGTGATCCAGTGCTCATAAATGTTTGGCAGTGCATCCCGCATCTGGAATGGAATGTTGTATTCCATCAACCGTTCCATGAGAAGCCTCGGCTCCATGCTGGTACGGTAGAGCACGGCAATATCCGACAGGCGGTAGCCCATCTGCACATAATCCTGGATTTCTTTTACGATGGTCCGGGTTTCGGTCGGGGCATCCGCAAAACCGACCGTCGTGACCGGTCTTCCAGCTCCCCTTGCTGCGCGGATTTCTTTCTCGAAACGGGTTTTATTGTGGCGGATCAGACGGCCGGCGTAATCCACAATATTGGAAGTGGAGCGGTAGTTTATCCCCAAAAGAACGCGTTTTGCCTGGGGATAGTCCTTCTCAAACCCGAGCATGATCTCCGGCTTCGCACCGCGGAAGCGGTAAATGGACTGGTCATCATCACCCACGATAAACAGGTTATTCTGCGGTGCTGCCAGCATCCGGACAATCTCATACTGCACCCGGTTGATGTCCTGGAACTCATCGATCAGGATATACTGGTACTTTCTCTGCCATGCCTCCAGAATGTCTTTTCTCTGGGTAAACAGCTCATAGCAGAGCACCAGCATATCATCAAAATCCAGAAGGCTTTTCTCGACCATGGCTTTTTCATAGCCCTGGTACAGCTTCTTGAACATTTCTTCTGAACAGTTTTTGGAATAATAATAGTCCAGATTCATCATCTCGCCTTTTACCAGGCTGATCTCCGAAAGAATCTGGGAAATGAACTCTGCCTCGTCCTCGACCTCCATCTGGTAGCGGTCTACCAGCTCCCGGATGATGGCGGTGCGCTGTTCGTCCCGCGCGATATTGGAGGCATCGTAGCGGTACGCACGCTTTAAGATCGCAAAAAATACTGCGTGAAACGTACCGAAGCTGACGGGGAGTCTGCGTCCCTCCGTCAGCTTCTCAAATCGCTGCCGCATTTCCTGTGCAGCGGCCTTTGTAAAGGTAATGACCAGGATGCTTCCCGGCTCCACGCTGCACTCTTCCACCAGATATTTCACCCGGTGGGTAATGACCGTGGTTTTGCCGGATCCCGGTCCTGCAAGCACCATCATCGGACCCTGCCGGTGATGGATGGCCTGCAGCTGTGATTCATGAAACGCCATGTATGCGGTTCCTTTCTTCGTCTGGCCGTCTGAAATCTCTCTGTCACAAAAGCATCCCAGACAAGCTCCATGTGCAGCTTCCTATGCGTTCACTGCAGAAAGCATCTCAATGCCCTTGCGGATACGTGCCAGGGACTCTTCCTTGCCAAGCACTTCCATGATCTCGGTCGCACCGGCCGGGGTCATCTGCTTGCCGGATACAGCGGTACGGATCGGCCACATTACAAAGCCGGTCTTGTAGCCTTTCTCGGATACATAAGCAGATAATGCTGCGTAAAGTGCATCGTTGGTGAAATCCTCCTGTGCTTCCAGAATCGGCAGCACATCATTTAATACCTGCAGGGAATTCTCGGAGTTAGTCTTCATCTTCTTGTGGGTATACATAGCCACATCGTACTCCGGCAGCTCCTGGAAGAAGTCTACCTGTGCCTCGATGTCCGGGAAAATCTCGATACGGGTCTTTACCATGCCTGCGATCTTCTTTAAATCGAGATCTTTCTTGATGACAGCCTTTAAGTACGGCTCTGCCAGCTCGTAGAAACGGTCTGCGTCCATTGCTTTTAAGTACTCGCCGTTCATCCATTTTAATTTTGTGATATCGAATACGGCCGGGGACTTGCTGATGTTGTGGTAATCAAATGCCTTTACCAGCTCCTCCAGGGAGAAGATCTCCTGGTTGTCGGTCGGGGACCAGCCAAGCAGTGCCACATAGTTTACAACCGCCTCGGATACAAAGCCCTGCTCGATCAGGTCCTCGAAGGAGGAGTGGCCGCTTCTCTTGGAAAGCTTTTTGTGGAACTCATCGGTGATCAGCGGGCAGTGTACATAAACCGGAACCTCCCAGCCAAACGCATCGTACAGACGGTTGTACTTCGGGGAAGAGGACAGGTACTCGTTGCCACGTACAACATGGGTGATTCCCATTAAATGGTCGTCTACCACGTTTGCGAAGTTGTAGGTCGGGTAACCATCGGATTTGATGAGGACCATATCGTCTAACTCAGAGTTGTCTACGGTGATGTCTCCATAGATCTCGTCATGGAAGGTTGTGGTGCCCTCGGTCGGGTTATTCTGGCGGATGACATATGGCATGCCTGCTGCCAGATTTGCCTCTACCTCTTCCTTGCTTAAGTGCAGGCAGTGCTTGTCATAGGTCATGATCTCCTCGCCGTTTACGGTCTTCTTTAAGGAGTTTAAGCGCTCCTGGGTGCAGAAGCAGTAATAAGCCTCGCCTTTTTCTACCAGCTTTTTGGCATACTCTAAGTAGATGCCCGCTTTCTGGCGCTCACTCTGCACGTACGGACCGCAGCCGCCGTCTTTGTCCGGACCTTCGTCGTGTACCAGACCGGTCTCAGCCAGAGTGCGGTAAATGATCTCGGTTGCACCCTCAACGAAGCGCTCCTGGTCGGTATCCTCGATACGTAAGAGGAAATCGCCGCCCTCATGCTTGGCGATGAGGTATGCGTACAGTGCGGTTCTTAAGTTACCTACATGCATGCGGCCGGTCGGGCTCGGTGCATATCTTGTTCTGATCTTTGTCATGATATGAAACTCCTTTGTTTTTCTCAAAGATTTTTATTTTCCATTTTTGCGCGTTACACTTCCCACGCAGACAGTAATCTTTGCGCCCATTATAACGCGCTCTGCCCTAAATGGCAATTTATTTCCTGTGCATGGAATTTTTTTAACCTAAACGGTAAGCCCCGTCTCCTTTTCCGGTAAAGCTTCCGGAATAAAGGACCTTTGCTGCCTCAATGAGGTATGCAGTGTCGCGGCTTCCAGCGGTCTCATAGCTGGAGTGCATGGCAAGCTGCGGCAGGCCGATATCTACGGTATTTAATGCAACCTGGGTTCCGGAAATATTGCCCAGAGTGGAACCGCCGAGGATATCGGAACGGTTTAAGAATACCTGGTACGGAACCTCTGCCTTCTCGCAGATAGTCTTGAATACGGCTGCTGAAACTGCATCCGTGCAGTACTTCTGGTTTGCGCTGTATTTGATGACGATCCCCTGGTTCATGTACGGGCGGCTGGTCGGATCTGCCTTATCCGGCTGGTTCGGATGGATGGCATGCGCATTGTCTGCAGATACCATGAAGCTGGATGCCAGTGCAGTTAAATACTCTTCCTGGGTGCGGCCCATGCCGGTGTTGATGCGGTTTAACACATCTTTTAAGAACGTAGATTCTGCGCCCTGTTTGGTGCCGCTTCCCACTTCCTCGTTATCGTATACGCAGTGAACGGCTACGCTGTCCTTCGGCTCTGCTGCCAGAAAGCCCTTTAAGGATGCAAACGCACACTGCAGATCATCTAAGTGCGGGCTTGCGATAAACTCGCCGTCTGCACCGAGCAGGGTGCCCTTCATGCGGTTATATAAAAACATATCCATATCCAGGATATCCTCTGCCGTTACACCGGCCTCATTTGCGATCAGCTCAGTAAAGCAGCCCTTTACCTGCTTTTCGGCAGCTTCGCAGAAGAGCGGAAGCATATCCTTCTGGGCATTGAACGCATACCCGTCGTTCACCTGGCGGTTCATGTGAATGGCCAGATTTGGGATGATCATCAGGTCACGGTCTACGTTAACTAACTTTGTTGCAATGCCATCAGCAGTGCGCACGATCACGCGGCCTGCCACGGAAAGCGGACGGTCCAGCCAGGTGGAGCAGATCATGCCGCCGTATTTTTCCACGTTCAGCTTCACATACTGGTTCTCCACGGCAATCTCCGCATTCGCCTTGATCTTAAAGACCGGAGAGTCACTGTGGCTTGCCATAATCTGGAAGCCTGCAAAATCCTGCTTCGGGATCTTGAATGCGATCAGGGCAGAATCGTTTCTGGTCACATAGTAACCATTTCCTGCCTCCAGGTTCCATTTTTCTCCTTCATACAGGCGGGTGAAGCCAGCCTCTTTTAACATCTCACACATGTTAGCCGTTGCGTGAAATGCACTCGGGCTGTTGTCGAGGAACTGAAGCAGTTCCTCATTGGTCTTTTCGAAATTCAAATTTGCTTTACTCATAATACCTTCTCTAAATCCTTTCTCAGATTTTCCATGCTGCCATCTGCGAAGCAATGCCCATCCATACCACAGGCTTTTGCTCCCTCAATATTCATCGGCAGATCATCGATAAAATAACACTCCTCCGGCTTTAATCTGAAGCGGTTGAAGAAATGCTCATACATCTCTTTCTGCGGTTTTAAGCATTTCACCTCGGCAGAAAAGAGCAGTCCATCGAAACATTCGACAGCCGGGATCACCTCTTTGTAGCAGGACGGCAGCCGGACAGACGCATTGGAGCAGACATAAAGGCCATACCCTTTTGCTTTCAGTTCCCGCACCAGTGCCTCCATATCTTTATTTTTCCACATGCAGTATTTCTCCCAGTTGTCAAAACACAGCTTCGCCGCTTCATGCAGACGCTCTGGAAGTCTCGCGCACATTTTTTTGAGTCCCTCTTCTTCAGAAATGACTCCCATATCCAGCAGGATCCATTCCGGGGAATCGAACACAGCCGTACAGACCGCTTTCTGGTCTTCCTCATTTTCAATAAAATGGCGGCATGCCCGCATGGATTCGTAGTAAATCAGAACTTTCCCCATGTCGAATACAATATTTTTTATCATCGCATCTCCTCCTATTTATTTATCACAGATCCATCACACTTCACAGTGGTTGTGATGGTGACAGACAATCGCAGACAGCTTCCCCGGATTCCCCAAAATAACCATTTATCTGCCCATTCATCTGTCTCCCGTCAGCAACCTCCATACACGCGGCAGGTACCTTCGCATCCATGCCCCGGTCACACTGCTGATCACAAGCACCAGAACCGGCATGAACAAAAACAAAAGGAACGGTCCATACCAGTTTGCTGTCCCTATGATTCCGATCCGGGCTGCCGTCTTGTTGATGAGCCGAACAATGGCAAAGTGAACCGCATACAGGAAAAAATTGTGTTTCATAAACTCCTTCGCCGCCGGGAGATGTTTTCCCGGAAGCACAAGCCAGAATCCCGCCACCGCCAGAACACGGCACAAAACAAAGGATGGGATATGCGCCTGCCAGAGTCCCACATAATAGACAGCCGCCGCTGCTGCCATACTAAACATTCCTGTCCAAAAGCACATCCTGCTTTCACACTGCTCTGCCACTGCCTTCCAGTGCAGCGACAGCATGGCACCCGTGCCGTAATAGATCAGCGCATCCGGGTTTACCAAAAGTCCAGATGGACTAAACCGTACCAGAATCCAGCAGGCAGCAAGCAGCAGACAGCCGCTCCATACACGCTTTAGCAGCATATAAAGGACCGGTGCCAACGCCACCAGCCAGATGAGCTGGTACAGATACCAGAACACATTGTTGTAGGTGTGGGCCACCACGGCTTCCACCGCCGCCTGAAGCGACAGCTTTACGACGCCTTTTCCCACGACATCAGACAGCGCCGGGACGCGGCTGGCAACCACATAGCAGATATAGTAAAGAAAATTCCAGACAATATACGGCACAAGCAGGCTTTTTACGCGCCTCTGCCATTTGCCCTTCAGCTTCTCCCAGCTGAAATCCCGGTAAAACTGGTAGCCGGAAATCATAAAAAATCCTGGTACCGCGATCTGCCCAAACCAGTCTCCGATCCGGTGCTCCAGCACATAAACCGTTCCGGTCATCGCCTGATACCCCAGAAACAGCTCTGCATTGTAGGAGTGGACCCAGATTACTAAGAGACTGAGCGCAAAAGAGAACCATGTGACTTTGTTGCGAAATTCTAACTCGGTCATATGATTCCCCCTTATCTGTCATACGTTTTCTTTTTGCCGGAACTGCCAGCTTAAAACGCAAGAAACCATTTTCTTTTCAAGCCTTACAATACGTCAGAAAAATGTGGTCTTAACCGTTTAAACACACGAAGCCCCAAAAGCCCGATAACAAGCGTTACCGCCCAGAAATAAATGCCGAGCTTCGGCCGCTCCCAGAACCAGTTTCCGGTGAGCATACTGTCGCGGTATCCGGCAACCACATAGTAAAACGGGTTCAGCTTTAAGATCGTCACAAACCACGGAGCCTTGTCCGCAAACATGGTCTCCTGGTACATGATCGGGGTCAGCCACATGCCAAACTGCAGACAGATGCTGACGATCTGCGCCATGTCTTTAAAGAAGACATTGACCGCAGAGGTCAGGTAACCGAATGCCAGGGCCAGCATGGCTGCCGCGAAGCTGTAATACAAGATCTGGATCCAGGTTGCCATCGGCAGTCTGCCGTAGCATAAGAACACGACCAGCATGATCCCTGCGAAAAAGGCATGCACCAGCATACAGGAGATCAGCTTGATGATCGGAAGGATCTCAACCTGGAACACAACCTTCTTCACCAGATAGCTGTATTCCTGCAGACACCCTGTCACGCAGTTTAAAGCCTCGCTGTAGAAAAACCACGGCACAATGCCCGGGATCAGCCAGAGCACATACGGCACTCCCGGAACCGGCGGCACACTCTTAAATCCCACCTGGAAGATGAAGAAATAGATGAGCACCGTGACGATCGGCTGCACCAGCATCCACACGATGCCAAAGTACGAACCGACAAAGCGCTTTCGGAAATCAGCCTTCGCCAGATCCCAGATGAGTTTTCGTTTCCTGACGATTTCTTTCATCAGAGAAATTACATAATTCATAAATTTTTATTCCTCATTAAATTTGAAGGTGTCCTTCAGACCACTCCACTTTTTATCTTTCTCAGAGATGATCAGCTCCACACCTTCCTCGAACGGCCAGTCAATGCCAATCTCCGGATCGTTGTAAGCCAGACCGCCCTCATCGCCCGGATGATAGAAATCGGTGCACTTGTAGGCGAACTCTGCCTCATCGGACAGCACTAAGAAGCCGTGTGCAAAGCCCTCCGGGATGTAGAACTGCTTTTTGTTCTCAGCAGTCAGCTCCACGCCAAACCACTTTCCGTAGGTTTTGGAGTTTGCACGCAGGTCTACTGCTACATCGAATACGGCACCACGGATGGCACGCACCAGCTTGCCCTGCGGATACTGTTTCTGGAAATGCAGGCCGCGCAGTACACCCTTCACGGACATGGACTGGTTGTCCTGTACAAATACCATGTTCAGTCCGGCTTCCTTGAAGTCATTCTGGTTGTAAGTTTCTACAAAATAGCCGCGCTCATCCTTAAATACGGTCGGCTCGATCACATAAAGTCCCTCGATATCACAGGATGTTACTTTGATCTTTCCCATTATTCTTGTTCCTCACTTTTCATTTCTCTAAGGTTTTACAAACGGATGCACACAATGCTGAACAGACGCACCAGCGCATAACCGTTCAGACAGCACATCAGATACAATATACTACGGTTTTTATCCTTTGTCAAAACTACCGTATGATTTTTAAAAGCCAGCAGAAGCACCGGCAGAAATGGCAGGAAATACCGGCCCTGCACGCCCAGGATCACCCGGGAGCTGAGCGGTGTCCACGCGATCAGCATGGACAGCATGGTAAGCCCCGCGCAGGCCGCTGCAAGAACTCCCACCCAGAACCGCTGGCGCAGATTCATGCGGATCTGCTCGGCCGGAATCTTCAGTGCCAGACCGATCAGACATAATGTAAGGATCCACACAACCAGATACGGCACATCCAGCACCTGGTCCAGATTTCCAAGCCATCCTCCGATCATGGTGATATGCATGTCTTTCGCATTCCACACCAGGGTCTGGTAAAACATCCGCACCAGAAGCACTGGATTATGGATGAGAAGGTTCATGCTGAAACCGGCTTCTTCTGCCCAAGCCACATAGCTGTCAGCCTCCGTCGCGTAAGTGGTGATGACCTGGCTATTAACCAGATACATGGACACAGCCCACGCACCCGCCACGACAAACGCACTGACAAACCAGTTTCTTGCACCGCCAAATTTGCGGACCGGAACCAGCAGGCACAGGCCAAGCATCGGCGCGTAGACCATCTTGCACGGACCTGCCACCGCCGCCAGAACTGCTAACAGCACCACATCCCGGATGCGGACCCGTTCCGCTTCAAAAGCCAGGTCCAGACAGACAGCTGTTAAAAGGAACATGCAGCCGAGGATCATGACATCATAAGAGAACGAAGCCGCAAGATGCAGCGTCATCGGCAGAAGTGCCACGCCCAGAAGCACTTCTTTCCCAAACGGGATCCGCTTCACCGCCAAATAAAGCATTCCTATAAAAAAGAGCAGGTTGCACAACCGTCCAAAGTACAAAAGGCAGACCGTATTCAGCCCCAGAAGCCTTGCCGCGCTGATGCCGATCGCCTGGGGCACATAGGCAAGCGGCGTAGTCGTGACCGGCGGGTAGGTGGAACTCACGTAAGCACCATGTGCCTGAATTTCAGCAGTCCGCTCCGGAGCGTACTGACCATTGATTCCTAATGCATGAAATAACTCATAGGTGGACTCATCCAGAGTCTCGCCCAGCTTCACCGCCTGTTCGTGGCTCTCCTCCGTCACCTGAAGGTTTCCATCTTCATCGGGTTCGTAGATAAAATCCCCGTCCAGATCCTCCACCCAGGCATCCTGCGCCCGTAAAAGCACCCGACCGTAGCGGTCGCGCTGTGGCTGTCCAATCAGCTGGGAGGATAGGCGGTAAGCACTGACATAATGGCTGATCTCGTCCGGCGCCGAAAGCGGCGGCAGCACAAAGAGATACAGCACGCCAAGGCCTCCTGCCATGAGCACCGCCAGCTTCGGAAATGACCATGGAATGTTCTTTTCCAACAGGAAATATCCACACACGGCAGCAAGCGCTGCCACCAGAGCCGACAACAGCAGATACTGTCCCATCTGCCAGGAAGCACCGGTCGCCTGAATCCCGGTCTTAACATCCAGACTGTGCCAGGCAGCTGCAGCCGCAAGGCACAAAATGCCGGCGATCAGACTAGCGTTTTTCTTCTTCATACTTTTTCTCCTCAAGTGCCATGGCCTGGACCAGCTCTTTGATCTTACTCTCCAGCTGTGAGATGTGGATACTCATAAAAAAGACCTTTAAGATCAGCACAAAGATCGCGAACAAAAACAGAAAATTCGTTGTGGCGTAGATTCCAAGCAGGCTGGCGCAGGCATCGGCCACCTTCGGAAATACACTGTACACCACCAGCACCAGGGCTAACACAATCCAGAAGATCGCGCTCTCGATCTGCATCCGGGACTGGCGGATCTTGCGCATGATCATGGAAAAGGTGCCAAGAGACACCAGGATCAGTGCAATGCGCAGGGTTGTGGTCATCATGCTTTTCTCCTCCATTTCTTTTCCCAGTATAGCGGGCTCATGCTGCACCAGAGGATCATCTTTTTCGGAAGTTTTTCATAGTTTCGTCCCAGCTTGTAGCCGAGATATTTGCAGCCGCTGCTGACAACCAGCTCCGGGATCAGAAAACCCTTAAAGTGCAGCAACAGGTACTTTGCCGTCTGTTTCACGAGGCGGATTCCCTCTCCCTCTGACTTCAGATCCGCGAACACCTCCGGATGCTCCGCCTGGGATACCGCCAGATCAAAATTGCGGTGGAACTGCTGCATCGGCGTCAGATTGTGCGAGTGGACTACCTTGGCCTCCGGCACATAAGCCACCGCGTAACCGGCATCCATAGCCGCTGCCGCGTAGATCATGTCCTCATTAAAGATGGTGCTGTTCACAAAGCCCTCCAGCTTGCGGAAAATGTCCTTGCGGTACGCACAGCACACATTGGAAGCAAAGTAGGTCTTGATCCCCATGGTACTGACATCTTTTTTCGTCTTTACCATCGGCGTATCCGGATAGTTGAATGCACGGGTATAGCGCTCGATCGTGCGGCAGTCCTTTGCCGGAAGCTGTCTTGCGTAAGCCACTGCCACCGCTTCGCCATCCGGTCCCTTCTGCTCCAGTCCCTTTAACAGGTTCTCGATCAGGTATTCATCCTGCGGAACTGCGTCATCGGTCATAAAGATCATGATGTCCGATTCCGAGTACCACGCCGCCAGATTGCGGGTACCGCCGTGGTCAAACTCTTCTTTTGTCAGATGATGGACTTCCATTCCAGGGATATCCCGGTATCCGTCCGCATTCCAGTACGCTTTTTCTGTATTCATGATAATGATCCGGTCTGGCACTACCGTCTGCTTTTTCAGCATCTGAAGCAGTCTGGCAAACCGCCGGTCCGGCTTGTACACCGGGATCAATACATCAACCGTCATGACGCTCCTCCTTCATTTCCCTCTTGATTTCGATCCAGGCGCCACCCACAAATCCGGCTGCCATGATGACCATCAGCACCAGATAGGCTGCTGCCGCGCCCAGAATCCCAAATGCCACCGTCATTTTCGGAGCCAGGACTGCCGCCAGTACCGTGAGCACCACATAAATGCCAAAGATCAGCTTCTGCTTCCGCAAAATGACCAGCGCATAATAATAAAGATTTAAAACTGCATAAAAACCGCCGCCCAGCACGATCATGACAAAGGCGGGCCAGAGTGCTGTCAGCTTTCCGCTGTATGCCGCACCAAGCAGCCATTCCAGAAGCACAAGCACCGGCTTTCCAAGCACCACGGTCCCGCCGACCGCCAGAACCGTCAGACCACCGATCACTGCCATGATCGTGAGCAGCTTTTTCGAAAAATCTGAAAAACGGTGCGCATTCCAGCAGTCCGTTAAATAGGTCAGATATGGGCGGATCACAAAACCTGCCGCCAGATTGATAACCGAGGTCGGCATAAAGATCACATTGAAATAGCCGCTGGCTGCATCGCCCAGGTGGGCATCGATGGCATACTTCGCTGCAGAAAAAATATAAAAATCCAGAAACACCGACACAAACAAAAGAATGGCCGATGCGGTCAGCGCCCTTGCCTGTGTTCCGTTCCAGTTATAATCCACCTTGGGCAGTTCTTTTAACACTACAATGTCAAACAAAACAACACCCGCGATCTGTCCCAGCACCGCAGCCACGCAGGCTGCAAAAAGTCCTGCCCCGGAACATAACGTTACCAGGAAGACTCCGACCGAGAGAATGGTACGGAATGTATTGGAACGTCCGGTCAGGTACAGACATCCCTGCCGCTGGAATTCCGATTCGTACACATCGGCAAAACCATCGATCACCTTATAAGCGATCAGCAGAAAAATGATCTGGACCTTCTGCCAGGAATACCCGGTCACAGCCAGATATCCGGCCCCCAGAAGCAGCGCCAGAAAACAGGTCCCATACCGGTGATGGAGATAATCCCCAAACCGGTACTGGTTCGCCCCGTCCGTAATGTGAAACGGCCGGATGCCAAAATACGCCAGCAGAAACATCTGCTGCCCGACCGTGCTGAACCCAAAGGAAAAAATCCCGCCCTGCTCTTCTCCGGCTATGCGCAGCACCAGAAAAGAAAGTACCATACTGGCAAAGGCATAGAAGAAGCTTCCGGTCATGTTCCAGATCATATTTTCTTTTTCCAGGCTCAGCCTTGTTTTCATGAGAAGGTGCGTCCAGTGTTTCATGATTATTTTCTCCCTTTTCCGTTTACCAGCTTTTTGCTCCGGAAATTCTGGATCAGCAAAATCGAGAGCAGCATCCGCGCCATATAACGCACCGCCACCATCGGCTTTAAGTAGCTCTCACCACCGGCACGCTCTGCGATATGCACCGGCACTTCAGCCACCTTTGCCCCCTGCTTGAGCAGGTAAGACACGGTGTCCGGCTCCGGTCCGTAATTTAAATTCAACGCAAATTCCCGGATCATCTCCCAGTTGAACATCCGCATGCCGGATGTCGGATCTGCCACGGTCACGCCTGTGGTCAGTCGGATGGCCGCCTCAATCAGACGGCTTCCCACCATACGCATGGACCAGTCCTTCTTCCCGTTTACAAACCGGCTTCCAATGACGATCTCGTATCCTTCTTCCATCTTTTTCTGCATGGATTCGATGAATTCCGGACGGTGCTGTCCGTCTCCGTCAAACTGGATCGCATATTCGTAGCCCTTGTAATAGGCATATTTCATGCCTGCCTGAAAACAGCCCGCCAGTCCCAGATTGACCGGAAGATCCAGCAGGTTAAAGCCATGTTCCCGGCAGATTGCCGCAGTCCGGTCCCTGGAGCCATCGTTGACCACCAGATAATCAAACTGCGGATAGCCTTCCTCCAGTTCCCGCACAACCATCTCAATATTCGCTTCTTCGTTGTAGGCGGGAATTACGATCAGCACCTTGTTCATTGTTTCTTTTCTCCACATTTCAGTATGATATCACAGATCTCATCCACCGTTTCGAGGGAAAGATCCGGGTATAACGGCAGGGTCAGAACCTCCGACGCGATCCGCTTTGCCACCGGTGTGTCATCCGAAGAAAACTGGTCCCGGTAGCAGGCATAGTCATTGATGCACGGGTAAAAATATTTCCGTGCATAGATATTGTACTCCTTCAGTGCATCAAAAATCTCGTCCCGGTCTGCTCCGTAGCCTTCAAATACAACCGGCATGTAAGCATAATTATAGCGCACCCCTTCTTTTTCTTTGCACAGGCGGATACCCTGCACGCCGCCAAGCCGTTCGCGGTAACGCTCCGTCAGTCTTTTCCGCTTTTCAATATCCGCATCTACATGGCGCAGGTTGCAAAGACCCATCGCAGCCTGGAACTCGTTCATCTTTCCGTTTGCACCCACATATTCTACCTGCTCATAGCCAGTGATTCCGAAGTTTTTCAGCTGGTATAACAGATCCTTTAATTCCGGATCCTGAAATGCGACCGCACCACCCTCGATGCTGTGGAACACCTTCGTCGCATGGAAACTGAACATGGATGCATCGCCAAACTGACCGATCCCGGCTCCGTCGATCGTCTCGCCAAAGGTATGTGCCGCATCGTAAATGACCTTCAGACCATGGCGGTCCGCAATCTTCTGAATGCGTTTCACATCGCAGGGATTTCCGTATACATGGACCGGAACGATCGCGGAAGTTTTTTCCGTGATCAGGCTCTCCAGTTTGTCCACATCGATAGTATAATCCTCTTCATTGATATCGCAGAAGACCGGAGTCAGACCATTGCGCACAATGGCGTGGGTCGTGGAGGCAAAGCTGAACGGCGTGGTAATGACCTCCCCGGTCAGCTTCATGGCCTGCAGCGTCAGTTCCAGCGCCATATGGCCGTTCACAAACAGTTCCAGATTCGGTGTCTTTAGATAGGTTTTCAGTTTTTCCTTTAAGGTTTCGTGGTATTCCCCCATGTTGGTCAGCCAGGCGCTGTCCCAGATGGGTTTTAACATCTCCACATATTCTTCCAGCGGCGGCAGTGAGGAACGTGTCACCATAACCGGCTCTTCGTATCGTTTTATCATCTGTTTTCGTCTTCCTTTCCCTGAACTGCACTGGTTTCCTGGCTTTCTCCATGTACCCAGTCAGCGTTGGTTTCCTGGTTTTCTCCATTCATCTGGCATGCGCTGGTTCCCTGGTCTTCTCCAGCCGCCCGGTCTGCACGATCCATTCTATATTCTGCATACCGTCTCGCAATATACTGTTCCCCGGTCACAGCTATTTCTTCCAGCTTTTCTCCCGTAAAGCAGCGGATATGATTTTTCACCATATCGTAGCCCGCCGCCCCGGAAAATGCCACGCCGCCTGCAAACCGCGGGTTGCATTCCAGAAAATAATACTCCCCTGCATCCCTGTCTGCCTCAATAAATTCCATATTTACACAGCCACGGATTCCAACCGCTTCGGCAATATCCCGGCACTGCTGCTCTAACAGCTCACTGCGAAATACACAGACAGAAGTTCCCGCGCCATTTAAGGTACGCAGAAGCTCCCGTCTTGGCAGACAGAAGGTCTGCTTTGTTTCCGGATTCCGCACCACATCCACGGTGATGACAGTTCCGCCAATCTTCGGCTGCACCAGATACTGCTGCTTTCGCTCTTCGCTACAGCTATTTAACAGAAAACGAAGATCCGACTCGGATTCCAGGATTTTCAGTCCCTGACTGCTGCGGCCGTCAAACGGCTTTGCAACCAGAGGAAAACGTAAGGCTGCAAAGCCGGAAACCCGTTGTTCATTTTCGTTCTTCCAAGATTCTGCCGGCAGACCACCACGCTCCAATAATGCTTCCAGTTCCGGCAACCGCACGCCTGGAATGGTCCGGCAAAGCTTCCGCTCCCGTAAAAATGTTTCCATCTTTTCCTTATTCCGGCATAAACGGATCGCGTCAACATCGGAAATCCACACTTCTGCGCCTAATTCTTTAAAATCTTCCGAAAATTCTGTTCTCCACTCCTGGAGCACATCAATTTCTACATCCGTGAGGGGGATCAGCACATCTGCCTGCTCCTTTTTACAAAGCTCCTTTAAAAAATTCCGGTAGTTTCCGCGGTCTGTCGCGTAAGGCGCTTTATAAAACACATCTACATCCTGCGAATTGACCACCCACTCAGCCGGGTAAATATCACATCCAACAACGCGCATTCCCGCCGCATGGCAGGCCGAAATAGACGCCTGCGCGGAAAAGGAACCGATTGCCGTAATGATCACTGTTTTTTTCATAACTTTATTTCTCCTCGAGTGCCGGACTGCCCAGCGTTTTCCTGCTGCGGTTTACCCGCTGTGCGTACCTGGCAGCTTTTTCTTCTCGTTCTTTACACATTGCGCAGCTTCTCTTTTACCATTCCCATCAAAAAGCAAAAACTCTCCAGACGGAAGGCAGCAGCCAGCACAATATAAACAACCGCACCGCAGATAATCTGCAGTCCCAGTTTCAGCCATACTGACATGTCCGGAAGCCATGCGCCAAATGCCATAACTGCCGCGCACATCACAACCGACAGCACCGCCGGCGGAGCTACATCCATCCACTGATGGGCGATGTCGTATCCAAGCAGCTTCTTATTCGGTGCCGCATTGACAAAGGTACACACAAAATCCTGAAAGGCTTTGATGCACACCATGATAAACACATTGAACTGCATGCCGATCACCAGTGCCAGAAGGCTGAGTGCCTTCTTCACCAGCTCCAGTTTTAAAAAGATATCGCTGCGCCCCACTGCATTGATGGCCTGCAGATTCGTGATATGGATCGGCCAGAAGCAGTAAGAAACGCACATGATTCGGAGAAACGGCACACAGATCAGCCATTTTTCTCCAAGAAGTGCTAAGACCAGAGTGTCCGCCACGGCGAAAAGCCCCATCAGCATCGGGATGACCGCAAAGGAGCTTAAGCGGATCGCCCGGCGCACCATCTCCCGCACCTTATCGGTATCGTCCTGACTGGCAGAAAACGCCGGAAGCAGGACCGCCTGGATCGCCGCACCCAGATTGGTGGCGATCAGCTTTGGAAACTGCTCTCCCCGGTTGTAGCTGCCCAACAACTCTTCATTATATATCTTTCCGATCAAAAGTCCATACAGATTATTAAATACCGTGTCCAGAAGGGAAGCACAGAGAAGCTTCCAGCCAAACGCAAACATCGTCCGGATCCGGTCGAAAGCAAAAAAGAGCCCCGGCTTCCAGGAAACCGTCAGAAACAGCACGATCATCAGGCTGATGTAATAGCTGATCTGCTGTCCCACCATGGCCCACACGCCAAGTCCACGGAGCGCCATCACAATACTGATCACACCGGAAATGGCCGAAGCCGCCAGTGTCGAAAAGAATAAGCCGCGAAACTCCATGTTCCGGGACACATACGCCGTCTGCACCGAGATGACCGCACCCGGAAACAGCACGATGCCAAGCACCCGCACAATAGACTTTAATACCGAAATGCCATAAAACTGCGCAATCGCCGGTGCCGCCAGATACAGCAACAGATAAAAAAGTACGGATGCCGCAAGTTCAAAATAGCAGACCGATGAGAAATCCACCTCGTCAGCCTGCTTTTTCTGCACCAGAGCCGTGGAGAAACCGCTCTGGACAAATACATTTGCAATGGTGATAAAGATCATGATGATCCCCACAACTCCGTACTCCGCCGGAGTCAGAAGCCGCGCTAAGAGAATCGCGATCACAAACTGAATGCCCTGGGCACCTCCATTTTCCAGAAGCTTCCAGAACAGTCCGCTTGCCACCTTATTCTTCATTCCTGTTTCGTTCATAAATTAAATCTCTTTCTCTTATTTCCAAATACCTGATGCACCTCTTGTACAATCTGGATGTTCGAAAACTGCATCAAAATTCTCACTGTTTCCAGATCATCCCCTGTGGAACTGCTGCTGCAGCCACGCATATAACTTTGGTGCTGAAGTTTCAAACCGGATAAAGAACCGTGTCCTTGCATTTAATTCCCGGTAAAATTCCCGGTTTTCCTTATTTAACACCGTATCAAAATGCTTTGTATTTACCTGCGTCAGGAAAATGAGCCGTTTTATGGCATGCTCCACCGTATTGTGGAACCGGCCGCCGCTAAATGCATCGAACCCGCGGTACATCTCTGTCATGGCAGCTGCGTAATCCTGCTGCTTTTTCTCGTAGTTGCCCTGCTTCATGAGCGTGGTCCAGGAAGCGGCACCGCCCAGCCGGTAAACGCACATGGGCTCATCCATATACCACGCCCAGCCACGGTTTGCCGCAAGAAGCTGCAGCGGGATATCCGCAATCGGTGCATGGTTGTAAAAGTCCGGCAGTGCGTCGACCATCTCCCGGTAAAACATCAACGAAGCGGTCGGATAGCCGGATGTCTTGTCGATGATCTCCTCCGGCGAGATCATGCGGCTTCCTTTGTAAGGCCGCATGTCATGCTCTGTCAACGCCTTTCCCTGCACTTCTACCTTTGCACTGTGAAAACAGAGCGAGCAGCCTGGATTTGCCTCCAGATAATCCACCTGCTTTTGCAGCTTTTTTGTGTCGGTCCAGTAATCATCGCCCTCGCACATGGCAATGTATCTGCCCCGGGCCCGTGGGAAATTAAAAGTGCCGCTGACATTGGTCAGTCCTTTGGAATACTGGTTTTCCGTCTGTAAGATTGGAAAGATCCGTTCCGGATACCGGTCTGCATATTCCTGAATGATCTGGGCAGTGCCATCGGTCGAGGCATCGTCATGGATCAGGACTTCATAAGGAAAATCAGTTTCCTGGTTTACAAAGCCCTCCAGCGCATCGCGGATATAAGCGGCCTGATTGTATGTGATGCAGCAGATGCTGACCATGATATCCTGACCTCTTTCCATCTTTCCAGAATTATGTTTCTCTGTCTTTTCAGGATCCTGTTTCTGTATGATATCCTTTCTGCCCATTTCTACACTCTGTTCCATTGCTTTTCTTTCCTCTTGCTTTTCCATTTTCCCGCCCCGGATTTCCACGGTTTTCCATTTCTATGACAATTTTGTTACGATTTTATTGCCAATCTCTTTTATTTTACATGATTGCCGATAAATTGTAAATCAGATATGGTCTTTTTACCTCTTTTATGATAGATTAACAATGAATGGTAATATTTATTATTTTCAGGAGGTTTTTTCCATGCGTAAACATACAAAAGCAGGACTTGCCCTGCTTGTGGCCGGCATGATGATGGCCGGATCTGTTACCAGCGCCTTCGCGGAAACAGATGCCACAGCAGCGACAAGCGGCGTAATTGACACTACTAAAAAGACCGAGGTGTCCGGTCCGGGAAGCACTGCAGCTTCCCCGGAAAACACATCCGGCGGTCATACTTTTTCCACCGAAGCTCCGGGATCCGGCAGTTCTGAATCCGCTTCACAGACTCAGACATCCGGCACCTCACAGGCAGCTTCCCAGACCGGAGCGCAGACCTCCGCACCGGAAACCAGTGCAGCTGCCGACAATTCCCAGGATGCCACAAGCGGCCAGACCAACGCCCTGACCCAGGATCAGGCAAACCAGCTGGAATCCGAGCAGGCTGCTGCAGAAGCAGAAGCAGCTGCAAATCATACCAGTCCGCTGTCTGTTCCGCTGCGCCAGCCGCGTCTGACCACCGCAATCTTATACAACGACAGCAAAAACTGGTCCGGCGCTTTCTTAAATGACCAGCAGATTTCCACCGAGAGCGCAGGTTTCACCGCCATCTGTACTTATCTGGAGAACATTTTCGGCGATGTCCGCTACCGCACCTACAACTCCACCACCGGATGGACCGGATGGGCAGTCGGCGGTCAGCAGACCTCCTTTGACGGCAATGCCTGGTATCCGGTTGAAGCGATCCAGTACCGCTTCGCAGGTCCGGTCAACGACCAGTACGACATTTATTACTGCGCAACCTTGAGCGACGGCACTGAGACCGGCTGGGGCAAAAACGGAGAAACCGTTGGTACCATGAACACCGGACTCCATTTAACCGGCTTCCGTCTGGCTTACTTCGCAAAGAACACCGACAGTGGCTTAAATACCTCTAATCACCTGGTATCCGCCCACGCAGACGGCATCCAGTATGTAGACGGCCAGATGCGCTACATCCATGGCAACGGCGACAATTACACCGGCTGGGGCTGGCTTGGCAATGACCGCTACTACTTCAAGGACTCCGTTCCGGTAACCGGCTGGCAGTACATCGACGGTCTGAAGTATTACTTCGGGGAAGATGGCAAGATGTGGAGTGATGTCGAATCCCTCCTTGGCAGCAACGGTCCGTACCTGATCAAGATCAACAAAGAATTAAACTGCATGACCATCTACGCACAGGATGGCGGAAATGGTTATATCATCCCGGTAAAATCTTTCCTGACCTCCGTAGGTGATGATACTCCGGTTGGAACTTTTAAAACTCCGGAAAAATATCGCTGGAGACTCATGATCCACGATGTCTACACTCAGTATGCAACCCGTCTTGGTGCCGGACTCCCAATCCTGATCCACTCCATCATCTACGATGCTGCAAACCCGATGACCGTATGGGCAAGCACCTACAACAACATGGGAATCGCCCGTTCCGCAGGCTGTATCCGCCTGATCAGCGGCGATGCAAAGTGGGTTTACGATCACTGTGCACTGGGAACCACCGTTCAGGTTTACAACTCTTCCGTTGTTGGACCGTTTGAGCGCCCGACGATCGCATACGAGATTCCATTCGAGCAGACTTGGGATCCGTCCGATCCGAATGTCACCCAGGATATGATCAATGCAGAAACTGCTCGCATCCTTGCAAAGTTCCAAAATCAGTAATTGGACTGCTGCACATTCGTAATTCATTCATAAGCATTAAAAAAGCCCGGAACGGCCGCTTCGCGGCTGTCCCGGGCTTTGCTGTATCGCATAGTAACACGATTCCGTACCCCATCTGCCTGATAAGGAGTTTCTATGACTGACAAAAAAACATTCCGCCTCCAGACCAAATTCACCCGATGCCTCTTCTGGGGCATCCTCTCCGTCTGTGCCCTGGTATTTCTGATCTGGTGCGACAAAAAAGCCTACGGCATTCTCCGTCCAAACCACGTTCTCCCGTTTGGGGTTCTTGCGCTTTCTTCCCTGTTTCTTCATCTGAGAGACAGAAAAACATCCGTCAGCACAGCCATCGGCTTTACCGCCGCCACCCCGTCCTACGACATCCGCTTCGACTATATCCGCCTGTTTGCTGTTTTCTCCGTTCTCATGATCCACTGCATCGACATTGCCCTGCCGGTGCTTTCCATGGAGATCAATGAAGAAACTACCGCCTTGATCCAGGAAGTTCCACCGCTTCTTTTGAAGACTGCAGCCGTCCTTCGTACCTGCTTCTATCTGGGCAACACCTGCTTTCTCATGCTGACCGGTGCCCTGCTGTTTGGCCGCGGAACCAAAGAAGGGATCGGAGCCTTCTACCAAAGGCGCTTCTCCAAAGTCGTGCTCACATCTATCATTTACTTTTTCTTTTATATATGGCAGAACGGAAGACTGCATCCGGTGTGCGCAGCCACCGTCAAAGATGCCTTTTACCGGATCCTGACCGGTTCCATCCAGGAAGACTGCCCGTTTTTGTGGCTGGTCTACATGACCATCTCCATCTATATAGCAGTACCCTTTCTCCGCTACATGTTTGAATCCATGACCTACCGCACCCTTACTGCTTTATCCGGTCTCATCCTGCTGTGTTCCTTTCTTCGGACCTACACCACCATGACCGCGGACCTGCTGCCCTTTTTCGCCCAGTGGATCGGCATCGCCATGATCGGCTACTGGGTATCCCGCCCGGAGACACGGACTTACGACCGTTGGATCTGGATTGCTGCCCTGCTGTCCTTTTTGAAAGTGGTCCTGTCCGTGAACCCTTATGTGTACTGGCAGGCTTATGTCAACTACTATGTCCACATGGCTCCGCTTTCCATTTTCATGGCCTGCGGCATCTTCGCCCTCGCCCTGCACAAAAAGCCGGAACGAAAACATTTCTGGGATTCCCTGGTCATGATGTTCGGAAAACACAGTTTCACGATCCTGTTGCTGCACTGGTGGGTACTCTACCATATCGTCATCTACACCCTGAACCTGGACATCACCTGGAAGCAGCCTCTGGTTTTCGCAGGAACCGTCATTTTCGTCATCCTTGCTTCCTTTGCGTATGGGTTCCTCATCGACCAGACGGTGGTGTATACGATCCGCGCTTGCTACGAGTGGATGGTCAAACACATCCAGCGTATATATCAGAAATAACAATTTAAGTATATGACAAGGGCCGTGTGAGTTGCCTTTCG
>NZ_QUIK01000001.1:84386-345331 GCF_003480105.1 Clostridium sp. AM42-4
TTGCCTTTCGGCAACTCACACGGCCCTATTAAAGTGAAATAAATTGTTATATCTTACAGCAGCTTGTCCACCTCACCCATCAGCGCTTTTCCAAGTGCCTCGGACTTCGCGTCAGCATCCTCTAAGGAGGTTCCCTTGATTCCATAGTAGAACTTGATCTTCGGCTCGGTGCCGGACGGACGGATGCACAGCCATGCATTGTCGTTCATGTCGTAATAGAGCACGTTGGAGGACGGCAGGCCGGTCGGAGTTACTTCTCCGGTTGCCATGTTGCGGATGGTGTCGTTCTTGTAATCTCTTGCGGAGAGTACCTTGTAGTCGCCAAAGCCTTCCGGTGTATTATTGCGGAAGTGCTCCATGATGGACTGGATCTTTGCCAGACCTTCGATGCCGGACAGACCGATGGATTTTACAGCGTCTTTGTAGTAGCCGTATTTCTCATACATCTCTACCATGGCATCCCACAGAGTCATGTTTTTGGTCTTGTAGTAGGCAGCAGCCTCACAGAGGGCAACGGTAGCGGAAACGGCATCTTTATCGCGGGCATAGGTACCGATCAGACATCCGTAGCTCTCTTCCATGCCGAACATATAGTGACCAACGCCGGTGCGCTCTTCTTTTAAGATCTGCTGGCCGATCCACTTAAATCCGGTCAGGCACTCTACCAGCTTGCAGCCGTAGGAAGCAGCCACTGCGTCGATGAGGTTCGTGCTTACGATGGATTTTACAACTTCGCCGTCTGCCGGAATCGCGTTCTTTGCAGCCTTCTGGCTCAGCACGTACTCGCACAGCAGGGAACCGGACATGTTTCCGGTAAGGGAAATGTATTTGCCAGATTTGGTATCTTTTACATAAACGCCAAGACGGTCTGCATCCGGGTCGGTTGCAAGAACGAGGTCTGCCTTCTTCTCCTCAGCCAGCTTTAAGCCGAGTGCAAATGCTTCTGCTGCCTCCGGGTTCGGATAGCTTACGGTTGGGAAGTCACCGTTCGGAAGCTCCTGCTCCGGTACTACATAAACATTCTCAAAACCGATCTCTTTTAAGACTCTGCGCACCGGGATGTTGCCGGTTCCGTGAAGCGGGGTGTAAACGATGGTAATGTCCTTCTGCATCTTGTCGATGGCATCCTGGTTTACAACCTGTGCTTTAACATGTGCGATGTATTTGTCATCGATTTCCTTGCCGATCACCTGATAGAGGCCTGCTGCCATGGCATCCTCTGCGCTCATGGTCTTCACGGTGGACAGATCCTCAATGGCAAGAACCTCTTCGGTTACGCCTTTGTCGTGAGGCGGGGTAAACTGTGCGCCATCCTCCCAGTATACTTTGTAACCGTTATACTCCGGCGGGTTGTGGCTTGCCGTCACGTTGATGCCGGCGATACAGCCTAACTCGCGCACTGCGAAGGACAGCTCCGGAGTCGGACGAAGAGACTCAAACTTGTAAGCCTTGATGCCGTTGGCTGCCAGGGTGCGTGCTGCCTCATCCGCAAACTCCGGGGACATGTGTCTGGAATCGTAAGCAATGGCAACGCCTTTACTGCTGCCTCCCTGTTTGATGATGTAGTTTGCCAGACCCTGGGTCGCACGGCGCACTACATAAATGTTCATGCGGTTGATGCCTGCACCGATAATTCCGCGCAGACCTGCCGTACCGAATTCCAGATCCATATAAAAACGCTCTTTGATCTCGTTTTCATCATGTTCGATTGCCTTTAATTCTGCCTTGGTGTCCTCGTCGAAATACGGATTAGACAGCCATTCCTGGTAAATCTTCATGTAATCCTTCATAAAAAAACTTCCTCCTGTGCTCCCTCATGATTTCATGCTGTAACTGCCAAGTATCTTCACAGTTAACACTATCTTTATTATACCTCAGCAAGGGAAAAAAAGGAAGCCGAAGATGTCTGCATTGTCAATTTATGAACGACAAAACACGACAAAATTCCGATAATTTCAAATTCTTATAATCCTAGCCAGAAAAATCCGGATCTTGAAATACATTCTGCAAAAAACGGTTTCTTGAGCCCTGCTGTGCTTCCAGCGTCTTTAATTTTTCTACATTTTTTTCCGGGATCCAGGCCTTATTCGCATTGTAGTAGTAGTTCAGCTGTTTCCAGTATTTTTCCGGATATAAAAACAGGAAATACAGATAGTTCCGGTCATCCTCCGTCATAGGCAGCACAGCATTATAGGCCTCCAGCATGGCATATCCCAAAAATTCATCCCAGCCATGCTTTTCCATGACTTTCCGCATAAAACGGTACAGATCGCTCATCTGACGTCCCAGATGCATCTGGCTAAACCCGGTAAATGCCGCTGTCTGGCTTTCTGGCAAAAGCAAGATGTGATGCTGGTCTAAATCTCCATGACACAAAAAGAGCCGGTTTCCCGCCTGATCGTGATCCAGCGGCTCCAGCCCTTTTTCTGCATGCAGTGCCTGATGGTAATACTCATCAAAGTTCTGCATGACACGTAATTCAAATTCTGTTTTCTTTCGTTTCGTGCGGATAAAATTCCGCACCCGCTTCATTTCCCGGTTGTGACGCGCCATTTCCTCTGAAAGCGCCGGCAGCACCGTGGAGCCAAGGCTCCATTCCTCCCGCCACAGAATCTTCTGGAGTGTCTTGTGAAGCGCAGCGATCTGGCGAATACAAAAAAGGATCTCCTTCCGGTCACGCAGACTGCATTCGCGCTCAGAAAACCAGTTCTTTAAAACATACTTTACCCCATCCGGCCCAGCTGTCATCAGCCCGTCTTCCCGGTTTTTCACATAACTATCTACCCGGCAGACTGCCATCTGCAATAGCTCCTCCTGCACCGCACTCTCAAACTCCAGGCGTTTTTGTGTTCCCCGGTATTCCTTCAGAAGCCGGAGTCCATCCGGATACTCACAGATCCAGGCCCCACGTCCGCGCCGTACGCTTATTGCTTCTCCTTCGTACTGCTTTAAAACCTCCAGATAACTGTCGATCACGCTCACCCCTCCACTTCATATGCGGCAATCCGGCAGTCCCCCAAAACTCCGGACCAAACCTTCATTGCTGCCACGCCTTTCGTGAACAGTAATGTAACGTTTTCTCCAACCTATGAAATGGATTTCCGGATTATGCCAAGCAGCGTCTCCTTTTCATTATCCTGCGGTTTTTCCAGCACATGCTCTAAAAGCCCGTGCAGCATGGATCCCATCTCTTTTCCTGGCTTTACCCCTGCTGCGATCAGGTCCTGTCCCTTGACGGCAAGCTCTTTTAAGCCCAGACAGTCACCACGCTCACGGATGGTTTCCACCAGCGTGCGGATTTCCGGTCCATATCCGTTTAAATCCATCAGACTGTCCCAGACCTCCGGCTCCATGCGGCTCATCATGCGGCGCACCTCCACCTCACAAGCTTCCGGCACCACACCGGCCCAGGTAACCAGTGTCTTCACCTTGGAGATCGTGTCATTGTCCAGCTTTAAGTCGCGAAGCACCTGCACTGCCTGCTCCGGTCCCTTGCCGCAGCGAAGGAAAGCTGCCCAGCGCACATACTTTTCCTTTGGAAGCTCTGCCGATGTCCGTGCCTGCTTCCAGTCAAGCTGTGCAAACACCGGTGATACATAGGTGCTGATTCCGGTCTCATAAACTTCACGGATCTTTTCCGGGTGGTCGGAGCAAAGAAGCTTGGTCAGCTCCATCTGGATACGCTCCTTGCTGACCTTGGCCAGATTTGGCGCGATCACGGAAATGGCATCAAAGGTTTCCTTTTCAATCTCGAAATCCAGCTGGGCAGAGAAACGGATGGCCCGGAGAATACGGAGTGCGTCCTCCGTAAAACGCTCCATGGCATTGCCCACGCAGCGGATCCGGTGCGCTTTTAAATCTGCCATGCCATCAAAGGCATCTACAATCCCGGTTTTATGGCTGTAAGCCATAGCGTTGATGGTAAAATCCCTCCGCCGCAGATCCTCCAGAAGGTCAGAAGTAAATTCCACCTGTTTCGGATGCCGGCCGTCCTCATACTCCCCGTCGATGCGGTAAGTCGTCACCTCGTAGCCGGTGCGGTCCAGCATGATGGTCACCGTTCCATGCTGGATACCGGTATCGATGGTGCGGCGAAACAAGGCCTTTACCTGCTCCGGTCTTGCCGAGGTTGTAATATCCCAGTCTCCCGGCGTTCTTCCTAAGAGTGTGTCACGCACACAGCCGCCCACCGCAAAGGCTTCGTAGCCGTGGCTGTTTAAGGTCCGGATGATCTGCTCCACATGGGCAGGAATCTGCATGCTGTTCATAGTGTTTGTTCTCACTTTCTTTTCGTTCATAGTCTGTCACGGTTCACAGGCAGGAATTTTCTGAGCTGAATCTAGCCGTGAACAGCAACAATTTGCCATATCATTATAGTTGGCCTTTCCGTAAAATACAAGTTCCTGTTTCCATTATTCCTGTTCACACATTGCGCAAACAAGTATCTTTATCGTTACTTTTTTGTACGCTTGCGCATCTTTCGATTTACAAACACGTTCCCAAATTATATAATGAAAAGACATGCTTCATTTACAGTCAATCTTACAGAAAGGAAAACACGAACTTGATCATAAAGCTTATCGAAACCGTTTACGCCTTTTTATGGGGCGATCTGTTTACCATTCCAGTTATGGGAAGCTCCATCGGCATCTCCCTGATGCTTCTGCTTCTGATCCCGGCCGGAATTTACTTCACCATCCGCACCCGGATTCTTCCAATCCGCCTGTTCCCGGATATGATCCGGGCCCTGAAGGAAAAGAAGGAAACCCCAGACAGTCTCTCTTCCTTACAGACCCTGATCATTTCCACCGCTACACGCGTTGGTATGGGAAATCTGGTCGGAGTTGTGGCTGCCGTATCCTTAGGCGGCGCGGGTGCCGTATTCTGGATGTGGATCACCGCCCTGCTTGGCGCCTCCACGGCCTTTGTAGAAGCTGTTCTGGCACAGAAGTATAAGGAGCCGGACCTGCTTTACGGTGGTTATCACGGCGGCCCGGCTTATTACATTCATCACTTCGTAGAAGAAAAACGGAACAAAAACGCCACCAGCACTGCCTCTGCAGATACCTTTTCCTCAGATGCTTTTTCCGCAAATGACCGTAACTGCAAACGTTCTATCCTTGCCTGCCTGTTTGCCATCTCCGGCCTTATCTGCTGGTGCGGCATCAGCCAGGTCATCAGTAACTCCGTGAGCTCTGCGTTTGCAAATGCATTCCAGATTCCGCCGGTTCTCACGACCGTTGTCCTTGTGGTTCTGGCTGCAGTCATCGTACTCCAGAAAAATGCCACCGTAAAGATTCTGGATATCATGGTTCCGGTCATGGCGGTTGGCTTTTTCCTGCTGACCGTATTTATCATCCTGATCAACCTGCCGAAGCTTCCGTCCGTCTTTGTCCGGATCTTCACCGAAGCGTTTGGCATGCGGCAGGCCGTATCCGGTGGCTTCGGCGCAATCCTTATGAATGGCGTAAAGCGCGGCCTGTTCTCCAATGAAGCCGGATCCGGTTCCGCTCCCTGCGCGGCGGCTGCCGCCCAGAGCAAAGATCCAGTGCAGACTGGTCTGACCCAGTCACTTGGAGTCCTGATAGATACCATCGTCATCTGCAGCTGCACTGCCATGATCATGCTGCTGGCCCCGGAAGAAATCACGGCAGGACTTACCGGCATGGATCTTTTACAGACTGCCATGCACTACCACCTTGGCAGCGCCGGTGTCATCTTTATCGCCGTGACCCTGGCACTGTTCAGTTTTTCCACATTTATCGGCATCCTGTTTTACGCACGCTCCAACGTAGCCTACCTCTTTGGAAACCGCTGGTGTTACCAGACTGCTTACAAGGTACTGGCACTGGTCATGCTGTTTATCGGTGGACTTCAGCAGTATACGGTTGTCTGGGATCTGGGAGATGTAGGAATCGGACTTATGACACTGTTTAACATTGCAGTGCTGTATCCGATGTCAAAAGAAGCACTGGAATTGTTGAAGCAGTATGAAGAGAAGAAATATTCTAAATAATTAAGAAAATATAAGCAACCTGTATTTTTGCAACCGACGCAGCAAATACACAAAGCAATGGAACAGATTGCAAATTGTACGAACACAAGAAAAAGGGGGAATCATTCATGCCGCTGTCCGTCCTGATCGAGATGACCATCTCCGCCATCCTTACCGTGTGGTCACCCGGTCCCAACAATATCCTGCTGCTTTCCACGGCAAGCAAATACGGGGTATCCGGCAACCTGCGCTTTATGACTGGCATCTGGAGCGGTTCCCTCACGCTGATGTGCCTTTCCGGACTGTTCTGCAGCACGCTCGGCACGGTGATTCCAGGTATCCAGCCCGTTATGAAATATCTGGGCGCAGCCTATATCCTCTATCTGGCGTGGCAGACCTGGAAACGGTGCCCGCCGTCCGACCAGGTGCAGGAGAAAAAGCCCACCTGGCTGATGGGCTTTTTCCTGCAATTAGTCAATGTAAAAATCATCATTTACGGACTTACCATGTTTTCCGCGTACATCCTGCCTTACGAATCCAGAAGTTACATGCTCTTTTTCTTTGCCGTTTATCTGATGGTCCTTGGCGCACTCGGAAATCTGATCTGGGCCTTTGCGGGAAATGTGCTGAAGCGGTTTTACACCAGCTGCTATAAGCTGATGAACGCTGTTATGGCATTGCTGCTGGTGTGGTGTTCGCTGCGGATCATAGGTGTGTTGTAATCCACTCCCGCAATCCGGCAGCCACCCTTTTCACCAGACCATGATTCTTCCCACCTGCATTGATCCCAATCACAACCAAATCGTTTCGCACAATGGCAGGAAACTGGAAATCACACTGGTTCTGGTCACCGGCATGGTTGACCGGAATGCCGCGTTCATGGCAAAGACGTGCAATTTCATCGTTCACAGCCGAGTTATTGGTTGCTGCAATAACCAGAAATGCCTGTTCCAGATCCTGTTCTGTAAAAACGCGGCGTTTCCAGGTCAGAAGTCCTTTCTCCGCAAGTGCCGGAACCGGAACGATTCTACATTCCCCGATGGATTGTTGATTCTTGTCTGATTGGTCTGAAAACTCATTACCTTCCTCCGGTGCTACCACCGTCACATCCGCGCCAAATTCCACCAAAGCCGTGGCGCGCCGGGCTGCAATCTTCCCGGCTCCTGCAATCAGTATCTTTTTCCCGCGCAGATCTACAAATAGCGGGAAATATCCTATATCATATTCCATTTTTCGCTCCATGTTACTGTTTCCGCGTCCTGCAAACAAATGTGCCACGCAGCCACCTGACAGACCATCGTTCCCTCCGTGTTGCTCTTTCCACGCTGCACAGCCAGCAGCTGCCGGAATTCTATAACCGCTGTCCCTGCAGCTGCTGTTTTTTGTTTCAGACAGCTTACAGCATGCCTTCCACATCTGCCTGCATCACGGCCGCCATGCCCTCCGCTGTATACTCCACCGCATCTGCGTAAACCGGAAGTCCCAGTTCCTGAAGTGTTTTTGTGGTAGAGGGGCCGATGGAAATGAGCTTTGCAGTCATCTGCACCTTCACCTCCTGCTCCAGCATCGAGGCCAGCGCCTTGGCCGCAGAGCTGCTTGCTACGGTCACATAGTCCACCTCCCGGATCACCCGGTTTAATTCTTCTGCGCGTCGCAGGTCGGTCCAGGTTTCATAACAGCCGATATCATCGTATGCAATTCCTGCCTTTGCCAGTGCCTGCGGCAGTACCACAGAGCCGCGTTCAACGCGGAATAAGGCAACCGTTTCCTCCGGCTTTAAGGCCGGGATCCACTCTGCTGCCAGATCCGCCCCGGAAAAGCTTTCCGGCACAAAATCACTCTGGAAACCATGGCGTAAAAGTGCCTCCGATGTTTTCCGTCCAATGACTGCGAACTTTACATTCATGAGGCTGCGCAGGTCAATCCCCTGTTTTCTTAACATCTCAAAGAAGATATCCACTCCATTTCCACTGGTGAACACGATCCACTGGTAAGTTCCGATTTTCCTAAGCGCCTGCTCAATCTGTTCGTTCCACAGTGGTCTTGTTTCGATCAGGCTTAATGCGATCAGCTCCGCTCCAAGCGGATGAACCGTATCTTCCATCTCTTTTGCAAAGCCTCTGGTTCCGGTCACCAGGATCCGTTTTCCGGAAAGAGCCCCTTTTCCAAACCAGGAAAGGGAATCCTTTAAGTCCACTACCGGGCCTATCACGGAAATCGCCGGGGTTTTTAAACCGGCACGCTCTGCCGTCTCTGCGATATGGGCCAGATCGGCCTTCACGCTTTTCTGGGCTGCCGTGGTCCCTCGCTCCAGGACGGCAGCCGGTGTTTTCGGGTCTTTTCCATTAGCAATCAGATTTGAGGCGATCTTATCCAGATTTTTCAATCCCATGAGGAAAACCAGCGTTCCCTCTTCCTTTGCAAGGGTCCGGTAATCCAGTGCAGACTCTTCCTTGCTGATATCCTCATGTCCGGTGATCACATGGAAAGAAGAAGCCAGGCCGCGGTGTGTCACCGGGATTCCCGCATAAGCCGGTACACTGTAAGAAGATGACACACCAGGTACGATCTCAAACGGAATCTTTCTTTTTGCAAGCTCCAGTGCTTCCTCTCCACCGCGCCCGAAAATAAAGGGATCGCCGCCCTTTAAGCGGACAACTGCTTTCCCTTCCAGCGCCTTTTCCACCAGCAGCGCAGAAATCTCCTCCTGGCGCATGTGGTGATGACCGGAACGTTTGCCTGCATAGATCAGCTCTGCATCCAGCCGGGCCTCATTTAAAATAGAACCAGAGATCAGGTTGTCGTAAACGATCACATCGGCTTTCCGAACGCAATCCAGCCCTTTTTTCGTAAAAAGGCCGGCATCTCCCGGTCCTGCACCAACCAGATAGACCGGTTTGCAGCGGACCGCAACCGTCAGGTCGTGAGCCAGCTTTTTCGCACAATCGAGAGGTTCTGCCTCCAGCACACAGCTCTGGCTCCGGTACTGCGGGTGCACGCCGTCCTGTGCATACATCACATGCATCGTCAGCTTACCGGCTTTTCTATCCAGCCTGCAGTGCGCTCCGCACGGGGCATTGCAGCCACCGCCCAGGATTGTCAGAAACTCCCGCTCTGCCGTAAGCTCCGCCTCTGTCTCCACAGAATGGATGGCCTGCATGATCTCTGCCAGCTCTCCTTCCCGGATTTCCACTGCCAGGATTCCCTGCCCTGCTGCCGGCACGAACTGTTCCCGGTCAAGATGCTCAAAATACAGGGTATCCGCAGCCTCACTTCCCGCACTCAGTTTTTTCCCCTCGATCTCCAGACGCTTCAACCCCGCTGCAGCCAGCAAAATCCCGTCATACTGCCCGCTCTTTAACTTTTCCAGCCGGGTCTGTACATTTCCGCGCAGCAGCTTCACCTGCACCTGCGGGTTCATCTGCTGAATCTGGATCTGTCTGCGCAGGGAGCTGGTTCCAATTACACTTCCCGGCGCCAGTTTCCGGGCCGGAGTGCCGGTTGTCGTGACCAGCACATCGGACGCATCCTCTCGTGAAAGCACTGCTCCAAGAGCCAGTCCTTTTGGAAATTCCATCGGCATATCCTTGGCACTGTGGACTGCCATATCGATTTTTCCTTCCAGGAGTGCTTCCTCCAGTTCCTTAGTGAAGACTCCTTTTCCACCAAAGCTGGTCAGCGAACGGTCCAGGATTTTATCTCCCTTCGTGCTCATCGGCACAATTTCGATCTCTAAAAATGGAAAATGTGCCAGAATCACTTCCCGCACAATTTCCGTCTGGACCATTGCCAACCGGCTCTTTCTTGTTCCGATCCGCAATGTGTTGTTATTCATTTACAATTCCTCTGATTTCTCATTCACTTTTTGTGTTGCCACTCACGCACAGCGCAGACAACAGCGGATTTCCCGCACAGTCATGGCTTTTATTCCTGCAGTAATCCAAGCTTCTCCATGGCATACCAGATGCCGTCCTGCTCCACGGTTTTCGTCAGAAAACTGGCATACGGCTCCAGCTCCGGGCTATGTTTTCCCATAAGCACTGCATTCGGCACATGCTCAAACATGGCCATGTCGTTGGTGCTGTCGCCGAATACATAAGCATCCTCAAGCGTCAGTCCGTAATGCTTTAATACCACGTCAATGGCAGTTGCCTTGCTGAAGCCCTCCGGAACACACTCATAAAAGCCGTCTCCCCGGTCGATCACAGAAATATCCAGATCCAGGTTCCGGAAAAAGCCGGTCCGGTCACTCTGCCCGTCGGTCAGCACACAGAACTTATTTACTTCCTCATCTACCGCTTCCGGCGCAATCCACTCCACCAGCTTTCCGAAATTACTGCGGAGCTGCTGCCCAAACGGCATACGGCCGGAAGCGCTGCAGTAATAACAGGTTCCCGGTCCCTCCAGGAAGATATCCGCGTCAGAATCTACCGCAAGTCTGGCAATGCGCCGGACCTGGGCAGCTGGCATCAGCCGGTTTAAGAGAATGTTGCCTTCGGATTCCACATAGGTTCCGCAGCCGCAAAGCCAGCCATCTGCCTCGGCAATATTGTGGATCTGCTCCGTTTCCCCGTAGGAACGCCCGGTGTTGATAAAAACCAGATGTCCCAGTGAGCGGGCAATGGAAATGGCTTTCTTGGCACTCTCTGGAACCGTTTTTGTTACTTCACTGAGTAACGTTCCGTCAATGTCAAAAAATAACGCTTTTCTCTTACTCACGCTTCATCTCCGCGGAACACGATCGTGCCCGTTTTTTCATCCATACTGTCAACGATCGCAAGGGATTCCAGACGGATTCCCTTAGAACGGATGATGTCTCCGCCTACCTGGAAGCCTTTTTCGATGACAATGCCAGCTCCTACTAACTCTGCGCCGGATACCTCAACCAGGGCAGCCAGTCCCTCCAGGGCCTTTCCGTTTGCCAGGAAATCATCGATCAGAAGAACCTTATCGCCTTTTCCAAGGAACTCCTTGGAAACAATGATATCGTAAACGCGTCCGTGGGTGTAGGACTCTACCTGGCTGGTATAAACATCCCCGGCGATATTTTTGGTCTTGTTCTTCTTTGCAAATAATACCGGCACATGGAACTGCTGTGCAACCACACAGGCAATGCCGATTCCGGATGCCTCGATGGTGAGGATCTTGTTGATCTCACAATCCGCAAATCTGCGCTTGAACTCCTTACCGATCTCCACAAAAAGATCGGTGTCCATCTGGTGATTCAAAAAACTGTCTACCTTTAATACGTTTCCTGCCTTAATCTTGCCATCCTTACGGATTCTGTCCTTTAAGAGCTGCATCTGGATATCCCCCTTGTATTTTTCTGGTTGTCTCTTTTATTTTTCCCTGTAACTTTTTCTGTTACCATTCACACAGATAACTATTTATTTTACTACTGCATTATCAGCAATAAATTCAATTACCTTATAAATCATGGCTCTCTCGTCGATGCCATCCTCCCCGTAAGTATCCTGCAGGGTCTTTAGATCACTTCCATACTGCTGTGCAATGTTCTCACGGTCAGCATCCTCGATCGTGAGACCTTCCTTCTCTGCAATGGCGTCGATCAGAAGCTGCTGCTTAATTCCGTTTTCCGAATCCTTTCTTAACTGGTCTTTAAACTCGTCTTCGGTCATTCCGCTCATCTCTGCATAGCTCTCCAGGGTAAAGCCATAATAGGAGAACATATTTTCGTAGTAGCTGAGCTGGTTTTCGTATAACTGGTCTACTGCTGCCTCGTTCACACTGAATTCAGAATTGTCCATAGCTACCTGGAACGCATCGTTCTGCAGCTGCTGCTCGGCATTCTGCTCCTTCTCACTCTGAAGGGTGGAAAGGGTGTCGGCACGGAACTCATCGACCGTGGAGAAATCAGAAACACGCTGTACAAACGCATCGTCTAAAACAGCTGATTTCTTTTCTTCGATCTTGTTTACGGTTACATCAAATACAACCGCCTGTCCGGCCAGATCTGCATTGCCGTAATTTTCCGGGAAGGTCAGGTTCAGGCTGCGCTCTTCCCCGGTAGTGGCACCGATCAGACCGTCCTCAAAGCCATCGATAAAGGTACCGGAGCCAAGCTCTAAGTCATATCCCTCTGCAGTTCCGCCGTCGAATGCCTCGCCGTCCTTCATGCCTACATAATCAATATTTACCGTATCGCCTTCCTGAGCCGGGCGGTCGGTGATCTCAATGATCTCCGGGTTTGCTGCCAGGATATTCTGGATGCGGGCTTCCACTTCCTCATCGGTTACGGCAGTATCTGCCTTCGTCACCTCAACACCCTTGTATTCGCCAAGCTTTGTTACTTCACCCTTGTCGGTGATCTCAGCCTGGGTCTCGCTTGCTGCAGTGGTTGTCTCAGTTGTATCTGACTTTTTGCCGCAGCCTGCCGCCAGAAGTACTGCTGCCGCACAGCAAAGGGTCAGTTTCACATGTTTTCTCATAATTCTTGTCCTCATTTTGTCTTTCTCAATATTTCCTACAGTTATAACATATCGCAGGCATGAAAAAAAGCATTTCCTTATAATTTTATCATTTTTTTAGACAGACGGCTGCTGTTTGCACAAGCATCCCCAGCAGCCGTAAGTGATACGCATTCCCTATTTATAAAACGCGCAGAACGCTTTGTATGTATTGTATACATCCAGCTTGGAGGAAAGCTCAAACGGCGCATGCATGGAGAGGATCGGCACACCCAGATCCACCACATCGATGTTCATATGCGCTACATACTTGGCGATGGTTCCACCGCCACCCTGGTCTACCGCACCAAGCTCACCGGCCTGCCAGTACACTCCGTTTTCTTCCATGATTCCGATCACCTTTGCCATGGTCTCTGCGCTGGCATCGTTGGAGCCAGACTTTCCGCGTGCTCCGGTGTACTTGGTCAGGACACAGCCCTTGTTGATGTAGCAAGAGTTATTCGCCTCATACACATCCGCAAAGGTCGGGTCGTAAGCCGCGTTGACATCGGAAGAAAGGCAAAGTGCGTGCTCGCACAGATCCTTGACATCTGCCCCCTGCATCTGGGCCAGACGCTCCAGATAATGCTTTAAGAAATCGGAATTCATGCCGGTGTTGCCCTCGGAGCCGATCTCCTCCTTGTCAACCAGCGCCGTTACCGTGGTGTATTCCGGGCGCTGTGCCTGTATTTCTGCCATCAGCGCCGTATAAGCGCAGACGCGGTCATCCTGTCCGTAAGCACCGACCATGCTGCGGTCCAGGCCGATATCGGCAGCCTTGTATGCCGGGACCATGACGATCTCAGCCCGGTAAAAGTCTGCCTCGGTAATACCATATTTCTCATTTAAGAGCTTTAATGCCATCAGCTTCACCGGCTCTTTTACGCTGTCATCCACGAACGGAATGGAACTGATGATCACATTCAGTTCTTCTCCCTTTAAGCCTTCGCTTAGCTTGCGCTCATTCTGCTTTGCTGCCAGGTGCGGGAGCAGGTCACTGACGCAGAATACCGGATCGCCTTCTTCTTCACCAATTGAAATTTTTACGGTCTCGCCGTTCTTCTTAATGACCACGCCGTGCATGGCAAGCGGGGTGGTTCCCCACTGGTATTTACGGATTCCGCCGTAATAATGGGTCTTGAAATAAGCAATATCCGTTTTCTCATAAACCGGATTCGGTTTTAAGTCCAGACGCGGGGAATCGATGTGTGCGCCATTGATGCGGACACCTTCCTTTACCGGCTTTTCACCAAAGGTTGTCATGATGATCGCTTTTTTGCGGTTGATGAAGTATACCTTATCCCCCGGCTGGTACTGCTTTGTAAAGTCAATGGCATGGTAACCTGCTGCTTCCAGGCGGTTTACCGCGGCCTCTACGCACTCGCGCTCGGTCTTTCCTTCATTCAAAAATGCTTTGTATCCTTCGCAGAACGCTGCTGACTCGTCCACCTGCTTTGGTGCTTCCTTTCCGATATGTGGGAAAGAAAACGTCAGCTGCTCTTCTAACAGCTTTCCTGCGGATTTCTCTTTTTCACTCATGATGTCTGCTCCTTCTTCTGTTCCTGTTTGCGCAACGCGTGAACAAGAATCACTTTTTCTTTCATCTACGCATGAATGCCGTTTTCATCGGCATCCAGCACCAGCGTAAACGGCCCGTCATTTAACAATTCTACCTTCATGTCTGCGCCAAAGCTTCCATGCTCCACCTTCGGAACATACTGCCTGCAGCGCTCCACAAAATACTCATAAAGCTGGTTTGCCTTATCCGGCGCCCCCGCCTTGATAAAGCTCGGCCGGTTCCCCTTATGGCAGTCCGCATACAAAGTAAACTGGCTGACCACTAAAAGCTCCCCGCCTACATCGGTCAGGGACAGGTTTGTTTTCCCGTTTTCATCGGCAAAGATCCGAAGCTTGCAGATCTTATCTGCCATTTTATCGGCTACCGTCTCATTGTCCTCATCAGACACGCCAAGAAGGATCAGAAATCCGTTTCCGATCGCCCCGATGACCTCACCGTCGACCTTGACACTGGCCTGTGTCACTCTCTGTAAAACTACACGCATAGTATTCTCCTGTTGTAACGGTTTTCGATTCACCGTTGTTCTGTATTCTATTCTCTAGTCTGAAGCATCGCCCGGCACCATTCTAGCGTAATACCAGCTTCAAATACTCCAGCAGGGATTCCGTTGCCTCTTCCCGGTAGACGATCTCCCTCGCCAGCACCGGACGGTCTGTGATAATGCCGTCTACCCCGAGAAGGGTCAGCCGCTCCAGTTCGCTCTTGGTATTGACCGTCCATGCATAGACTGCCTTACCTTGTTCATGCGCATTCTGCATCAGGGCAGAGGTCACAAAACCGGAACGGATGCTGATAAAATCGACATCCTCATTGGAATAAAAATTTCCGTAAGCCGCAGAGATAATGTATCCGGTACGGATCTCCGGCAGCACCTCCTTCACCCGCTTTAAGTAAGACAGGTTGGTGGAAGTGATCACGCACTGGTTCTCCATTCCGTATTCTTTGATCATCTCCGCCGTTTTTTCCGGCAGCTCGCTGTTTTTTCCTACATATTTGATCTCGACATTCAGACCAATCTTCTGGCTGCACAGCTCCAGCACCTCGCTAAGTGACGGAATCCTGGTGCCCTCATATTCCGGTGAAAACCAGGAGCCCACATCCAGCTTTTCCAGCTCCGCAAAGGTCATCGATGCGATCGACCGGTTCACCCCTGCCACCCGCTTCAAGCTGGCATCGTGCCCCAGAACGATCACCCCGTCTGAGGTCATCTGTACGTCGATCTCCGCACTGTCTGCCATTTCCTCCATGGCTGCCTCAAGCGCCGGAATGGTGTTTTCCGGTGCAGTGACCGAGCTTCCGCGGTGCGCCGTGATCTCCGTTTCGATGAGAAGCTCTTCGGAAAGCTCCGAGCCGTTGCGGACCAGATCATAGATATAAAACATTCCGACACAGACTGCCGCGGTCAGGACAATCACCAGTGTTTTGCGGTTTATGCTTCCCTTTGCCGGATAACCAAAGTCCCATCGTTCTGTGTGGAACCGGCGGTTTCCATACTGGTAATAAGCCACGGAAAGTGCCGCATACACCGCCACAGTTGCAAAAATCGAAGCCAGATAGATGATTCCGGTCTCCAGCCGGCCAGCCGCGGAAAGGAGGATCGCCATAGACAGGCTCTGCCTGAAAAAACGTACCGCACAAATTGCAGCAATGCAGACGGAAGCCGCATACACCGCTATGGCAAACGCGATCACCACAAGCTCCCAGAACATGGCAAGCGAAGCGATCTTCCATTTCCGCTTGTGGGTCATCTGCCAGCTCCGCACTACCCCGCTGTGAAAATGCTTTTGCTCGATCATACAGCCGTAAGCCGTGAGACACCTTGGAATGAGCGCCAGTATCCCAAACAGCAGCAGGATCAGCAAAAATGCCACTGCGACCGGCTGCTTTTTCAGCTCCTGGAAAATAAAATTGGCCGGCTTATAGCGGACGATCGTCCGCAAAATAAACGGCAGATGGATCAACAGATACTGGGCTGTCACAAAAAGCGGCAAACGCCAGTTTCTCTTTAATATCTCATCCTTTAATTTCTGGATTCCGCCCCACAAAATATGCAAAGGGGTCAGCTTCTGATAATAGGCTGACCCCTGAAATGCAGTAATCAGTCCGGCCGTCTCCAGCGACAGCAGCAGGATCCCGGCAAACGCCACCGCGGCAAATATCAGCAGCGTCACCGGCCGTATCAGGAAGTTTCCGATATTAGCCGGTGTCAGATAGCTGTAGCCTGCCGCCTTCAGCGCAAGCCGGATTCCGCGGCTGACAAGCCGCATATAGACCGGTGTTGTGATTCCACGGTATAAAAGCTCGAACAAAAGAATATTTTTCCAGTTCTGCCGTATGATCTGCCAGGTATCTTTTGTCAATCTCTTCATAGATTACTCTTTCGGTTCCGGTTCGTCCTCCTGGGCCTTTCTGGTCTCCAGGATCGACTGATTCAAAGAAAACATCTTTGCATCCAGCATATCGACCATATCGGCGCATGCCTTCAGCTCAGCCTGCAGCGAATCCGGACCGCTTCCTTCAAACTTATAATAGATCTTGTGCTCCAGGCTGGCCCAGAAATCCTGCGCGATCGTGCGGATCTGGATTTCCACCTTGGTTTCCACCGGACCTTCCGTGAGATAAATGGGGATCGTCACCACCATGTGATAACTTTTGTAGCCGTTTGGCTTGGGTTTGCGGATGTAATCCTTCACATAAAGAACCGTAACGTCTTTTTGTCTGGCGATCATGTCCGCGATCTGGTAAATATCCTGGTTAAAAGAACAGATGATGCGGATTCCCGCAATGTCACTGAGTTTCTCTACCATGTTTTCAATGGTGACCTCATAGCCATTGCGCTTCATTTTCTTGACGATGCTGTCCGGAGTCTTGACCCTGGATTTGATGTGTTCGATGGGCGTATGCCCATACATATGGATGAACTCTTCGTTTAAGATCTCAATTTTGGTGTTGATTGCCTTCAGTGCCGATTCGTACAGAAACATGACAGAATTCCATTGATCCAGCTGACTGTAGGCATTTGGGATATATACCAACCCTATCCCTCCTTTGATTGATGCGCTGCAGCCGGAAAAAATCTTAGAACTTCAGGCCCTGCAGCAATGCGCCTAAACCAGTTGTTGCCTCGCCGGTCTCTTTGTAGTCGAATTTTTCTACCGGCTCTTCCGGCTCGCCGTCTGCAGTCAGAGCTTTCATGCTGAGGCTGATCTTGCCGTCTTTTACGCCGGTAACCTTTACGGTCACGTTCTGACCCTCTTTTAATACTACGCCCGGATGTTTGATGCGCTGGCTGCTGATCTGGGAAACGTGTAAGAGTCCGCTTAAACCATTCTCCAGATTGATGAATGCGCCGTAGTCCTTTAAGCTGTCTACGGTACCATTCACAACAGAACCAACTTCAACAGCAGCAAGTTTCTCTGCACGCTCTGCTGCCTTTTTCTCCTCCAGGACTGCTCTTGCGGAAAGAACCAGTCTCTTTTTCTCCATATCTACCGTGATCGGAACCACCTCGAGGTGCTGGCCTACCAGATCTTCCAGCTTCTCAACATAGTGATCTGCTGCCTGGGATGCCGGGATAAAGCCCTGAATATCGTCGACAAATGCAACCAAACCGCCTTTGACAGCCTCTTTTACTTTTACCTTTAATACGGTTTTATCCTGCATCTGCTGTGCAAGCTCTGCCCACTTCTCTGCGTCCGGGCCTTCCTGATCCTGATATGCATTACTGCGGCGTGCGTCATATTCCTTATAAGATGCCTCCAGCTCGCTGGCAAAATCTTCCATTGTTTCTTTTACTTCGCTCATGATGTTTACTCCTTTTCCCGTTCCCTCTGGGAACGTCTCAATACTACTACCCACTTTACCATATTTCCTGTCAATTTGCTATAGTTTTCTGGTTTTCTCCCGAAAAGCGTGTTATAATTTTCATGTTGGAACCGGACCGTCCTGCCCGGATCCGGCAGGCTTATTTTGATTACATCCATGTCATATTTTATCAGGAGAACTTACACTATGATCCACGATATTTTAGATCTTCATACCCATACGATCATGAGCGGACACGCCTACAATACCATGCAGGAAATGCTCCGCTCTGCATCCGAAAAAGGTGTGAAACTTCTTGGCATCACCGAGCATGCCCCGCGCATCCCGGGTGCCTGCCACCCCTTTTATTTTATTAACTTCAAGGTCGTCCCAAGGCAGCAGTTCGGCGTTAAGCTGATGCTGGGCTGTGAGCTGAACATCATCGACTATGAGGGGAACATTGACTTAGAACCCCGCTATGTGAACGGGCTGGACTTTGCCATTGCCAGCATCCACGATCCCTGCTATACCAGCGGCACCGTTGCCCAGAACACGGCTGCCTACCTGGGCGCCATGAAAAATCCGGCTGTTCAGATCATCGGCCACCCGGACGACGGACGTTTCCCAGTCGATTACGAGACCCTGGTCTGCGCCGCAAAGGAGAACCATGTACTTCTCGAAGTCAATTCCAGTTCCCTGCATCCGCAGTGCCACCGCCTGAACGCAAAGGAAAACTATATCACCATGCTGGAGCTGTGCCGCCGCCACAGGGTATCCGTCATTCTCGACAGCGATGCACACAGTGATGCCGACGTCGGCAACCACATCCGTGCCTGGGAACTGCTTCACGAGATTGATTTTCCGGAGGAGCTCGTTGTCAATTCTTCGATAGAAAAGGCGGCGCAATATATTCCTTACCTAAACCAGACACTTTATCTTGGAGGTAACGTCCATGATTAACTTTTTAAACCTGGAATATTTTCTGGTTGCCGCCGAGGAACTGAATTTTACCAAAGCAGCCAAAAAGCTTTTCATCTCCCAGCAGTCCTTAAGCAACCATATTTCCAATATGGAAAAAGAGTTCGATGTCATCCTCTTCAACCGCACCACACCCCTGACCCTGACCTACGCAGGCCAGGCTTTAAAGGAAAAGGCAAAGCAGATGCTGGAGCTGCGCGACGAGACCTACCGGCAGCTCGCCGATATCAAAGACTTCTCGGTTGGTCAGCTGACACTTGGACTTTCCCATACCCGTGGCCGTGTCATTCTGCCGGAAATCCTGCCTGTATTTAAGGATCGTTTTCCGAACATCGACTTAAAGCTGGTCGAGGGCAATTCCTCCGAACTGGCAGACGACCTTCTGCACGGCAACATCGACCTGATCATCGACATGCTTCCATTTAAAGTAGAAAATGTCGAAACCGTACCGATCTGCGAAGAGGAGATCCTGCTCGCCGTCCCGGACAGCGTTCTGGAACATGCATTTCCGGGGCGCTTAAAAGAGATCAAAGCCCAGCTTTCCAAACATACCGACTTAAAGCTTCTGGCAAACTGCCCATTTCTTCTGATCAACAAGGGAAACCGTGTCCGGACCATTGCGGACGAGATGTTTGAGGAAGCCCAGATCACACCGGATATCGTGCTGGAGACCGAGAATATCCAGACAGTCCTGGCTCTGGCCGAAAAAGGCATGGGTATTACCTTTTATCCGCGTATGTTCATCTCCGGCCAGGAGGAATCGCAGGAAAAAGCCAAGTCTGCGTTAAACTTCTACTCCCTGGACTATCCCAAAGCGCACGGAGTTTTAGCTATCGGTTACCACAAAGGTCATTATATGTCGCAGGCAACCAAAGAATTCATACAAACCGCAAAAGAAATGATCTAAGATGCCATGATAAACGGGAATCCCGGATCGAAAATAAGACAAAAACAAGATAACAAAAATGCAGTAAAAAATGCGGAGAAAAGGCTTGACAGTCTGCTCCGCATTTGCTATAATTCAATCATAGTAATTATTACTATTATTTATTGATGAAAGGAGCCGCGATGAAAACATTAAAATACAGCCGTCAGAGGGAATCCATCAAAGCTAGTCTCATGAACCGCAAGGATCATCCGACTGCAGACGCCGTATACGCAAGTATTCGCGAGGAATTCCCGAACATCAGCCTTGGCACTGTCTACCGGAACTTAAACCTCCTTGTAGCGTTAGGGGAAGTCCAGAAGCTCACCTTTGGTGATGGCAAGGACCACTTCGACGCAGACACCAGCCTGCATTATCACTTTGTATGCAGAAGCTGTGGTGCTGTCATCGATCTTCCCATGGAGCCGCTTTCCGATATTGACCAGAAAGCGCAGGCCTGCACCGCAGGCGAAGTGGACGCGCACACCGTATTCTTTTTTGGACGCTGCGCAGAGTGCCTGAAACAGGTACAGCATTAATACCAAACCGTATCTGAATCGCAAATGCGTGTTACCGTTTTGTACCTGACTGGACAATTTCCCGGCAGGTTCTGAAAATTTCGAGCTTCACTGAGAGATCCCGGCAGGTCAGTGCCGGAATCTCTCAACACAATAAAACCTCCAGCCAAAAAACAGCTGGATAATTACAAAATTCACATGTAAAGGAGAACTGAGTTATGAAGAAATGGGTTTGTACTGTATGTGGTTACGTTTATGAGGGAGATGCTGCACCGGAGTTCTGCCCGGTATGTAAGGCACCGGCTTCCAAATTTAAAGAGCAGGCTGGCGAGATGACCTGGGCTGCTGAGCATGTAGTAGGCGTTGCACAGGGTGTCAGCGAAGATATCTTAGCAGACCTGCGTGCAAACTTCGAGGGTGAGTGCTCTGAGGTTGGTATGTACCTGGCTATGGCAAGAGTTGCACACAGAGAAGGCTACCCGGAGATCGGCCTTTACTGGGAGAAGGCAGCTTATGAGGAAGCTGAGCATGCTGCAAAATTCGCAGAGCTGTTAGGCGAGGTTGTAACCGACTCCACCAAGAAAAACCTGGAGATGCGCGTTGCTGCTGAGCATGGCGCAACCGAAGGCAAGTTCGACCTGGCTAAGAGAGCAAAAGCTGCAAACCTCGATGCAATCCATGACACCGTTCATGAGATGGCAAGAGACGAAGCAAGACACGGGAAGGCATTTGAGGGTCTGTTAAAGAGATACTTTGGTTAATCGATAAAGCATCCGCATATATGGGCTGCAAAATAAGTCACTGATCAAAAAACGCCAGAATCGGGCATACCGGTTCTGGCGTTCTTCTTTCTCTGGTTCAGGCCGTTACAGGGCAGATAAAAATGTGCAATAAAAAACGAAGACCGTCTGATTCTATGACAGTCTTCGCTGCTTTAGCTTTGAATTCCTATGAATTTTGCCACCCTCATCTCCAAGCGTATTCCCGCAAACCACAGCTTCGCCAGATACTCCTGCCATGGTGAAACATTCAGATACCGCTTCATGTAATACAGCGTACTCTCTTCCCGGATTTTCTGGCGTTTCATGGCATCGGAAAAAGATTTGCTAATGGATGTGGAATGTTCGTGGTCATAATGCTGGTTTAACAGCAGCACACTGCGGTATCCCGCCTGCTGCATCCTGCGGCCCAGAACCTGCTCCTCCTCATAGAGAAAGATTCCTTTATCGTAGCCTCCGGCTTCCAGAAATTTCTCTCCGTCCACCATCAGCATGGAACCGTGCACGGCTCCCACATATACCGCATTCCTGCCCTGGAAGTAAGAATCCGGGTAATCAAATGATCTGCCAAACAGGCGTCTGCTCACCGGTCCCATGCTGAGAAGCTCCCGTGTAAAGCTTCGGAGCGGCCATCCATTTTTTAAATCCGGATAGCGGGCATCGTGAATCCGGGTCGTCACAATCCCCACCTCCGGATGACGGGCAAATACTGCCAGCATTGCTTTTAAAGACTGCTCGGAAAATACCACATCCGGATTTGCGATCAGCACATGGGTGGCACCGCCCTTCTCTACCGCATAACGGACACCAGTGTTGTTGCCGGAACCGTAACCGCCATTTTTTTGCGCAATCAGGATTTTGATTTTCTTAGTCTGGCTGCAGTTTTCCTGCCCTTCCAACTGTTTCAGCCGCTCCAGCGAATCGTCTGTAGAAGCATTATCCACCACAATAATCTGATGCAAACACTCGTAATCTGCAATTAACCTTACCAGTTTTTCCGTTGTCTCTGCATCATTATAATTTAAGATCACACAACTTAGTCGCATACTCATACTCCCGGCTTTTCCGGCCACTGCGCCCACTCCTTTGTTTCGGGATTTTCTGCGTTTTCCTCATCCACTTTCGGCTGGCGCATTTTCTCCGCTTTCGGGATCGTTACGCACATCGCCAGGGTCTGCAGCATGGAATTCTTATAAAAATGATTATAACGGATATTTTTCAGACGACCTGCCGCAGACTGGTATGGGAGTGCCAAAAAGGCTCGAAGTGTCATGCGCTCGCCCTTATCCATCTCTTTCCAGAACATGCGGCCAAACGCAATGCCCTGATTCAGCATCCGGCGGTAATTCCGCTCCACCTCTTCCCCGCGACCGAGGCGGGCCTGCATCTCCTCAAAACTACCTGCATCCTTTGCGCCCAATACATTATTTCCATGCTGGCGGTATTTGGATAAAGCCCTCGGTATAAATTCAATCACACCAAAGCAAGAGGCGGTAAGCGCGATCCACCAGTCATGCATACAGCAAATTTCCGGCTCCTTCGCACAGCGCTCAAGAAGGGCACGGTTGATCATCGAAGCGCCACCGGTCACCTGATTTTCCACCAGAAGCTCTGCAAAGCTGTTCCGGTCCGGATTCTGATGCGTATAGCCTGCAAAGCTCTCATGGATCTCATACATGTCCTCATCCACCACTTCCATATCCGAGTACAAAAGAATCGGACACTGCTTTCCCAGTCCCTTTTCCAGCACCCGCATCCGGTGCAGCATGACCTTTACCTTGTTGTTTTCCCATACATCATCCTGGTCACTGAAGAAAATGTATTCGTTTTTTTCATCCTTCAGGGCTTCTTTCATCAGCCAGAAAAAGTTTCCGGCAGCACCGCCTGTATGCTCCGTTCTGTGGTGCAAAAAGACCTGTTTCGGATACCATCCGGCATAATCGTTTAACATTTCCCGGGTTCCGTCATCGGAACCATCGTCGGAGATCAGGATCTTTACCGGAACCGTCTGCGCCAGAATCGAATCCAGCTGCTGCTCCAGATACTGCTTTCCCTGATATGTTGCCATCAAAACCGTAATCATTTATTATTTCCTCCGATTTTCCACAAGTTTCATTCCCAGCTTCCGGCTCACCATCCGCCGCACCGGCGGGCAAACGGCTGTCGCATAATCCAGCATATGGTAAGCCAGCATATACATCCGCTTTCCCTCTTCCTTCACGGCTCCTGCCCACGGAGTCTTTGCCAGATACAACTCGTAGGCCCTGCGGTAATGGTTAAAGTTTCCCGCGATCCATGGCCGCTCATCACCCATGTAATGGATGATCGACGGATGCTTTTTCGCGATCTGCAGCTCTCTCGGTGTGACTGCCTTATACGTTTTTCCCTGGCGCACCAGCTCCCGGTACGAAAAGTAGCGATAGTTGGTGAAGAAATTGTAGCGCGGCATCAGCGTATGGATCTGCCCTTTCAGCGTGCCATTAATCACATCCTGGTCGCTGGCAAACAGCTTTCCGCCTTTGCTCTTCCAAAACTCCAGAAGTTTTTTCTGAACTTCTTCTTCGCGCCATTTTTTTAAATCAACCAGAAGAACGCCGGAATTATAGTACGGATCTTCCTCGTCCAGGTCAATGGATTCCTTCACCGCCTGGTAGATCGTCGGCTCCATCACGGCTCCAACGATGTTCCCCTCCAGATTTTCCTTCCACAGATGCTTTAAAGACTGGAGCACCACCGTATCGCAGTCCAGATACAACACCCGCTTCACGGACTCCGGAAGCATATCGCCCATAAACAGGCGCAGCATCACACTGATATCGAAACCACCGGTATCCACCTCATAGCCGATCCGCTCCCGCAGGTCATCCATGTTAACGCAGACCAGTTCCCGTTCAAAATGCGCTGCGATCTCCTCTAACCGCTCCTGGTTTTCCCTGGAAAGGCCCAGTGTCAGGACATAAACCGTAATCTCTGCAAAGTCCCGGTTCCGGTCAAGCAGCGAGTACATTGACGTGCCTAAATGCCTTGCGTAAGCATCATTCGAGGCGTAAACCACATTCATACATTCCCGGTCCATCTTTATTCTCCCATGCACTCTTTCGTGCGCTTCAGCGCAGAAGCAATAACCTTATCCATGTCATAGTACTTATACTCTGCCAGGCGGCCGCCGAAGATCACATGTGCTTCCTTCTCCGCCAGAGCCGCATACTGCTGGTACAATGCCTGGTTCTTCTCGTCATTCACCGGATAATATGCCTCCATGCCCTCTTTCCAGTCAGCCGGATACTCTCTGGTGATCACAGTCTTTGGCTGCGTTCCAAACTCAAAATGCTTATGCTCGATCACACGGGTATACGGGGTCTCACGGTCTGTATAGTTGACCACCGCAACGCCCTGGTGATTTTCCTCGTCAAGCACCTCCGACTCAAAACGCAGGCTCCGGTACTCCAGCTTGCCGAACTGATACTGGTAATACGCATCGATGGTTCCGGTGTACACCACGGTTTCGCCAAGCGCATCGTAATGCTCCTTATGCTCCAGATAATCCACGCCGGTCTCAATATCGCAGCCTTCAAACAGCTTGTTGATGATCACATTATAACCGCCGATCGGGATACCCTGGTACAGGTCATTAAAGTAGTTGTTATCGTAAGTAAAACGCACCGGCAGTCTGCGGATGATAAAAGCCGGAAGGTCCTTGCAGTCTCTTCCCCACTGTTTCTCCGTATAGCCCTTCACCAGCTTCTGGTAGATGTCGGTTCCAACCAGGCTGATGGCCTGCTCCTCCAGGTTCTTCGGCTCCCCGGTCACTGCCTTCTTCTGCTCCTCGATGATAGCCTTCGCTTCTGCCGGAGTGCTGATGCCCCACATCTTGCTGAACGTGTTCATGTTAAACGGCATGTTGTACATTTCGCCCTTGTAATTTGCAACCGGGCTGTTGGTATAACGGTTAAACTCCGCTAGCCCATTCACATAGTCCCACACCTGGCGGTCACTGGTATGGAAAATGTGGGCGCCATAGCGGTGCACATGAATGCCCTCGACATCCTCACAATACACATTTCCGCCGATGTGATCGCGTTTTTCCACAACCAGACAGGTTTTTCCTCGCTTTTTTGCCTCATAAGCCCAGACACCTGCGTAAAGTCCGCTTCCTACCAGTACATAATCATATTTTTTCATAGTAAAATCCACCTTGTCTTTCTTTTGATCTGATAGTTTGTTGCTGTTCACATGCTGCGCAAACAGCAGCGACAGTTTCATTTTTTCTCTGGAAACTGCCATGATTTCTCTGTTATCTAATATACTATAGCTTCCCCAAAAAGTAAATTTGTTACTGTTTTCGCTTTGCCCTGATCCAGAAACTTCCTGCCTGTGAACAGTAACTCGTGGACACCTCTTCATTTTACTGTTATAATGGGAAGACGGAACAACTAAAAAAGCTGCCGTACACATATATGACGCATATATGGGCGGCAACGAAACGTGACATACAATGTAAAACAAACCGTAAATACGAAAGGTGGAAAAAATATATGTGGTTAGCAGATGGCTGGAAAGATTATCAGGTCATTGACTGTTCAAAAGGAGAAAAACTGGAAAGATGGGGCGAGTACCTCTTAGTCCGCCCGGACCCGCAGGTCATCTGGGACACTCCAAAGACACACAAAGGCTGGAAACATATGAATGGTCACTATCACCGCAGCGCCAAGGGCGGCGGCGAGTGGGAGTTTTTTGATCTCCCGGAGCAGTGGACCATCGGCTACAAGGGCCTTACCTTCAACTTAAAACCATTCAGCTTTAAGCACACCGGACTCTTCCCGGAGCAGGCTGCAAACTGGGACTGGTTCGGCGATAAGATCCGCAATGCAGGCCGCCCGGTCAAGGTCTTAAACCTCTTTGCCTACACTGGCGGCGCTACGCTGGCTGCTGCCAAGGCCGGTGCCTCCGTCACCCATGTCGATGCCTCCAAGGGCATGGTCGGCTGGGCAAAGGAGAATGCCGCATCCTCTAACTTAAGCGATGCCCCGATCCGCTGGCTGGTCGATGACTGCGTAAAATTTGTAGAGCGTGAGATCCGCCGCGGCAACCACTACGATGCCATCATCATGGACCCGCCATCCTACGGCCGCGGCCCGAAGGGCGAGATCTGGAAGATTGAAGATGCGATCCATCCGCTTGTAAAGCTGTGTGTCCAGCTCTTATCCGATGACCCGCTCTTCTTCCTCATCAACTCCTACACCACCGGACTTGCTCCGGCAGTCCTCACCTACATGATGAGTACCGAGATCGTACCGAAATTCGGCGGTCACGTGGAAGCCCAGGAAATCGGACTTCCGGTCACCGAAACCGGACTGGTGCTGCCATGCGGTGCATCTGGACGGTGGGAGAAGTAAATAACCATTTGATCCATGAATCACGAAAGGGCCGGAAGCTCCGCCCCGCCGCATGGCGGGTCAGGAGCTTCCGGCCCTTGTTCATTCCGTTAACACAATTGCTGTTTTACGCTTCCGGCTTCTCAACCTGTACGATTGCTGCCTTCTGCATCGGGATACGGCAGTTTTTGTTGTTGCCGAACTCGATGATCACGGTATCATCGGTCATGTCGATGATCACGCCGTAGAAACCACTGCTGGTTAATACGCTGTCACCGATAGCAAGGCTTGCCATCATCTCGTCGACTCTCTTTTTCTCTTTCTTCTGCGGACGGTATCCCATGAAGTAGAAGATACCACCAAAGATTACCACGTATAACACGATCATCATGGTCGGGTTCATGGTTGAAGTTGCTAATAACATGTTGTCCTCCTTGCGGCTGTACCTGCGCCTCGCCCGGGTCAGCCTACTTTCGTTTTTGTTTCAATCCCTTTGTGGAACACCCAAAAGCCATCCACAGATCCCGTTACTGTTCATGCATTACGCAAGCAGGAACCGGATCACTCCTTCGGGCCCTCCTCCATACCGGCAAGCTTCTGTGCTTTGTACTCTGCGTACCGGTGCTGTTCGATCGCGTCGCGGATCTCTTCCATCATTTTATTATAAAAATACAAATTATGCAAGACGCATAAACGCATTCCCAGCATTTCCTTCGCCTTGAACAGATGGCGGATATATGCTCTGGAATAGGAGCGGCATGCCGGACACTGGCAGCCTTCCTCGATCGGACGCGGGTCAAGCTCGTATTTCTGGTTTAACAGATTGAGCTTTCCGTGGTTGGTGTACACATGGCTGTGGCGGCCGTTGCGGGACGGATATACACAGTCAAAGAAATCCACACCGCGGTCTACTGCCTCTAAGATGTTTGCCGGGGTTCCGACACCCATCAGGTAGGTCGGCTTGTTCTGCGGCAGGTACGGAACGGTCACATCGAGGATGTGATACATCTCCTCGTGGGTCTCGCCTACAGCCAGGCCACCTACTGCATAACCATCCAGATCCATATCTGCAATAGTCTTTGCGTGCTGGATACGGATGGAATCTACCACGCCGCCCTGGTTGATACCGAACAGAAGCTGTTCTTTATTGATGGTATCCGGCAGGGAATTTAAACGTGCCATCTCTTTTTTGCAGCGCTCCAGCCAGCGGGTCGTGCGGTCAACAGAGTTCTGGATATAAGAAAGCTCTGCATGGCTCGGCGGACACTCGTCGAAGGCCATCGCAATGGTAGATGCCAGATTAGACTGGATCTGCATGCTCTCCTCCGGTCCCATAAAAATCTTGTGTCCGTCGATGTGGGAACGGAAGGTTACACCCTCCTCCTTGATCTTGCGCAGACCAGAAAGGGAGAATACCTGGAATCCGCCGGAATCTGTCAGGATCGGCTTATCCCAGTTCATAAACTTGTGAAGTCCGCCGAACTGCTTGATCAGCTTGTCGCCGGTCCGCACATGCAGGTGGTAGGTGTTGGACAGCTCCACCTGTGTGCCGATCTGGCGCAGGTCATCGGTGGAAACCGCACCTTTGATGGCGGCCACCGTACCTACATTCATGAAAACCGGAGTCTGGATCGTGCCGTGTACGGTCTCTACCTCAGCCCGCTTGGCACGTCCGTCCGTTGTGATCAGTTTATATCTCATAATTATTTCTCAGCCTTTTTCTGTTTTCTGGTTGTCAGGACATACCAGAGAGCACCGGTTACGCATACGGAAGAATAGGTTCCGCAAACGATACCAACCATCAGCGGCAGGGCGAACTCACGGATAGAGGATACGCCCAGTAAGAACAGGACAAATACCATGATAAAGGTCGTCAGGGAAGTGTTGATACTTCTGGTAAAGGTCTGGGTGATACTTAAGTTTACGATCTCCTCCAGGGTCTGCTTGCTTCCTGCCTTCTTCAGTGCCAGGTTCTCACGGATACGGTCGAAAATAACGATCGTCGCGTTGATGGAGTAACCAACGATGGTCAGCATACATGCGATGAACGTCGAACCAACGGACCACTTTGCAAGGGAATAGAAGGTTACAACAACCAGTACGTCATGTACCAGAGCCAGGATCGCGCTGGCAGCAAAACGGATATCCTTAAACCGGAACCAGATGTATAACAGCATCAGAACGGTTGCGATCGCAACAGCCCATACTGCATCCTTCTTCATCTCTGTGCTGACTGCACCGGAAATACTCTCAGCAGTGATCTTCTCAGCGTCAACACCGAAGTTTTCAACCATGGCATCCTCAAGCTGCTGTCTCTGGTCAACATCCAGGGTCTTAGTCTTGATGATAACCTCATTGGTACCTGAAACCTTCTGGGTCTGCACATCGGCATCGCCGGTGATCTTGGAAACAACCGGAACAACCTTTGCAGAGATGTCATCCAGACTCATATCCTCATTGAAGGTAACATTGGTGGAGGTACCACCGGTAAAGTCCATACCGTAATTTAAGATGTAGCCGGTCTGTCCCTTATGCAGAGCCATGCCAGCCCAGCCTGCAACGATCACAACGATGGAAAGGATGAAGCACAGGTTCTTCTTTCCAAGGAAGTTGATGGCCTTGCCATCCTTCTTGGTTCCGTAGAATTTCGGATTCTCAAAGCCGGCTGCATATAAAGCGTACAGGGCGCCCTTGGTGATAAACAGTGCAGTAAACATGGAAAGCACGATACCGATCGCCAGGGTGCTTGCAAAGCCCTTTACGGTACCGGAACCACGGAAATACAGGACTGCTGCAGCGATCAGGGTGGTGATATTACCATCCAGGATTGCAGACAGTGCCTTGGAGAAACCAGCCTTGATCGCAGATTTGACACTGTGTCCCAGACCGATTTCCTCTTTGATACGGGTGAAGATGATGACATTCGCATCCACTGCCATACCAACAGAAAGGATGATACCTGCAACACCCGGAAGGGTCAGGGTCACATCAAATGCAGTCAGCATGATCAGTACCAGGCCAACATACAGAGCCAGGGCAATGACAGCTGCAACGCCCGGGATCAGGTAAACCACCATCATGAATACGGCAACGATCGCAAAACCGATCGCACCTGCCTTTAAGCTGGTGGAGATTGCCTGCTGGCCAAGCTGTGCACCAACTACGTTAGAACGCAGCTCCTGCAGCTCCAGGGAAAGGGAACCGATACGGATGGTGGCTGCCAGGTTCTCAGCCTCGTTGTAATCGGTCATGCCGTCGATCTGGCACTGGCCTCCGGTGATTGCCTCACGGACTACCGGGTTGGAATAGATCTGGTTATCATAGATAATGGCAATACGCTTGCCCACGTTTGCGGAGGTTGCGTCAGCAAATGCCTTGGTACCCTCCTCAGTAAAGGTCAGGCTTACCACATAGGATTTCTGGCCATTCTGCTCAATGATGCCCGCCTTTGCGGATGCTACCTGGTCACCGGTTAAGATGGTCTTACCGGTTTCATCGGTAAAGATCAGGGAACCTGGCTTACCAAGCTCCTCCAGGATCGCGTTTGCATCGGAAACACCCGGGATATCGATGTTGATCCGGTTATTTCCCTCCTGGTAAACTGCAGCCTCTGTGCTGTAATTCTGTACACGCTGCTGCAGCTTGTAAATGGTATCGGACATTTCCTCCGATGTCGGATTCTCCTCTACTGCCTGATACGTGATGCTGACACCGCCAGCCAGGTCAAGACCCAGCTTGATGTCATCCATCGTATCATAGCCGAAGAATCCGAACAGCCCCACTGCAAAGAGCAGGACCAGCAGGCCAATCAGGCCTTTTACTTTGCTGTTCTTCATCATTCTTCTCCTTTTATTCTTCGTCGGCAAGAGCCGCCTTAATCATGATCGCACACTCGATACGCTTTTTCTGCATCTCGCATCCGATCTCATAAGCATCGGTAATAGTTCCGTGGAAGTTGTAGGAATTGGCTGCGCATCCGCCGCTGCAGTAAAATCTTGCAAAGCAGTTTCTGCACTTCTCTTTTGCGTAGACATTGCAGAGCTTGAACTCATCGCGGATATCGGTTCTGGTGATACCGGTGTCTACGTTGCCCATCAGGAAATCCTCCTGGCCTACAAACTGGTGGCACGGATAAAAATCGCCCCACGGGGTAACTGCCAGATACTCGGTACCTGAGCCACAGCCGGAAAGACGCTTTGCCACGCACGGACCCTGGTTCAGATCGATCATAAAGTGGAAGAAGTTAAATCCTCTTCCTTCTTTTTTGCGCTTAATATACTCAACAGCCAGCTTGTCGTACTCCTCCATGATCTTCGGAAGGTCTTCCTCGCGGATCGCATACGGCTCATCCTCAGAACCGACAACCGGCTCAATGGACATCTGGTCAAAACCAAGATCTGCAAAATGCTTTACATCCTCAGAGAAGTCCAGATTATTGCGGGTGAAGGTTCCGCGCACATAATAATCCTTGCCAGCGCGGCTCTTTGCGAACTTCTGGAACTTCGGAACCGTGATCTCGTAGCTGCTGCCGTGGCCGTTACGGGTCGGGCGCATGTAGTCGTTTACTTCCTTACGGCCGTCCAGGCTCATGACCACATTGCTCATCTCCCGGTTGCAGAAGTCGATGATCTCGTCGTTTAACAGCACGCCGTTGGTCGTGATGGTGAAACGGAAACGTTTGTTGTTCGGCTCCTCTAAAGAACGGCCATACTCAACCAGCTGCTTTACGACTTCCCAGTTCATAAGCGGCTCACCGCCGAAAAAGTCAACCTCAAGGTTGTGGCGGTTGCCGGAATTGGCTACCAGGAAATCCAGTGCCTTTTTACCTACTTCAAAGCTCATGAGAGCACGGCGTCCGTGATACTCACCCTCTTCTGCGAAGCAGTACTTGCAGCCCAGGTTACAATCATGGGCAATGTGCAGGCAGAGTGCCTTCACAACGGTTTTTCTCTTTTTGAAATCCGTTACATAGGTCTGGTAAATATCCTTTGTATACAGCTCCTCGGCATTGATCAGCTCCTGGACCTCATCCAGTGCTTCCTTGACATCCTCTGCCGGATAGGTCTTAGAAAGCTCGGCCTCCGCATTCTTTCTTGCGGTTTCCGGGATCTGTACCGGAGACATTACCTCGCCGATCACCGGCTCTAACAGTGCAACCGCATCGTAAACTACATCATCGACTACATGGACAGAGCCGCTGGCAATATCCATGACGATGTTATATCCGTTATTCTTATACTGATGAATCACTCGATTTCTCCTTCTAAATGAAACTTTTTCTTTCTTCTTATCACCAATCACCGCCATTTTCACACTCAAAAACCACGAAAACAACGCTATGTGTGTAAGTCCCTAACACACACATAGGCAGACGCAGACAAAAGTTCCGGTTTCTCCGGAACCTCTGTCTACCTCTGCCATCGTAAAAAACCGTTATATGCCAGTATCTAACAGACTGATTATCTGTTTGCGTTCTCGCAGCTCTGGTTGCCAACGGTGCAGGAAGTCTTGCATGCAGACTGACAGGAAGTCTGGCACTCGCCGCATCCGCCCTTCTTCATGGACTCCTTCAGAGTTTTATTGTTTAAAGTCTTAACATGTTTCATATTCTTAACCTCCTGTATTGTCGTTGCCTTTTGCTTATGCTCTTTTGGGATCAAATGCCTTTCTGAGTCAGCAAACGCACTACCTGGCGCCTCCGTGACTGCAAATGCACTCTGATCCGAAAAAGGCTGCAATGGCATATTTTCGCGTTGATTATACCATATACAGGGAGTGTCCGCAAGTTGTTTCCAACGACAGGCAGTAATTTGTCAGCAATTTCTTCCTGTTCACAGGTAGGAATTTTCTGAGTTAAAAATCCCGTTGCTGGACATGCATGCGTGAACAGTAACGGTTACAGCTCCGTTACGCCCACTGCTTTCAGGACAGTCTTTAAATGCTCCAGATCTGCCACGGAAACCTTCCCGCTTTTTTTCAATGCAGTAAATGTCTCGGCAAAAATTTCCGGTGCCCTTCCATGAAAAGAAGGAAGACGTTTTTTCCCGGCAAACTCCACACCTGCAATAAAACGTCCCACATTCATTTCCGTAGGCTCCTCCTTTGCTTTTAAGGCGAGCTGCATTTCCCAGTACGGATGCAGTCCCTTAAACGCCCGGAGCGCATAAACTGCAGCAGCAAAATCCAGAAGGAACGCGGCACCTGCTACCGGCAGTTCCCGGACACTTAAGAAAAATACCGCAAAGAATATGACAGAGAGCAAGATGAAAAAATAACAGGTGAAAATATTCTTCCGGTTCCTCTCATATTCCTTTTCCACAATAGTCTGATAATCTGAATATTTCATCTCATTCTTTTCCTTTCTGTGCTACTGGAAAATACTGTATCAGATACTATGCGAAATCAGCCTGGCAGTAAACACATTCCCCATCTTTAAAGGTCATTTGCGGAACAAATACCTGATTGCCCTTAAACTCATGTCCAGCAAGATCCGTGTACTGCATTTCTTTCTCTTTGTGCTTTAAGATCACAACGTCTGCAGTAGTTCCCTCAGCCATGGAAGCCAGCTCCGGCATACCGATCAGCTCAGCCGGCTTTCTGGTCGCGCAGTCCAGAACATCCATCCAGTCCATACCAAAATCCACAAACTTGGAAAGGATACGCGGCAGGGAATGCAGTGGCTGTAAGAAGCAGCTGGAGGAATTGATATCGCTGCTGATCACATCCGGGACAAAGCCCTGGGCTACTGCTGCCTGGCATACCTCCAGGTCAAAATTGCTTCTTCCGTTGGATGCATCGAAAAGCACGCCGCGTTTTCTTGCTTCCAGTAAGCCCGGAAGCACCTTGCCGTCCTCTCCTAAGCAGGTATGATCCTTGCCCTGGTAGATATGGCAGATCATATCGCCCGGACGCAGCCAAGATGCCAGCTCGGACAGTCCGACCGGACAGTCCGTCACATGGACAATGACTCTGGTTCCGGCCTTTTCGGCAATCTCAACTGTGCGGCAGATGGAAGCCTCTACCTTATCTGCCTCAATGATCCCATGGGAGATTCTGGTTTTCAATCCTACCAGGTTTTCCGGATATTTCTTAAAGAATTCCACGATCTTTTTCTCATCCATCAAAGCCGGATCCAGGTTTTCCGGATACTGATTATTAGACTGTCCGCCGGAAGCAACCAGAAGCATATTCAGGAAGCGCACCTGGGAATTTGCCACGATCGTGCGGTAAATATGCTCAAACATTCCAGTTCCTGCAGTTCCACCATCAACTACGCTCGTAATGCCGCTGCAGAAGGAAACAACATCTGCCTGTACACCACCTTCAGAAGCGCCGCGCATGTAATGCACGTGGTAGTCGATCAAGCCTGTCGTGACGATACAGCCTTCTGCATCGATGACCTGTCTGTACGAATGGTTTTCGGAAGGTGCGGCAATTTTTCCATCCACAAGGGCGATATCACCTTTCCATGTCTTATGCTGTGCAGGATCATAAATTGTTCCGTTTTTAATCAAAAAATCCATCTTTTATCCTCCGGCTCTTCTCAAAAGTTAATATCGTTTTAAAAACTGATGCTTTTAAAAGGGAGAGGCATTTCTGCCTCTCCGCATAGGTTTAACACTGTGAATTTCTTTTGTGATACTTAGTTTCTTGCTGCATCAACTGCATCCAAGAATCCCTGTACTACGTCATCGCCAAGGTCTTCCTTAACCATGTCGTATACAACCTGTGCTTTATCTCTTAATACAGCCAGATCATCATCGCTGAACTGTACGATCTCGCATCCTGCATCCTCAACAGTCTTCTTATCCTGCTCGATGGACTCACTTGCAACACCCTTAGCATACTCAGCAGCCTCAGCAGCACACTCGTCTAACAGGGCTTTGGTGTTGTCCGGAAGGCTCTGGTACAGATCATTGTTCATGAAGAATACGATAATGTGGCCTACATGGTTGGTCTCAACAACGTATTTCTGAACTTCCTGCAGGTTGTTACCAACGATGTTCATGTACGGGTTCTCCTGTCCATCAACAGTACCCTGCTGAAGTCCCATGAACAGCTCATTGAACTGCATCGGAACTGCAGATGCACCGATTGCGTTCCAGTATGCAATGTGGTATTTGTTGGTCATAACACGGATCTTCTGCCCAGCCAGATCTGCAACAGATTTGGTCGGAACGTTGGTGGTCAACTCACGGAAACCAGCGTCAGAGAAAGCAAGCATATGGATACCGGATGCCTCACAGTAATCGTTGATCTGCTTCTTTGCATAATCGCCTTCCAGGAAGTTTCTCATATGGTCGATGTTATCGAATACATTCGGCATATCGAACAGAGCCATCTCTTTTACGAAGTCAGTCAGATCAGCGGTCATACCGGTGACCATCTCGATAGAACCGGATACACAGGCCTCATCCTGCTCAGTGGTGTTTGCCAGCTGTCCACCCGGATACAGCTCGATATTGATGCTGCCGTTGGATTTCTCTTTTACCAGGTTTGCAAAGTACTCAACCATCTTATAGTTGGTGGTAGTCTCAGATACAGTCATAGCCAGGTTCCAGCTGTAATCACCGTAATCCTCGGAGGTGTCTGCTGCGGTGTCTCCACCCTCAGCCTTGGTCTCCGTTGCTGCTGCAGCTGCTGTGGTGTCTGCAGTGGTGGAAGATCCGGAATTTCCGGAGGAACATGCTACCAGGCTCATTGCCATGGTTCCTGCAAGTAACATAGATAACGCTTTCTTCATAATAGTCTTCTCCTTTTTAATATGTAAATATTATACTTTCCCTTTTGTTTCGTATTATCCAAGGATGGATGGAAGCCATAAGCTCAGTCCCGGAACAAATACGATGAGTGCCAGACATACCAGGAACGCGATCAGGAACGGAACCGTTGCCTTAGCAAGATTCAATAACGGGATCTTGGTCATGCCAGAAGCAACGAACAGGTTGATGCCCATTGGCGGGGTAACCATGCCCATTGCCAGGTTACAGGTCATGAAGATACCAAGGTGAACCGGATTAATGCCCAGTGCATTTGCGATTGGGAGCATAATCGGGGTCAAGATCATGATGTTCGGGATGTTATCAATGATCATACCACAGACGATCATGATCAGGTTCATTAACAGAAGAATCAGAATCTTGTTGTCTGTTACGGACAGTACCATCTTTGAAATGGACTGCGGGTACTTCAGCAGAGTCATGGTTCTTGCAAATGCGGATGCTGCTGCAATTACGAACAGAATGTTAACATAGGTCTTGGAACCTGCCAGGAAGATCTTCGGGATTTCACGGATCTTGATGCTCTTGTAAACCAGAATGCATACCAAGAAACCGTAGATAACGGAGATAACAGCTGCTTCAGTCGGAGAGCAAATACCAGAGTAGATACATCCAAGGATGATAACCGGAGTCATCAGGGCGAAAAAGCTTTCCTTGAATAACTTCAGGAATCCTTTTTCGCGGATCTTGTTGTAGTTCTCCTGCAGCTTTTCTTTGTCCTCACCGTTCTTTTTGCAGTAGTACCAGCAGTATCCCATCAGGAAGAAACCAATCAGACATCCAGGAATGATACCTGCAATGAACAGAGCAGACGGTGAAGCGTTTGCCGCTGCAGAATATACAATATAGGAAATGGACGGCGGGATGATAACCCCCAGCGCTCCGGCTACCGTAACGATTGCTGTGGAGAATACCACATCATATCCCATGTTTACCAGGAATGGAATGGTCATGGAACCTACTGCAGATACAGTTGCCGGTGCGGAACCGGAAATTGCTGCGTAGAACATACAGGTTACAACCACTGCACACGGGAAACCTGCAGTCTTGTTGCCGATGAAATATCCGAAGAACTCAAAGAGCTGTTTGGAAATACCTCCCTCTGCCATGATCATGCCGGAAACCATAAACAGCGGCACTGCTAACAGAGTGAAGCTGTTCATACCGGAGAACATTGCTCTGGCTACATCGATTGCTCCGTAATTCAGTGTTCCCATCATCCCTGGAAGGATTGCCATCAGTCCGAATACGGCACCAACCGGAAGACTGATTACCAGGAAAATTGCAAGAAGAATAAAGAATAATCCGATTGTCATTGTTCTTTCTCCTTTCCAGTCACATCAAGAAATACTACCTGAACTGCTCTGAGTACAGCCAGTACAAAGCAGATGGTCATAATCCAGTAGAAGTTTGCTACCGGAATCTGTAAAGCCGGGCTGCGCTGTCCGGTCTTTGCGGTAACGGCAATCAGATCAAATCCGCCCTTTACCAGAAGTACAGTGAACGCACCCACGATTACCGTACATACAATGGTGATGATCTTCTGCACCGGTTTGCTGAGCATGGTGGTAAAAGTATCCACACGGATCATAGATCTGTTCCGGATTGTTGCCGGCAAGGAAAGAAATGCGCTGATCGCCAGGCAGTAACAGCAGATCTCATCCGACCAGCTTAACGCATTGTTGAAGCAATAACGCATCACAACATTTGTGAATGAAAGGACTGTCATAATTGCCAGTAACACAGACATACAGCAGATTTCAAAATTCTTGTCGAGCCATTTTAAAGCTACCATTTTTTCCCCTCCTTAAGTAGTATTAAAACTGCTTTTTCTCACTTGACTGTATTCTATCATGCGAGTTAAAATAAGTAAAACAGCTAATAACGATACAGTCCAGAAGTTTTTCTTCTTTTTTGTTCATCTTATGAAAATATATTGAGAATTTTTGTGCATCTTGTCTGAAAACAGATCATATTGTAGCATTTGCCAGAAACTTTCAGGAGGGAATTTATTATGAACTTTAAAATACTGGAATACATTGTCGCGATCGCAGAAACCGGAAATGTCACCAAAGCAGCTGAACGCCTGTTCATCTCACAGTCCGGCTTAAACCAGCAGCTTATCAAGCTCGAAACAGAGCTTGGCACCCCTCTCTTTCACCGCTCCAAAAAAGAAATGCGCCCAACCCACGCCGGGCTCATTTATATCGAAAACGCAAGAAGAATTTTAAAGATGGCCCAAAACTGTATCAGCCAGATCAATGATCTGTCCGACAATCCCCGCGGCACCATTTCCTTTGGACTTCCCTATGAGCACGGAGCTGACCTATTCATTAATATTGCAAAGGATTTCAGCCATGCTTTTCCCAACGTAGCCATCACTCTGACTGAGCAAAATGTACGGGAGATGGAGGAAAATGTCCAGACTGACCGGCTAGATCTGGCCTTTGTCATGATAAAAGACAAGCCTTCTTCCCGCCATTTTGACTATGTACACCTCTGCACGGAACGGCTGGTTCTCGGCATTCCGCGTAAACATCCCATGGCACAATATGCCGCCCCCACGGGAAAACCATTAAACACAATGGACTTAAAACACTTTAAAAATGATCCCTTTGCCTTCATGTTCTCCGGTTCCACTATGCGAAACGTCATTGATCCGCTGTTTGAGGATGCTGGATATCTCCCGAAGATCCGCTACGAAACCCATATGAACAATGTGCTGTACCGACTGGTCAGCAACGGACTGTGCTGCACCATTATGCCACAGTCCTATGTACAAAATGGCAGAGGCTCCGTCTGGTTTTATCCGGAACAGGAACCATCCTGGGACTGGTATATCATCTTCTCCAAAGACCGTATGCTAACTGCGGCAGACAGGTATCTCATCCAGCTTTCTCAGAACTACGCACAGAAAATAAAAGATTACTGGAATCATTATGGTGTCGGCTTTCCTCCTGCTATCCTGCCAGACACTGACTACAGATGAAAAATGCGGCCTGCCAGCTTCCCCATCGTGAAAGCTGGCAGGCCGCATTTACCATCTGTTTTTATTTTTCATTTGTCTTCACTAGCCGAAACTGCGAATAGCTTTTTCCCGGTATCATACCGCCCCGGTAGGATGACAGCTCGCTGACCGTCACCAGCTGGAACCCGCGCTTTACCAGTTCCGGGATGATCATCTCGCTGGCATCTCCGGTGGCATCATACAAATCGTGCATCAAAATGATATCCCCGTCCTTTACCTTCTCAAGCACTGTCTGGATCGTCTGGGACGCGTCCCGGGTCTTCCAGTCCAGCGTATCAACACTCCACAAAATAGCCGGCATGGAAATCGCTCCGGCAATGTTCATACCCGCATCTGTCTTCGCTCCGCCGCAGGGGCGCATCAGCACCGGCGAGATGCCGCAGGCATCGGAAACCACCTGGTTCGTAGCCACCAGCTGATTCGCCAGATCGGTCGGAGACACCTTCGTCATAAGAGTATGGTCAAAGGTATGGTTTGCCACCTCACAGCCCTGCGCTACCATCTGTTTTAAGACATCCGGACTCTTAATAACCTTCTGTCCTACCATAAAGAACGTCGCGCGGCCACCGTTTTCTTTCAGACAATTCAAAATACGCGGCGTCACAGTTGGGGACGGGCCATCATCGTAGGTCAGCGCCACCATAGGGCGGTTCGGGTCAATATTTCCCGCATAAACCGTATCGCCGGTCCGCTTTACCACGGAAATACGCACGCCATCGACCCGTAGTCCCGCACCAACCGTTCCGGCTTCGGCTCCATCGGAAACCCAGTCTGTCCATTTAGAATCCTGGAGCACGCTGTAAAGCACCTCATAATAAGTTCCCAAGTCTCCGGTCAGTTCCATGGCAATGCCCTCAAGCGGGGCCGTACCAGCCGAATCCCCGGCCTCAGCGCCGTCCTCCTGCCAGTCCAGCCAGCCCGTACCGCTCAAATTCACGCGGTAGCGGATCGTGCCGCTCATGCCCTCCGGCTGGCCATTTAATGTCGCACGGATCGCTGTCACATAGGAGGTTGTCGGTGCCATGCTGTAGGAATTATCCGCAAAGAAATGGCTCCAGCCCACTTCACTGACCGCAATGCCGTAGATCGCGCCCACATCCGGCAGGGACTGGACATATGCTGCCCGTTCTTCCGCTTCCTTACTTTCTTCCTCGGCAGCAGACGCGCTCATGCTCTCCTGCAGAGCCGCAGCCTCCACAACCGCATTCTCCGCCTTCCGTTTCCGCACCGCCCCCGAGATTGCAGCCACCAGCACCCCCGTCAGAATGCAGACAGCAAGTAATCCCAGAATCAGAATGCGGCGCCGACGGCGCATGATCTTCATTTTCCGCGCTTTTCTCGCCCGCATCTGCCGGATCTCCCGCTCCGAAAGCGGCCGCCCCGGCTGCCAAGGTGCTTTTCCGCCTGTATTTTTCACAGAATTCCTGCTCGAATTCCGCTCCCTTCCCCCATGTAACTGACTCATATTTCTCCCATACTTTCTATAAAACGATATGTATGAAAACGACCTCCGGTATTTTCTGCATGAAAATATAGGAAGTCGTTTTCTTTTTACATGCCCGGACCTTCTGATATTACGGTCAGGCTATATTATTTTTTACTCTTCGCTATCGTCGATATCGAATACTTCCGGAGCTTCCTCCGCCATATCGTCATCGCCGGAAAGCAGGATCTCGTCATCATCCTCCAGAGCGATCTCTTCCTCTGGCTCAACATCTGTGTTGAGCTTTACGGAACGGTAACGCTTCATACCGGTACCAGCCGGGATCAGCTTACCGATGATAACATTCTCCTTCAGACCAATCAGATGGTCAACCTTACCGTTGATAGCCGCCTCGGTCAGAACCTTGGTGGTCTCCTGGAAGGATGCTGCAGACAGGAAGGAATCGGTAGCCAGGGATGCCTTGGTAATACCAAGCATAACCTGCTTGCCCTCTGCCGGCTGCTTGCCCTCTGCAATCAGAGCTTCGTTCATCTCGTTGAAGTCGAGGACATCCATGGATACGCCCGGCAGCACATCGCTGTCGCCGCTCTCCTCGATGCGGATCTTCTTTAACATCTGACGAACGATCATCTCAACGTGCTTATCGTTGATTTCTACACCCTGCAGACGGTATACACGCTGTACTTCCTGGATCATGTAATCCTGTACGGCACGGACACCCTTGATCTTTAAGATGTCATGCGGGTTTACGCTACCTTCGGTCAGCTCATCACCGGCCTCGATCACCTGCTCGTCCTGAACCTTGATTCTGGAACCGTACGGGATCAGATAGGTCTTGGAGTTGCCGGTCTCCGGATCGGTAACCACGATCTCACGTTTCTTCTTGGTATCTTTCAGGGTTACAACACCACCGAACTCGGTAATGATTGCAAGACCCTTCGGCTTACGTGCCTCGAACAGCTCCTCGACACGCGGAAGACCCTGTGTGATATCTCCACCTGCTACACCGCCGGTATGGAAGGTACGCATGGTCAGCTGGGTACCAGGCTCACCGATAGACTGTGCAGCGATGATGCCGACTGCCTCACCAACCTGTACAGGCTGGCCGGTTGCCATGTTGGCACCATAACATTTTGCGCAGACACCGATATGGGACTTACAGCTAAGGACGGTACGGATCTTTACGGAATCACGGCCCATCTTGTTCAGTGCCTTCATAACAGCAGCAGCACGCTTCGGAGTACACATATGGTTTGCTTTTACAACCACTTCTCCGGTCTCCGGATCAGTGATGGTCTCAGCGATATAACGGCCGGTGATACGCTCCTCCAGGCTCTCGATGGTCTCTTTGCCATCGGTGAATGCCTTGATCTCCATGTACGGGATATCCTTGCCTTCGCAGCAGTCTACCTCACGCACGATCAGATCCTGGGATACGTCTACCAGACGACGGGTAAGGTAACCGGAGTCTGCGGTACGCAGTGCGGTATCGGACATACCCTTTCGTGCACCATGAGCGGAGATGAAGTACTCCAGTACGTCAAGACCCTCACGGAAGTTGGATTTAATAGGAAGTTCGATGGTGTGACCGGTTGTATCTGCCATAAGTCCACGCATACCTGCCAGCTGCTTGATCTGCTTATCAGATCCTCGCGCACCGGAGTCTGCCATCATGAAGATGTTGTTGTACTTATCCAGACCGCCTAACAGGTCTTTGGTCAGCTGGTCATCGGTGGTCTTCCAGGTTTCGATAACCTCTTTATAACGCTCTTCCTCAGTGATCAGGCCACGGCGGAAGTTCTTTGCGATACGGTCAACGGTCTCCTGGGCATCAGCCAGCAGCTTCGGCTTGGATGCCGGCACGGTCATATCCGCGATGGATACGGTCATGGCAGCTCTGGTGGAATACTTGTAACCGATTGCCTTGATATCATCCAGGGTAACAGCAGTCTGGGTAGCGCCATGTACGTTGATGACCTTCTCCAGGATCTTCTTTAACTGTTTCTTTCCTACGTGGAAGTCAACCTCAAGAAGCAGCTCGTTGCCCGGAATGCTTCTGTCTACAAAGCCAAGGTCCTGCGGGATGATCTCGTTGAAGATGAAACGGCCTAAGGTGGATTCTACCACTCCGGTCATCTCGGTGCCATCCGGCATGGTCTTGGTGACTCTTACTTTGATGCGGGAGTGCAGGGTCACAGCAGCGTTCTCGTAAGCAAGGATTGCCTCGTTGACGCTCTTGAAGATCATGCCCTCGCCGGTTGCGCCTGGGCGCTCCTGGGTCAGATAGTAGATACCAAGTACCATATCCTGGGAAGGAACGGCTACCGGGCCACCATCGGACGGCTTTAACAGGTTGTTCGGAGACAGGAGCAGGAAACGGCACTCTGCCTGTGCTTCCTGGGAAAGCGGAAGATGTACTGCCATCTGGTCTCCATCGAAGTCTGCGTTGAATGCGGTACATACAAGCGGATGCAGCTTGATTGCCTTACCCTCAACCAAGATCGGCTCGAATGCCTGGATACCCAGTCTGTGCAGGGTAGGTGCACGGTTTAACATAACCGGATGCTCTTTGATAACATCTTCGAGGACATCCCATACCTCAGACTGCAGACGCTCTACCATCTTCTTCGCACTCTTGATGTTGTGTGCGGTTCCGTTCTGGACAAGCTCCTTCATAACGAACGGCTTGAACAGCTCGATCGCCATCTCCTTCGGAAGACCACACTGGTAGATCTTCAGCTCCGGTCCTACGACGATAACGGAACGTCCGGAATAGTCAACTCGTTTACCAAGCAGGTTCTGGCGGAAACGGCCCTGTTTACCTTTCAGCATATCGGAAAGGGATTTCAGTGCACGGTTTCCAGGACCGGTTACCGGTCTACCGCGGCGTCCGTTATCGATCAGGGCGTCAACAGCCTCCTGCAGCATACGCTTCTCGTTGCGGACGATGATGTCCGGAGCACCAAGCTCGAGAAGACGTGCAAGACGGTTGTTACGGTTGATGATTCTTCTGTATAAATCGTTTAAGTCAGAGGTTGCGAAACGGCCGCCGTCCAGCTGTACCATCGGACGGATATCCGGCGGGATAACCGGGATCACGGTCATGATCATCCACTCCGGCTTGTTTCCGGAGTTGCGGAATGCTTCTACAACTTCCAGTCTCTTGATGATTCTTGCGCGCTTCTGGCCGCTTGCGTCCTTCAGCTCGCGTTTGAGCATCTCAGACTCTTTCTCAAGATCAATGCTCTTTAAAAGCTCGAGAACAGCCTCAGCACCCATTCCAACACGGAAGTTGCCGTAGCCCCACTTCTCGACCTCTTCACGGTACTCTTTCTCGGAGAGTACCTGCTTGTACTGCAGGCTGGTCTGACCTGCATCCAGAACGATGTAGGATGCAAAGTACAGAACCTTCTCCAGTACTCTCGGGGAGATATCCAGAATGAGACCCATACGGCTCGGGATACCCTTAAAGTACCAGATATGAGATACAGGAGCAGCCAGCTGGATGTGGCCGATACGCTCTCTGCGGACGCTGGACTTGGTTACCTCAACGCCGCAGCGGTCGCAGATTACGCCTTTGTATCTGATTTTTTTATATTTACCACAATGACATTCCCAGTCCTTGCTCGGTCCGAAGATGCGCTCACAGAACAGACCGTCGCGCTCCGGTTTTAAGGTACGGTAGTTGATGGTCTCCGGCTTTTTTACCTCGCCGTGTGACCACTCCAGAATCTTCTCCGGGGAAGCCAGGCCAATCTTAATGGCATCAAATGTCAATGGCTGATAAGTTTCATTTGTCTCAGGCATGAGCGTTACTCCCTTCTATTATTCTTCATCAAAGGAATCGTCGGTGTAATCGTCGGATTCCCCTTCGAAATCATCGCTGCTGTCGTCGTTGTTATCGACATCAACCAGCTCTTCACCCTTGAACTCCTGCTTCTGGTAACCATAGTCACCGAAGGATTCGTCGCGGTTGTAATGGCGGTCGCCCTCGATGATGGCACGCAGGTCGGTCTCGCCGTAGTCTACGTTCTCGCCAATCTCAACCTCGGTTCCGTCATCACGCAGTACGCTTACATCCAGGCCAAGGGACTGCAGCTCTTTTAACAGTACCTTGAAGGACTCCGGAATACCCGGCTCAGGGATGTTCTCGCCCTTGATGATTGCCTCGTAGGTCTTCACACGTCCGACAACATCATCGGACTTCACGGTCAGGATCTCCTGCAGGGTGTAGGATGCACCATATGCCTCCAGGGCCCAAACCTCCATCTCACCGAAACGCTGTCCGCCGAACTGTGCCTTACCACCCAGAGGCTGCTGGGTAACAAGGGAGTATGGGCCGGTGGAACGTGCATGGATCTTATCGTCAACCAGGTGATGCAGCTTCAGGTAATGCATGTGACCGATGGTTACCGGGCTGTCGAAGTACTCGCCGGTACGTCCGTCACGCAGTCTTACCTTACCGTCGCGGCGGAGCGGAACGCCCTTCCACAGCTCACGGTGCTCCAGATGGGAACCTAAGTAATCCATAACTTCCGGTTTCAGGGTATCTTTGTATTTCTCTTCAAACTCCTCCCAGGAGGTGTTTACGTAATCGTTTGCAATTTCCAGGGTATCCATGATGTCTACCTCGTTCGCGCCCTCGAATACCGGGGTGGAAATGTTAAAGCCAAGTGCTTTACATGCAAGGCTTAAGTGCATCTCCAGGACCTGTCCGATGTTCATTCGGGAAGGTACGCCCAGCGGGTTTAAGACGATATCCAGCGGACGGCCATTCGGAAGGAACGGCATATCCTCTACCGGAAGTACGCGGGAAACGACACCCTTGTTACCATGACGTCCTGCCATCTTATCGCCGACAGAGATCTTACGCTTCTGTGCAATGTAGATGCGGACACTCTGGTTTACGCCAGGAGCCAGCTCATCGCCGTTCTCTCTGGTAAATACTTTTGCGTCGATGATGACGCCGTAAGCACCGTGCGGTACTTTTAAGGAAGTATCACGTACTTCTCTTGCCTTCTCACCGAAGATCGCACGGAGCAGTCTCTCCTCAGCAGTCAGCTCGGTCTCACCCTTCGGGGTAACCTTACCGACCAGGATATCACCGGCACGGACCTCAGCACCGATACGAATGATACCTCTCTCGTCCAGGTCTTTTAATGCGTCGTCGCCGACACCCGGAACATCGCGGGTGATCTCTTCCGGTCCAAGCTTGGTGTCACGGGCTTCTGCCTCATACTCCTCGATATGAACGGAGGTGTAGACATCTTCCATAACCAGTCTCTCACTTAAGAGAACCGCATCCTCGTAGTTGTAACCTTCCCAGGTCATGAAACCAATCAGCGGGTTCTTACCAAGAGCGATCTCACCGTTGCTGGTGGACGGACCGTCTGCGATGACCTCGCCTGCCTCAACGTGGTCGTTCTTGTAAACGAGCGGCTTCTGGTTGTAGCAGTTGGACTGGTTGCTTCGTGAGAATTTGATCAGATGATAAACATCTTTTGCGCCGTTGTCATCACGCTTGATGATGATCTCGTTGGAAGCGGAACGCTCAACAACACCGGCATGCTTTGCTACTACGCAGACACCAGAGTCGACAGCAGCCTTGCCCTCGATACCGGTACCTACTGCAGGCGCCTCGGTTCTTAAAAGCGGAACGGCCTGACGCTGCATGTTAGATCCCATCAGTGCACGGTTTGCGTCATCGTTCTGCAGGAACGGGATCATGGATGTTGCTACGGAGAATACCATCTTAGGAGATACGTCCATTAAGTCGATGGCTCTCTTCTGGAACTCGGAAGTCTCCTCACGGAAACGGCCGGCTACGTTATTGTTAATGAAATGGCCTTCCTCGTCGAGCGGGGTGTTTGCCTGTGCGACAACGAAGTTATCCTCCTCGTCTGCAGTCAGGTATACCACCTCGTCGGTTACACGCGGGTTAGCCGGGTCGGATTTGTCTACCACACGGTACGGAGCCTCGATGAAGCCGTACTCATTTACCTTTGCATAGGTTGCAAGGGAGTTGATCAGACCGATGTTCGGTCCCTCAGGAGTCTCGATCGGGCACATACGTCCGTAATGGGTGTAGTGTACATCTCGAACCTCGAATCCGGCACGGTCACGGGACAGACCGCCAGGTCCCAATGCGGAGAGACGTCTCTTGTGGGTCAGCTCAGACAGCGGGTTGTTCTGGTCCATGAACTGGGACAGCTGGGAACTTCCGAAGAACTCCTTCACTGCTGCGGTAACCGGCTTGATGTTGATTAAGGACTGCGGAGTGATGCCGTCCATATCCTGGGTGGTCATACGCTCTCTTACCACACGCTCCATACGGGACAGACCGATGCGGTACTGGTTCTGTAACAGCTCACCAACAGCACGGATACGGCGGTTGCCCAGATGGTCGATATCGTCTGCGTTACCGATGCCGCCTTCCAGATGCATGTTGTAGTTGATGGAAGCGATGATGTCTTCCTTGGTGATATGCTTCGGGATCAGCTCGGTGATGTTCTTATGAACCAGTTTCTTTAATGCTTCCTGGTCATCGCCAGCTTCTTCCAGAATAGTTTTTAATACCGGATAATATACTAATTCTGTAACACCGACTTCCTTCGGATCGAAGTCTGCATAAGCTGCCAGGTCAACCATTAAGTTGGACAGGACTTTGTAGTTGCGCTCCTCGGTCTGGATCATAACGTACGGAACTGCTGCGTTCTGCAGAGTGGTTGCCAGCTCTTTGTCGATCTTTGCGCCAGCCTCTGCTAAAACCTCTCCGGTGGTCATGTCCACTACATCCTCAGCCAGGATCTGGCCCTTGATGCGGTTTTTGAAGTGAAGCTTCTTATTGAATTTATATCTGCCGACTTTGGCCAGGTCGTAACGGCGCGGGTCAAAGAACATGCTGTTTAACAGGCTTTCTGCACTATCAACGGATAACGGCTCGCCCGGACGGATCTTACGGTAGAGCTCTAACAGGCCATCCTGATAGCTCTCTGCAGTATCCTTGCCAAAGCTTGCCAGCAGTTTCGGCTCCTCGCCGAACAGATCGATGATCTCTGCGTTGGTGCCATAGCCCAGTGCACGCACCAGTACGGTTACCGGAACCTTACGGGTACGGTCTACACGAACGTAGAAGATATCATTGGAGTCGGTCTCATACTCCAGCCATGCACCACGGTTCGGGATAACCGTGCAGGTGTACAGCTCTTTACCGATCTTATCATGGCCGATTCCGTAGTAGATACCCGGAGAACGAACCAGCTGGCTTACGATAACTCGTTCAGCGCCGTTGATTACGAATGAGCCGGTATCGGTCATAAGCGGAAGATCTCCCATGAAGATCTCGTGCTCGTTGATCTCTTCTTTGTCCTTATTGTAAAGTCTTACCTTTACCTTTAAAGGTGCAGCGTAAGTTGCGTCGCGTTCTTTGCATTCTTCGATGTTATATTTGACTTCATCTTTACATAATGTAAAATCAACGAATTCGAGGCTTAAATGACCTGCGAAATCGGAGATTGGGGAGATATCTTCAAATACTTCCTTCAATCCTTCATCGAGGAACCACTGATAGGAGTCTTTCTGAATCTCAATCAGGTTTGGCATCTCAAGAACTTCTTTCTGTCTTGAGTAGCTCATTCTAACGCTCTTTCCCGATGTTACCGGGCGCATTCTGCTTTTCTCCATTGACGTTTCACCCCTGTTTTCTAATCTAATTTCTGGCATATTTTTGGGCGCAAAAAGCCCAGAACGCCACAATAGTGCACACTCCATAATATCATACGTCTGTCAAGCTGTCAAGTTTTTCCTTGATTTTTTTTGCCGGAAATGCTATACTTTTTGTACAGGTTTGTCCTGTTACATAAAAGAACCTAATGGAGGTATTCCCCATGCAGACTTTTTTAAACGTTTTGCTGGTAATTCTGGTGATCGCAGTGATCGCCCTCGCGGTTCTGTACTTCTTAGGAAGAAAGCTCGAAAAACGTCAGGTAGAGCAGCAGCAGCTTCTGGAAATGTCCAAACAGACTGTATCCATGCTGGTCATTGACAAAAAGAAAATGAAGATCAAAGATTCCGGTCTTCCGAAAATGGTCTACGAGCAGACTCCGAAGTACATGCGCTGGGCAAAGGTTCCGGTTGTAAAGGCGAAGGTAGGTCCAAAGGTTATGACCCTGATGGCAGACGAGCGTGTATTTGCATCACTCCCGGTTAAGACCGAGGCAAAAGTGGTTGTGAGCGGTCTTTACATCACCGAGATCAAGAGTGTCCGCGGCGGAGCAATCCCGCAGGCACCGAAGAAAAAAGGTTTCTTTGCAAGATTTAAGAAAGAGAATTAATCTTGTCCGCATGTCCCACGGGGCAGAAAAAGAGGCAGTGCGTTTTGCGCAATGCCTCTTTTTTTTATGTTTTTTGTTTCTTTTCCTATTGTGCATTTCCCAGATCCAGCTTCGCGCAGTCCTTTGAAGTGATATCCAGGACAATGCGGCAATCCGAGACATGATCATAATTGATGTCGAGCGCATATTCCACCTCAACCTTCAAATGGTCATTCTCCTCCTCAAACCCGATCCGGCTGGTCGTCATTTCCACCAGCAGCTCTCCCATCGGGGTTACATAATGAGTCTGGGTCTTTTTGTCCAGCTCAAACACCATATTCGCAGATACCGGTCCGCTTTTTTTGATCTCCAGCTTCTCCGGAGTCAGCTTCATGGTGTTGCGGATGGCTCCATCCATCCCTTCCATCACCTCATCGTAGATCAGGTAATGCTTATTGTTTTTCCAGAAGTAATCCCCCGAGGTGATCACCTCCACCGTTCCTTCATCGCCCTCCATGGCCTGAAGGCCGCTTAAACGGATCAATACATCTCTTGTCATAATCTCAACTCTCTCATGGCATATCGTTTTGTTTCCCGTTCTGGCAGTTCTCTCCAGTTCTGCGTTTCACAGGCAGGATCAATATTCCTCAATGTTGATCTTCTTTGTCTCTTTCACGTCCTGCGGCAGGATCGAGCTTGCAAAATCCGTAAACTTTTCCGCAAGGTCACTGACATAAAACTGGTGCTTTTCCCCTGCAAACGGTGCAAATGGGTCGCGGCTTAAGCCCTTCTCCGCAAGAAGCCCGCGCAGCTCAATGGCGGTCTCGTAGGCCGGATTTACCAGCGTCACATCTTCTCCCATCAGCCGTCTCAGCGTCGATCGCAGAAGCGGGTAATGGGTGCAGCCCATTACCAGGGTATCAATATACTTTTCTTTCAGCACGCTTAAGTAGCGGGATGCGATCTCATCTGTCACCGGATCATGAAGCCATCCTTCCTCTACCAGCGGACAAAAGAGCGGGCACGACTTGCCAAACACCTGAATTCCCGGCTTCATCTTCTTCATCACTTCCGTGTAAATACCACTGCCGACCGTTGCTTCTGTTCCAATGACACCGATCCGCCCGTTGCGTGTTGCATCCACGGCGGCCCGGGCGCCGGCATTGATCACACCGATGACCGGAATATCCGACTCGGCCGCCACGGTATCCAGTGTCAGGGCTGTTGCCGTATTGCAGGCAATGACGATTGCCTTTACCTCCTTTGTCCTAAGGAAACGGATGATCTGTCTGGAATAGCGGAGCACGGTATCTCTGGACTTGCTTCCGTACGGTACCCGCGCCGTATCACCAAAATAGATGATCCGCTCGTCGGGCAGCTGCCGCATGATCTCCCTTGCTACCGTCAGGCCGCCCACACCGGAATCGAATACGCCCACCGGCGCGTTTTTGTCGATCATGTCGCTTACCTCTCAAACGCCAGGCTGATCAGACGGTCTACCAGCTCTGCCTTCGGGATGCCTGCTGCCTCCCAGAGCATCGGATACATGCTGATGGCGGTAAAGCCCGGCATGGTATTAATTTCGTTGAAGATGACCTCGCCTTCCTTTGTCACGAAGAAATCGACACGGGACAGGCCATAGCCATCGACTGCGTTAAAGATCTTTGCTGCTGCCTCGCGCACACGTTCAGCGGAATCTCCCGGAAGCTCCGGTCCGATGACAGTACGGGACTCTTCATTGTTATACTTTGCATCGAAATCATAGAACTCTGCTGCTGCCAGGATCTCACCGACGCCGGAAGCCTTAACCGGCTTCTGTCCACCGCCTAAAACTGCGCACTCTACCTCATGGCCCACAATAGTCTCCTCCACCAGGATCTTGCGGTCATGCTTTGCTGCCTCCTTCAAGGCTGCTACCAGGCCTTCCCGGTTTTCTGCCTTGCTGACGCCGCGGGAGGAACCAGCGTTGGACGGCTTTACAAAGACCGGATACTGGAAGCGTGACTCAACCTGCGCAACCACTGCATCCATATCCTTTTCCATCTTCCAGCGCATGACCGGAACATAAGCTGCCTGGCGGATACCCAGGTCATCTACAATGATCTTGGTGTAAAGCTTATCCATGGAAACTGCCGATGCCAGCACGCCGCAGCCCACGTACGGGATCTTAGCCAGCTCAAAGATTCCCTGAACGGTACCATCCTCGCCGTAAAGTCCGTGAAGGACCGGGAATGCCACATCGATCTTCTCTTCCCTGGTCACGCCATTTTCCGTGATCATGGCACACTTCTTGGTCGCATCCGGGGAGATGATAACGTCTGCCTTGCTCTCTCTCCACGCCCCGGAACGGATCTCCTCCACACTGTCAGCCTTGACCCAGTGGCCTTCCTCGGTGATACCGATCAGAAGCAGCTCATACTTTTCTTTATCTATCTGGTCAATCACATTTGCCGCAGACACACAGGATACAACATGCTCCGATGACTGTCCGCCGAACAGAACTGCGATTTTTTTCTTACTCATAACAAGATTTCCTTTCTTTATTCAAAATGTCTGATTAATTATAACATACCTGTCAACACTTAAAAAGTGACAGTACACAAAAAAAGATTGATGAAGCGGAGGTTTTTCCATGAAAACTAAATCTATGTCGCGTCCACTCTTTCCACCCTTATTTTTCCTGCTGCTTCTGTTCTTTCTGCTTCTCTCCATGGGAAGCCTGCAAAAAAGCCGGGAAGATCTGGCCGGACGCATCGCACCATCCATCCTGCGGTTTCACATTCTTGCAAACAGCGATTCCAAAGAGGACCAGGCCGTCAAGCTGGAGGTGCGCAGCTACCTGCTGGACTGGATCTGTGACCGGCTGCCCGAAACCGTAAACAGCAAAGAAAGCATGGTTTCCTGGCTGGAAGAAAATCAGTCCGGCCTGGAAAGTGCCGCCGGCCATTTTCTGATGCAAAAAGGGATATCTTACCAGGCGCATCTGTCTCTGGAGCGCACATACTTTCCCACCCGGGTCTACGATGACCTGGTCATTCCCTGCGGAACCTACGACGCTGCGCGGGTGATCCTCGGAAAAGGGAAGGGGCACAACTGGTGGTGCGTGCTCTACCCGCGCTTCTGCTTTCTGGATGAAGTGTGCAAAGAGATCCCCGAAGAAAGCCGGGATAAGCTCCGGGATAAATTAAATCAGGGCGATTACTCCCTGTTAGAGGATCATCGCCCTGATGTCAAAATCCGTTTTTTCTTTTTTCCTTGTCTTGATCCTGTGCTGCCATCACACGGCACAGGCCAAATGGCATAGCAGCTATTCCACGGTTGCCAAGCCTTCAATGCCCCAGTCATAGGCATTCATGGCCGACCACAGATCAAGCTCTGCCGCTTCCTTTGCAGCCTTCTTCTGGTTGTAGCTGATCTGAGTGCCGACGTACTGCATCTCAGACAAAAGACCGTTCTGGTACTGCCGCTGCGCTGCCCCATTGCTCTTTTCAGCAGCCGCATAGCCGGTCTGCGCGGCCTCGTAAGCAGCCTTTTTATCCAGAACATCCTGGTAAAGGCGTTGCATCTCGATCGTCAGCTTCTGCTCACCCTCGTTGATCGTGTTCAGTCGGGCTGCGATCTGGGCGTTGGTCTCGCCCTTAGCAGAGGTTCTCTGGCCGATCAGCGTATAGTTATTGCCGATTGCCTTCTTTGTGTCTGCTTCCAGATTCATGCCATCTAACCTGCCCATATCAAAAGCCGGAAGGTTCTGGATCTGCACACCGCTGTTAGTATCATAGCCAAGCAGCAGACACAGGGTACGATACACGCTGTCCTCCTGGGACTGCAGCGAGGCCAGCTGGGCCTTCGCCCCGATGAGAGACGTTTGTGCGCTGACTAAATCCGTCTGGTTTGCCAGTCCGAGTCCTGCCATCCGCTCATACATATCGCACTGTTTCTGGTACAGGTCCACCAGCGTCTCCAGCGTCGCCTTATTATCCACGATGGTATTGTAGCCGATCATGGCACTCTGGGCACCGGAGACCACCTGTTTTTCATACTGGCGGATCGTGGCCGTGTTGACCTTGCTGGTGTCCCAGTTCGTCACTGTATCCCGGATTCCCTGGACCAGACTGTGGTAACCGCTCTTTAAGCTTTCCATCTGCTTCACCGAACTTTTCAGCTGCGGCATCAGCTTTTTCGCCTGCTTTAACGGCTTTAAAACGTCATCAATATTGTCCATGGATTTATCATAGGTGCTTTCCAGCTCCGTCAGCATATTCTGGTAGTCTTCCTTCGACTCTCCATACTTTCTCCAGGCCTCCGAAATGTTCGGGTTATACTCCCGCACACGCAGGGTAAGCTCATCGTATTCCAGAACATTGTCCTGCAGCTTTGCCAGCGTTTCCGCATCGTATTTTTCAGGCCCCGGCTCTGCTCCGGGACCGGTAGGCGCATACCCGGCAAAGGCCGGAACCACCGATGCAGACGCAAGAACTGCCGCAAGCCCCAAAGCAAGGATCTGATGTTTTCTTTTCATATCACACACGCTCCTTATGAGGTACTTGCAAGACCGTTCACTGCCCAGTCATAGGTTTCCATGGTCTGGAACAGGGTCAGGTCTGCCGTCTTTAAGGCAAGCTCTGCATTTTCTACGGTGATCTGCTGGTTCTCCAGCTGGTTTCTGCTGGCCTTTCCCTGGTCAAACTGCAGCTGCATGCTGTTTAAATTCCGCTTTGCCAGATTCAGGTTTGCTTCTGCCTGGTCATATGCCAGCTTTGCAGTCAGCACATTCTGGTAATTAGTCACCAGGGCAGAGCCGATCTTTCTCTCATTATCCTCGATGGTCTTCTGCAGGCTTTCCTTCGTGTTAGCGCTGGTGGCATTTGCCAGCTTCTTTTTGTTTACCTTTAAGGTGTAATTGTTTTCCAGCGCCTGCGCCTTATCTGTCTCCGGGTTCATTGCCGCGATGCGGTTCATATCCGAAACAGGTACCGCTGTAATTTCCGGGGTATCGTTGTACTTCCATCCCAGCATAACCTGAAGCTTCTGGCGCACATTCTCAATAGCTGCTTTCGAGGACTCCACCGTGCGCTCTGCATTCTGGATGTTTTCCTGCGCATTTAAAACATCTACCTGCGTACTCATGCCAAGGGCTGCCTGCGTCTGTGTGGAGGTTAAGGAAATCTCTGCCTGACGCTTTGCAAGCTCTGCCTGCTTTAATGCCAGCTGGTCCTTCTCATAACTGATCATGTTGGACTGTGCCACCGTCACCAGCGTTTTTTCTGCGGACTTATAATTCAGGTAGACGATCTCACTGTCCTGCAGGTTATCATCTGCCTGCGATTCCATATTCTTTGCCTGGACCTCTGCCATGACAACCGAACCGACCATCATACCGTATGTCGCCTCGTCGCTGTCCGGGTAAGTAATGCTGGAATAGATTTCATCGGCCATATCACGGTATTTGGATGATACATCGTCCTTGGTATCACCATATTTCCGCTTAAACTCCGCCAGGTCCAGATTGTTGGTCTGCACGGTGGCGTTGTATTCCTGGATCAGGCCTTCCAGTTCATCGTACTCAATCGTATTGTCCCGTAATTTTGCCCACTCCTCAGCGCTGCGGGCGAACTCCGGGCTGGCGGCAAACGCCGTTACCGGCGCTGCCGTCACCATGACTCCGGCAAGTGCCAGAGACAATGTCTGTTTGAATCGTTTCATTATAAACATCCTCCGAAGCCGTCTGGCTTATTAATCGTAATGAGGTTCCGGTTTCTTTTTCGGGCTCATGACCTCGTAGTAGATCGGCAGCATTAAGAGTGCCAGAATGGTAGAAGCTACCAGTCCGCCTACATCTACCAGGGCAAGACCCTGCATGCTCTTACCACTGTCGCCGTAAGCAAATGCCATCGGGACCATGGATACAACGGTGGTTAAGGTTGTCATCAGGATCGGGCGAAGACGGGTCGCACCAGCCTCAATGAGGGCTGTGTCACGGTCCATTTTGGTCCGGTACTGGTTTACGGTATCAACATACAGGATACCATTGTTTACTACGGTACCGACTAACATCAAAAATCCAAGTAAGGATACCATACTGATTGGGCAGTCTGCAAGGAATAACAGTCCAAAGGAACCGATCAGGGAGAACGGGATGGTGGTCATGACCATCAGGGAGAACTTCGGTGACTCAAACTGTGCTGCCATGACAACGAAGATCAAAAAGATCGCGGTGATGATGGCGGTACCCAGGTTGCCGAACTCCTCCTTCATGCTCTCATCCTGGGAGTTTAAGGCACGGGTGATGGTCGGGGTCAAATGCTTGCTTACAACTTCATTATATAATTTGTTCTCGATCGCATCGATCTGGCGCGCATCGTCGGTCGGTACATCGCCGGTGATGGTCACCTGATACTGCTTATCTTTTCTGGTAATGGTATTCGGGCTATCCTGGAATACCACATCGGCTACATCAGCCAGGGCTACGGAACCGCCTGCGTTGTTCGGAAGCACAATGCCCTTTAACTTGTCGATGGTGTCGTACTCATCATCTGGGTACTCTACCATAACACTGACATCGTCACCGTCTACGTTTAAGGTTGTTGCCTCTTTACCACCCAGCATGGCACTGACCGTACCTGCGATCTGAAGCGGGGTAATGTTCTCTGCGTCCGCCTTCATGGCATCGATGTTCAGCTTAACAACCGGCGCCGCGTTCTCCAGGGTACTGTGCACCTTAGATACCTCCGGGCGCTCCAGAAGTTCTTTGGTGATCTGGTCAGATGCATCCTTTAATTCATCGTACTGTGTACTCTGCAGGATGTACTCAATGCCACTGCTGCTGGAGGAGGACATGCTGGAGGAGGATGCGATATCCATGGAGATGTTCGCACCTGCGATCTGGTTTAAGAGCGGCTTCCACTCCTTAATAACCTCGCTGGTCTCACGTTTTCTGTCATCCTTTAAGTAGGCAGTCAGGGTTGCACCTGTGCTGGTCATGGAGGACATACCGCTTCCGCCGGACGTCAGCATGTAGGAATCCAGGTCTTCGTCGGCTGTTACGATTTTCTCGACCTGTGCGTAGATCTTATCTTCTTCTTCCAGAGTCAGGCCCGGACGGGTCTCAATGGAAACGGAAATCTCACCGGTATCATCGGAAACCATCAGCTCCATGCGCAGCTGTGAAGCCATCCAGAAGGCAGCCACCAGAAGTGCGATGGAAGTAAAGATCACGGTTTTCTTTTTCGGAAGAAGAACCTTCATAATGCTGCGGTAACCGTTCTGCATCGCACGGATCAGGCCTCCCACCGGGGACTCCTCCTTCTCCTGCGGACGGTAGAAGCAGTAACACAGCGGAACGATGGTCATTGCGCTGATGAGGGATGCCACCATACAGAAGATGATGGTAAAGCCTAACGGTTTAAACATCTGTCCGGTCAGACCCTGTAAGAGAGCCAGCGGAAGGAATACAACGCAGGTGGTCACGGTACCACCGATGATGGACTGCAGCACGATGCCGCTTCCTTCCAGGGCAGCTTCCCGGTAGCCCACAATGCCTTTTCCTTTCGTTGAACGGAAGCAGCTCTCCAGCACTACGATGGAGTTATCTACCATCATACCTACACCAAGTACCAAGCTCGATAAGGTAACTACGTTTAAGGAGAAGCCCATAACCTGGATCAGGATCAGGGCAGCCAGGATGGAGATCGGGATCGAGGTACCAACGATCAGGGATGCCTTGATCTCACCAAAGAACAGGAAGATGATCAGCATGGAAACCACAACTGCCATCACCATGGTCTGCATAACACTCTTTAAAGAAGAAGTGATGTTGTCACTGGTATCGTTTACGGTAACGATCTCCAGGTTTTCATCGGCATCCATCAGGGTTTTGATGGTCTGCTTTACGGACTTGGAAACATCAACCGCAGATGCACTCTGCTGTTTCTTGATGCCGATGGAAATGGTATCCTCACCATTGTAGCGCGCGATACTGTCCGCATCCTCCTGAGCCGTCTGGACATTCGCAATATCAGATAAGTAAATGACATTGCCATTTCCAAGGTTCAGCGGAATGGTCTTTAATAATTCCTCTGTGTCATACTCGGTTCCGGCACTGACAGAAAGCTTCTGTCCACCCACGATGGTATCGCCGGACGGGTAAGTAAAGTCTGCACTTCCGATGGAGGATGCCACGGAAGCAAGGGTTAAATGATACTGTTCCAGCTTTTCCGGGATCAGCTCTACCTGGATGTACTCCTTCTGGCCACCACTGATGCTGACATCGGTAACGGTGGTGATCTTCTCAAACTCCGGAACGATCTTGTTGTTAACATAGTTATAAAGATTGGACTCTGCCTTGTTATTGATCACGAGAGACACGGTATCCATCTCATCGATGTTTAACTCCATGATGACCGGAGCATTGCAGTCGTCCGGAAGATCGCCCTCTATGGCGTCCATCTTTTTCTTTAAGTCGTCGTATGCTTCGTCAATATCTTTACCATAGTCATACTGGATGATGACCAGGGAAACGTTCTCCATAGAACGGGACTGGATCGTATCGACACCACTTAAGGAACCGATCTCGTCCTCAATCTTGGTGCTGACCAGATCATTGACGTCTTCCGGGCTGGCACCCGGGTATACGGAATATACAATAAGAACCGGCATATCCATGCTCGGCATTAGCTCCAGCTTAGATCCAAGCACGGACTGAAGACCGAACACGATCAGGCACAGGATTACCATGACCACGGTAACCGGCCGCTTCAGGACTGATTTTGTTAATCCCATTGATGTTTTCCTCCTTCTGCTTTACCCTTAGTTACCTTTTGTCTCGGCAGCTGCCTCAGTGCTTTCTGCATTTTCGGTGGTCTCTGCATTGTCTGCTGCTGCGCCCTGTGCATTGCTCTCAGAATCCGTGGAAGCTGCTGCATTTGCGTCTGCCTTCTGCACCTGAGAGCCCTCATACAGCTCAGAGCTCCAGGTGGTAATGATCTCATCGGAAGCATTGATACCAGAAAGAACCTGTGCCTTCTCAGAATCGTAAAGGCCAATTTCAACCGGAACATAATGCACTGTTCCATTGTCATAGGTATAAACGTAAGCGTCACCGCCGGAGTAGTAAACTGCGTCAACCGGAATGGTCAGCACATTGTCTGCGCGATCAGAAATGACAGACAGCTTCGTGGTAGATCCGGTCGGAAGCGCATCGCCGTTGTCCACAGATGCCTTGATCTTAAACAGGCCGGTGGAATCGTCGATCATGCTGCTGACCTCGTTGATGGTACCCTGGTAATCGGTTCCGTTTTTATCGACCGTAACCGGGTCACCGACATGCAGCTCAGAAGCGATCTTCTCCGGAACAGAGAAGGTAATGGACTTGCTGCCCTCGCCGGAAATAACAGCCAGCAGAACCTGGGATGCTACGTTGTCATGGACCTCGACGTTGCAGATCTCCACCTTACCGGAGATCGGTGCAGTCACATTTGCAAACTCCACCTGGTAATCGTAATTCAGCTTTGCGGAATCATAAGCGATCTGTGCATTCTTTGCCTGGGTCTGCGCCTGCTCAAATGCCACACTGGCGATATCGCCTGCCGCAAACAATGCCTGCTGGCGGGCCAGGTTGGTATTGGCATCGCCTAAAGCCTGCTGTGCAGATTCCATCTGGAGTCTTGCTGCCTCCACTTGCTTGGTATCGATCTTGCAGATCGGCTGTCCCTCCTGGACCATGTCGCCTGCTTTCACAAACACGTCGGTAATCTCACCGGCTGCCTTCGGGTAAATATAGACCACATCTGACGGCTCAACCTTGCCCACCAGGCTGCGGTACAGTTCAATGCTTCCGGTCTTTGGACTTTCCACATTTACAACCGGGATCAGGGTTTCTTCTTCGGTCTGCTTGCCGCGGGTCAGGCTAAGACCTGCCACAACCGCAATCGCCGCAACTACCACTCCTGCAATTACTACTTTCTTTTTCATAGCTGTCTCCTCTTATCCTCGTCTTTTTGTAACTGTTCAGTACCTTCACAGTTACGTCTTTTTTACTTTTATGGGTTATTTCTGCTGCCGGGCACGCTTACGTGAACAGCAGCTTACTTTTTTAACACGCCATACTTTAACACTTCCATCGTATCCCGGTAGCGGGTCCGGATTGCTTCCAGATCAGCCGGATTCTGATAGTAAGCCCGGATAGCCAGAAGAAGGGATACCATACCAAGCTGCATAACGGTATCGAGTTTCTGTTCCGACTGCACTGCAAAATCCTCCAGGCGGATTCTCTTTAACAACCATTGTACGGGGGACTCCTCTGGTTTTATTCCTCCCATCGGCGGTTTGCAGCCAAATTCAATACCAAATGCACTGGTATTCTCCTGGTAGGAAAATACATGCTTCACCACCTCGATCATTTCCTTCGACTCCGTCAGCTGGCGGATCGTAAACTCAAACAGCCAGTCTAACATGGTAAAAAAATCACCGCCATTACGGTTCAGCTCGCTTTCGCAATAATCCTTGAGCTGTGCTGCATGATCCTCAAAAATATAGCGGACCACATCCTGCTTGTCCTCGAAATATGTGTAAAAGCTTCCGCGGGAAATATCCGCATTCTGAATGATCTGGTTAATAGAAGCCTTATCAAACGGAACTCTTGCAAATTCCTTGATGGCTGCTTCCCGGATGATCTGCTTTTTCGCTTCCGGAAGACGGTAAAATCGCTCCGTAGGCATGCTTTGCACCTCCTTTTTGTCATTTTTATGACAAGCTGTCACTTTTTCACATGACAATATGTCACATTATAATGACAAGCTGTCATCTTGTCAAGTATCTGAATGCGATTTTATAATTTCTTTATGGTTTTCTTACGGAGTTCCCATGCAATTGTTTTTCCCAAAAATAAAACAACGACAGAAACTGACGCATCTTCTGCATCGGCTTCTGCCGTTATTTTCTAATATTCCCTATTCATTTTTACCCTATTTCAGGTATTTATCGAAGAATGCAACCTGCAGCTCCTTGGTGCTGTCCTGGAAGAACTCTCTGGTTCCATGGCCAGCGCCTGGGATCACATAAAACTCTGCCTTATCCTCCATGCCTGCTTCCACGATCTTCTGGTAGAGCACCTCACTGCTGATCGCTACCGGCACAAGCGGGTCGTTGTCGCCGTGAAGGATCTGGATTGGGCACATACCCGGATTTACCATATTGACCGGACTTGCCTTTGCCCCACGCTCCTTCATGGTAGCCGGGTCTCCGCCGATCAGGCAGCCTCCGTGTGTTTCCTCAATGCAATGCCAGCGTGCGGAAGGATTTGAAAACTGTTTTTCCTCGTTTTCCATCAGAGCCTTGATATCAACCGGTCCAAACATGTCACTGCAGGCCTGAACCTTAGAAGAATAACCGCTCCACTCTTCGCTGTCAAAGCCATCCTGGTTCATGGCCGCTGCAGCTGCGAGGTGTCCGCCTGCAGACCGGCCAAAAATGCCGATACGCTCCGGGTCGATCTCGTACTCCGCTGCATGGGCGCGAAGGAAACGGATCGCAGTCTTGACATCGATCAGCTGATCCGGGTAATGTCCCTGGGCACTGCTGCGGTAATAAATAGAAGCAACCACATAACCCGCGTTGGCAAACTCGGTCATCTCGCCAAGCATCATATTCTTATCTGTGCCTTTCCAGCCGCCGCCTGGTACCCATACCAGAGCCGGCTTCGGGCTGTGGTCCTCTTTCGGATCATCTTCACCCACAGCAGCACGCATCTCACTGTTTCCGTTCTGGAGCAGGACAGAAAGCTTTAATTCCAGCGGGTTGCCCTCCAGGTCTTTTACTGTAGAATATACGATATTATCAACCAGTGTTAAGGTCTTTTTCTTTGTACCCGGATCAAATACTTTTTTCATGATTCATTCTCCTCTTTTCGATGCAGGATTCTTTTCGCTGCACCTTCATTTTCATGCAGCATCGTGCATTCTCTTTCCATTATATTTCATGCAGGAAACCTGCACCCTCATCCGGATGCAGGTTTCTTTCTTCTTAACCGTAGATCGGGAAGAAAATATTAATGCCAATGATCAGTGCAATCAGCGTAAGAACCAGCAATGGCAGCGTAAACCTCAGTGTTTTTAACGGGTTCTGGTTTCCGATACCAAACGCCATCATGGTTCCGGAGCAGCCGGTCGGCATTACGAATGCCAGCCATGCAGATACGCAGCAGCAAAGAACAACTGCTTTTACGTTCATGCCGCCTGCCAGTGCAGTGGAAGCTGCAATCGGGCTCATCAGTGCCATGGTTCCCATGTTAGACATGAAGTTGGTCATCAGTGCGCAAGCTACGCAGAATACGATACTTACAAACAGTCCGCTCGGATGTCCGCCAAGGATGTTTAATACGGTCTGGCCGATCAGCTCGCCGACACCGGTTTTGGAAAGTGCGGTAGAAACAACGCTCATTCCGGCAACCATCCATACCATATCGCAGGTCAGGGTCTTCATAACCTCCGGGATCTCCAGTACCTTAAATACGATCAGGACCAGAAGTCCTGCAGACGGGATCACGTTGGTGATATCGCTGCCAAGCTGGTTGGTGAACATGAAGCCAAGCATGATCACTGCAAACACACCAAAGATCATGTACTCATCCTTCTTAGAGATCGGAGCTGTGTCCTTTACATCCTTCACCTGGCTCTTATCAATGGACCCATTCGGGATCAGGCGGTAGCACAGAATGCAGTAAATAGTTCCCACGATCAGCGGAAGGATTCCTGCTTTGAAGAAATCGGTGATCCCAAGACAATCCTCCGGACCAACCAGACCCTGATAATAGGAAGTAATGGTTCCCGGCATGGTTGCACCCATACCGATCGGGAACTTGGAAGTTGCCAGACAGTTGATGGTAGCAACCAGGAATAACAATCTGGACGGGGAATACTCGCTGTCATCATCAAAGGTCTGGATAAACAGGAGCATTACGGAAATGCAGGCAACCTGGCCCATCAGCTGGGACAGGATAATGGTCATTCCACATAAACCTGCGATCAGAAGAAAACCGCTCTTACCCTGAAGCTTGCCCATCACGCCTCTTAAACGGTGGATCAGGCTTGTCTTGCCGAGTGCGCTCGCAACTACGATCATCGGCGCGATCATCAGCGTAGTGCTGCTGGAAAGGCCGGAAAAGGCCGTCTTTAAATCTAAAACTCCGGTAAATACAAACAGAACACAGCAGATCATTGCTGTTACACCATATGGAAGCACATGGGTCAAAAGCATTACAACCATGAATACCAGGATACATAATGCCATAATCATCTGTACATTCATCTCAATTTCTCCCTCATTACATTTTTAGATAAAAAAGGATAGACTTTCTGCGCAGTTCATGATCATTGGCCTTACAGCACAGTACCTTTTGCTCTTTTATCTCTTTTGTTTATGTAGAGATTGTACCATTCTGTTATCTAATAAACAATCCATTTCTCGCTATATATATTATTACAAAAAACTATACATTGTTGACTTTCCAGGTGGGATACAGTATGCTGAAAGCATCCCAAAACACGGTTGTCCTGAAATTTCCAAGCTGTAAGCAAAGCGGAGACGGCTGCAGGCAACACAAAGGCAAATCGCAGGCTCTCATTGCCAAAGAACGAAAGGACCAGCACATGCAGATCAAAAATATGTCCTACCTCATTGCCCTCGCGGAAGAGGGTACTCTTTCCGGGGCCGGAAAGCGCCTCGGCATCTCTCAGCCGACCTTAAGTGTTTTTCTGTCCGGCTTAGAACAGGAGCTGGGAATGGATCTGTTTCTCCGAGACAAAAAGAAACTCATCCTGACCCCTGCCGGCCGGATCTATCTGGAGGCAGCAAAGCGCATTCTTGCCACACAAGAACGGACACTCCAGTCCATCCGCCAGCTCTCGGCCACGGCGCCCATAGAGCTTCTCATCGGCGTTACCCCACTGCGCGGTTCCGAGATCGCCTCCAAGGTGTTTTCCCAGTTTTCTTCCCGGTATCCCTCCATCCGCGTCAGCCTCCGCGATGGCTATATGCGGGAGCTTCGCCAGATGGTCCTTGAAGGCGTACTCTCCTTTTCCCTGGGAACCTGCTTTGACACAGAATCCGCAGACTTCGACTACATTACCCTGTTCCGGGAAGAGATCGTAGTCGCAGTTCCTGCCTTCCATCCGCTTGCCCTGCACAGCAGGCAAACGAGCAGCGTTTTGGATTCCCACAGTGAATTTCCACAGGTTAAGCCCGAAGAACTTTCCGATTCCCCCTTCATTCTCATGACCCCAGGCAATACCATCCGCAATATATCGAGTTATATTTTTACCCAGGCCAGGTTCACCCCCACGGTCGTATACGAGAGCAGCAATACCACCGTTATGCGCAATATGGTCCGCGGCGGTTCTGGAATCGCGTTTCTTCCCCGCTCTGCGGCCCAGTTAGATGATCCGGAGATTGCCTACCTGTCGCTCTCTCCCCGCTACTCCTTAGATCTGTGTATTATATTAAGAAAAGGAAAGGTGCTGTCCGAGAGTGAGCGCTATTTCATCTGGCTGATGATCATGGCCGACAAAGAGGTTCCCTATTATACGCTGGATCTTAACGAAGCCGGCAGATCCATCTGGAAAGAATTCCAGAGCGGACAGCTGCTCTGATAAACAGCCAGAAAAGCTGCTTTTGCCTTTTCATCAGACACCTGACACGAAACAGAAAGGAAACTACCATGAGATTTCAGACATTAGAGTATATCATTGCCATTGCCGAGGAGCGCTCCATGTCCCGGGCTGCCGACCGGCTCCTCATCTCCCAGCCCACTTTAAGCCGACAGCTCAAACGTCTGGAGGATCGCCTGGAGACAAAGCTCTTTGTGCGCGAACACAATGAGATGCGCCTGACCGACGCCGGGAAGATTTATGTAAATGGAGCCCGTTCCATCCAGAACATCCACGAGCACGCCTTAAGCGATATCCGCAAGCTCTCCCAGTCTGGAAAGCGCCAGATCACCTTAATCTACAACAATATTCTGCTGCCCAATTTTTCCGTGGACATCCTGCCCGCCTTCCGAAAGCTCCACCCACATACGCTGATCAGTACCATTGACGGAAATGCCTCCATTGCCAAAGACTATCTCTCAAACGGTATGGCCGATCTGGCTGTGGCTGCCACCGGGGAAGCGGCCCACACCATGCTGGAATTTCTCCCACTCCGGGAAGAAGAGCTGATGCTGGCTCTTTCCGTTTCCCATCCGCTTATTCCGTTCTTCGAGCAGCATGGAGCCGACCTCTCCCAGCTTTCCAGAGAGTCTTTTATCTTAAACCAGCACAACAGCTTTTTCCGCACTCTGGAACGAAACATTCTGTCCGGTCTTTCATTCGCTCCCGATATTCTCTGCGAGATCAGTGATATCAACGCAGCCGGAAACATGGTCGCACACCAGAAAGGGATCGCCTTTCTGCCCCGCTCCGCCGCCGGGCAGCTTCATGGCTGCCGCCTGTTTTCCTTGCAGCCACCGGTCCTTTTCCAGATTGTCATTGCTTACCCGAAAAGCAGTATCCTGACCGGTCCCGTGAGAGACTTAATCCTGCTGCTCTTGCAGGATGCAGAGTCCCATATCAACGGTGTCCGAACAAAATCAGCAGCAGTTTTCTAAAGAATCAGAAGTCATAATTTCCTAAACATTCAGAAGCTATGCCGCTCTCACCTGCTCCATACATCATACGAAATAAAAAGCCGCCCGCGCAGATTTTATTCCACGCGGGCGGCTTTTTTATCATATGTAATTAAGCGTTAGCTTTTTTTGCTGCTTCTTTTTTCTTGGTGTTTCTGTCATCGTAGATTGCGTATGCAATGGAGATGATGATCAGAACCCAGATGAACAGACCGATCGGTCTGGAGAAGAATACACCAAGGCTTCCGTTTGCTGCGGATACTGCCTGAATGAAGTAGTTCTCAAGGTCCTTACCAAGGATGAAACCGATTAAGTAGCAGGATGCCGGGATCTTGATCTTACCGAAGATATAGCCAACAACACCGAAGATGAGCAGTGCCCATACATCGAAGATACGGCCATTCTTGGTTGCGTATGCACCTACGATACAGATCATGATGATAACCGGGTACATTCTCTGACGCGGAATGTAGATGATCTTGCTGATCCACTTGATCGGGTAGAACATGCAGATGAACATTAAAATGTTACATGCAAGTAATGCAAGCAGGATGGTGTTCCAGGTCTCCGGGTTCTGGGTAATGAACAGCGGACCTACCTGTACGCCCTGCAGCATGAATGCACTGATCAGGACTGCAGTTGTGGAGTCACCAGGGATACCAAGGCTTAATAACGGGATTAATGCACCACCGGTCAGACCGTTGTTGGAAGACTCGGATGCTACCAGACCCTCTGCAACACCGGTACCAAGCAGTTCCGGATGTTTGGAGAAGTTCTTTGCCTGTGCGTATGCCAGAATGGAAGCAGCGGAACCGCCTACACCCGGAAGTACGCCCATGAAGGTACCGATTAAGGAAGAACGAAGCAGGTTGATGCCCTGACCCTTGAAATCCTTGAAGGAGAAGGTGGACTTGCCGTCCATCTCGCCGTCTACTTTGTCAATCTTGAAGCGCATGCCTTCCTCTGCCTCTTCGAAGATCTGAGCGATCGCGAACAGACCGATCAGAACCGGGAGCAGCTGGAAGCCGTCCTGCATTTTGGACTTGAACATAGCCGGAACCATACGGTAAGCGTTGTTTACGCTGAACATACCGATCAGGCTGGTTAATACGCCAAGGAAACCTGCGAATACACCACGAAGCATCTGACCCTTAGACAGAGCTGCGATAACGGTCAGTGCAAACAGGATGATCAGGAATTTCTCAACTGCGCTGAACTTCAGTGCTGCTGCACTTAAAAGCGGGGTGAACAGCCACAGGCAGATCAGGGAAATAAGACCGCCGATGAAGCTGGAGAAAATACCGATCTTAAGTGCTCTCTCACCCTCGCCGCGTTTTGCCATCGGGTAACCATCGAAGGTAGTGGTGATGGAAGACGGGGTACCTGGGATGTTGATCAGGATAGCCGGAACAAGTCCACCGGAAATACCGCCGACATACAGGCCAAGTAACAGATACAGTGCCATTTCAAGATCATAAGCATAAGTCATAGGCAGGAAAACTGCTACTGCCATGGTTGCTGTCATACCTGGGATCGCACCAAACACGATACCGGCAACAACGCCGAGTGCTGCAATCAATACATGAGCAATTGAAATCATTTATGTTTTCCTCCCTTCCTTAATATAAAGTGAATCCGAACTGCGGGAATGCCATGGTGCAGATACCGCTCGGCAGGGTGATGTTAAATACAACACCGAACAGAACAGCGATCACGATGGAACTTACCAGCGCAATGATAGCACTAACTAACAGAGACTTTGGTGCAACTCCTGCATAAAGAACGTTGAACAGGAACACGAAAACGATACTGGTTACAGTGAAACCGATCACATTCAGACATGCGATGAAGCCAATGAATAATACCAGAGTACCAAACAGCTTCACATAATCGCAGTTGTCGATAAAGAATTTTCCCGGTTTCTTAAAGAACGGCTCACCGTTTTTCACACGAGCCATACCTTCGGTCAGAATGATTGCTGCCAGAAGTACAACCAGAATACCCATAACAATGTGCGGAACGATCCAATGCTGGGTTGAGTATACGATCTGAATCATAGTTATCCCTTTCCTTTTGTTTACCTACATGTTAAATCTTTGGATGCGCGGCTGCTTTTGCAGCCATCCACCCTTGCGCCGAGTGCGCATCCTCGCGGAGCATTTCTCTATTTCATAGGAAACAATTTCCTATGAAATAGAGAAAATATGCCCTGCACACACTCCTGTAAGCCTGCGCAGGGCACTTTTTTAGTTTCTTGTGTTGTCCTGATACAGACAGATTACTGAGTCAGAGTATCCAGAGACGGAGCCTTCTCGATCAGGGCTTTACACATCTCACGCTTGTTGTAGATGAACTCCTTGGAAGCCTCTACGCCAACCTCGTCTGCGCTCAGTGCGTTGTAATACAGTTTCTGCATGTCTGCTACGAATGCCGGATCCTCGGTAACTTTCTTCATAGCTGCCTCGTACTCAGCCAGTACGCTTGCGTCCATATCTTTCGGGAAGTACATGCAGAAATCTTTTGCGAACTCAAACGGCTCACCATCAAAGGTAACGCCATCTTTTGCCATGGAGTCGATCTCTAAGCCCTCAACCTCGCCGCAGGAACCGAACATGGTCATCTTTAACTGGTTCTCAACACCATCTTTGGTGTACTGCTCAAATGCAGAAGTATCGCCGTAGATAACGTCTGCGTTACGATCCCACAGTCTCTGCAGTTTCTCAGCGGTGGTACCACCAACGATTGCTTTGATACGTCCAGCAACTTCATCGCCGTAGGTCTCCTGAACATACAGGTAGTAAGCAACGAATGCCAGATGAGAGGTTGCGCCGGACTCGATGTTGAAGGATACGGTAGCATCCGGGTTGTCCTGCAGATATTTGGTGATATCGCTTAAGTTGTTCCAGCCTTTCTCAGCTGCTGCACCGAAGCATGCGCCCGGGTTCTGGCCGATACGCGGACCAACAGTCATGTTCTCCAGAGCATACTGCTCATCAACAGAACCGAACAGAACGCTTAAGAAAGTCATGTCGTGGAACATCATAACAGTCTTGCCGTCGCCCTTTGCGTTCTGCATCTCGTCCAGGGCTGCTGCATTACCGATCGCATCAACTTTACCGTTGAAGCCCATCTCCTTGCTTAAGTAACGGGTTACCAGATCAGCGATCATGTAAGAGTCGCCGGAAGTAGAGGTAGAACCAATTACGACACGAACGTTCTGTCCCTTTAAGCTGCTCTCACCGCCGCCTACGTTTGCTGCCTCGGTAGCTGCCTCGGTAGCTGCTGCCTCGCCGCCCTGTGCTGTCTCAGATGCTGCAGCGGTGGTCTCGGTAGCTGCTTTGCTTCCGCAGCCTGCCATGGACATAACCATTGCTGCAGCTGCTACAACTGCTGTTGCTTTCTTAAATACTTTTCTCATTTTCCTTCTCCCTTCATAAATGTAAAAATGAAAAGTTTATAATATCTTCACCTTTCTGTGGCCTGCCTCACGGACCGCACCACCAGAAAGGGGATATTCCGGTTAATCGATGACTTTATTCTTTCTTAACAAAGTTTATCATCTTTTAACGATATATTTATCATATCGCATAGTCTTTTTTTCGTAAAGTATTATATTTTTAGGTTTCTCTAAATTTTTCTTATGGTATTTTAACGTGCCATACAGAAGATATTCAGATAGACCCTCGAATCCGTACAGATTCTGTTAATAATTATATTCCCTTTTGTATTCAAAGTAAATTTAATTATTTTACGAGTTCCGTTAATTTTTTTAATCGAAATAGTTTCAATATATGACAAAGGCCGTGTGAGCTGTCTTTCGGCAGCTCACACGGCCCTATTAAGGTTCAATCAATTGTTATATTGTTTATGCATTCTTTGCCTGTGCTTTTTTCTTGGTGTTTCTGTCATCGTAGATCGCGTATGCAATGGAAATGATAATCAGTACCCAGATGAACAGGCCGATCGGTCTGGAGAAGAACACACCAAGACTTCCGTTTGCTGCGGATACTGCCTGAATGAAGTAGTTCTCAAGGTCCTTACCAAGGATGAAACCGATTAAGTAGCAGGATGCCGGAATCTTGATCTTACCGAAGATATAGCCAACAACACCGAAGATGAGCAATGCCCATACATCGAAGATACGGCCGTTCTTGGTTGCGTATGCACCAACGATACAGATCATGATAATAACCGGGTACATTCTCTGACGCGGAATGTAGATAATCTTACTGATCCACTTGATCGGGTAGAACATGCAGATGAACATTAAAATGTTACATGCAAGCAGTGCAAGCAGGATGGTATTCCAGGTCTGCGGGTTCTGGGTAATGAACAGCGGACCTACCTGTACGCCCTGCAGCATGAATGCACTGATCAGGACTGCGGTTGTAGAGTCACCAGGGATACCAAGGCTTAATAACGGGATCAGCGCACCACCGGTCAGACCGTTGTTGGAAGACTCGGATGCTACCAGGCCTTCTGCAACACCGGTACCAAGAAGCTCCGGATGCTTAGAAAAGTTCTTTGCCTGTGCGTAAGCAAGAATGGAAGCAGCGGAACCGCCTACACCCGGAAGTACACCCATGAAGGTACCGATCAGGGAAGAACGGAATACGTTAATGCCCTGGCCCTTGAAATCTTTGAGGGAGAATGTGGATTTTCCGTTCATCTCGCCATCCACTTTGTCAATCTTAAAACGCATACCCTCCTCTGCCTCTTCGAAGATCTGGGCGATCGCGAACAGACCGATCAGAACCGGGAGCAGCTGGAAGCCGTCCTGCATTTTGGACTTGAACATTGCCGGAACCATACGGTAAGCATTGTTTACGCTGAACATACCGATCAGGCTGGTCAATACGCCGAGGAAGCCTGCGAATACACCGCGGAGCATCTGGCCCTTGGACAGAGCTGCGATAACGGTCAGTGCGAACAGGATGATGAGGAATTTCTCAACTGCGCTGAACTTCAGTGCTGCTGCACTTAAGAGCGGGGTGAACAGCCACAGGCAGACTAAAGAGATCATGCCACCGAAAAAGCTGGATAAAATACCGATCTTTAATGCTCTCTCACCTTCGCCGCGTTTTGCCATCGGGTAACCATCGAAGGTGGTGGTGATGGAAGACGGGGTACCCGGAATGTTGATCAGGATTGCCGGAACCAGTCCACCGGAGATACCGCCGACATAAAGACCAAGTAACAGATACAGTGCCATATTCAGATCATAGGCGTAGGTCATAGGCAGGAATACTGCTACTGCCATGGTCGCAGTCATTCCAGGGATTGCTCCGAATATGATACCTGCAACCACGCCGAGAAGCGCGATAAGTACATGAGCCAATGAAATCATAATCAAGCTCTCCTTTCCTTAATATAATGTAAATCCCCAGTCCGGGAACGGCATGGTGCACACTCCGCTCGGGAGAGTAATGTTAAACATTACGCCAAACATTACGGAAACCACCACAGAGCTGATCACTGCAATGATAATGCTGACCAGCAGGGATTTTTTCGAGGTTCCTGCATACAATACGTTAAATAAGAAAACAAAGATAATGCTGGTCACGGTAAAGCCGATCACATCCAGACATGCTATGTAAGCAATAAACAGGATCAGTGTGCCAAACAGCTTTACATAATCGCAGTTATCAATGAAGAATTTTCCAGGTTTCTGAAAGAACGGTTTGCCCTCTTTTACACGTGCCATTCCCTCTGTAATGATGATCGCTGCCAGAAAGACGATCAGGATTCCGATCACGATCTTCGGCACGATCCAGTGCTGTGTCGAATAAACAATATGGATCATAGATAGTTTCCCCTTTCTGCTTGTCTGCCGGGCAGTATTCCCGGCAGTGCATTTCTTTAAAAGCAATGCCTGTGGCTGTCATTTTTCCGGCAGGCACGGCATGTCATTTTGGTTTACTGGGTCAGGGTATCCAGGGACGGAGCCTTCTCGATCAGGTCTTTACACATATCACGCTTGTTGTAGATGAACTCCTTGGAAGCCTCTACACCAACCTCGTCTGCGGTCAGGGCATTGTAATACAGCTTCTCCATATCTGCCACAAATTCCGGGTCCTCGGTTACTTTCTTCATAGCTGCCTCGTACTCAGCCAGTACATTTGCGTCCATATCCTTCGGGAAGTACATGCAGAAGTCTTTTGCAAACTCAAACGGCTCACCATTGAAGGTAACGCCATCCTTTGCCATGGAGTCGATCGCTAAGCCCTTTACCTCACCGCAGGAGCCAAACATGGTCATCTTTAACTGATCCTCAACACCATCCTGGGTGTACTGCTCAAAGGAAGAGGTATCGCCGTAGATCACGTCTGCGTTACGATCCCACAGTCTCTGAAGCTTCTCAGCAGTGGTACCGCCAACGATCGCTTTGATACGGCTTGCTACGTCATCGCCGTAGGTATCCTGAATATACAGATAATAAGCAACAAATGCCAGATGGGAGGTTGCGCCGGACTCGATGTTGAAGGATACGGTAGCATCCGGGTTGTCCTGCAGATATTTCGTTACATCACTTAAGTTATTCCAGCCTTTTTCAGCTGCTGCACCGAAACATGCGCCCGGGTTCTGGCCGATGCGCGGACCAACCGTCATGTTCTCCAAGGAATACTGCTCATCTACAGAACCGAACAGAACGCTTAAGAACGTCATGTCGTGGAACATCATAACCGTCTTACCATCGCCCTTTGCATTCTGCATCTCATCCAGGGCTGCTGCATTACCGATCGCATCAACCTTGCCGTTAAATCCCATCTCCTTGCTTAAATAACGGGTTACCAGATCTGCGATCATGTAGGAGTCACCGGAGGTAGAGGTAGAACCGATCACCACGCGGACGTTCTGGCCCTTTAAGCTGCTGTTTCCTCCCCCTACATTTGCGCCTGCATCTGCTGCTGCAGTCTCAGACTGTCCGCCTGCTGCGGTGGTTGCTGCGCTTTCTGTTTTGCCGCCGCAGCCTGCCATAGAAAATACCATTGCTGCGGATGCCGCAACTGCGATTACCTTTTTGAATGTCTTTTTCATTTTCTTTCTCCCTTCCTGTTAAGAAAATTTAATATCTTCACCTTTCCAGATAACTGTGCTAGAATGAATACACAATTTTTGAAAGGGGATATTCACAAATGATTTCAGAAGATCTGACACTTGTTTCGCACGCCTACCGGCGTTACCGGCTGTGCGTACTCTTCATGCTTTTTTTCCTGATTGCCACACTGGCCATGTTTTTCATCACGCGCCCGCTGGTCTTCGTTATGCTTGCCATTGCAGTGGTATTCCACCTGTTTGTGCTGCGTCCGAACCAGAAGGCTTACACCAACGCATATTCAAACGCAAACTTAAAGCTGACCGTCTGCAAAAAGCTTGGAACTGACAAGATTCTGGAAAAAGCACACCAGAACATCACCGAGGAGACCTTAGAGCAGGCCCGCCTGATGCCGGTCCACAGTGAAAAGGGCGGTGCCCCGCTTTTTCGCTGGGAGGTAAGCGGAACTATCAAAGGTGTTCCTGTCACCCTGTGCGATGCCACCATCCCGCAGAGCTTTAAACTCGCCGCAAAGGGCAAACCCCGTGTCCACTTCGATGCCGGTGTCTGGGCCCATATCACACTGCCATCTGACTCCGGACTGCATTTTAGGGTACTGGACGAAACCTCGGTCCCGACCCCGATCCGCATGGAGTACTTTGCAAACAGCATCAGCTACGAAAATGCCCCGTTAGAGGATGAGGACTTAAAGTCTCACTGCGTGCTCTACCGTCCAAAGGGAACGGACCAGCAGCCTTCCTACTCCTTCTGTAAAAGCTTAAAGTCTCTTATGAAGTACACTCCCGGATACGTTGCGGTAAGTGTCCACGGTTCTTCGATGGATGTCTTCATCCGCGGACGGTTTTTAACCCGTGCGCTTTCCCTCACAGAGAAGCCTACAGAAAAAACGATCAGCTTCGATCCATTTCCGGAGCTTTCTTACCTGGTTGATCTTGCCAGATCTGTCTCTTAAAAGACTAATGTTACTCTGCAAATCCTGTTGCTGTTTGCGCAACGCGTGGACAGTAACAGGTCTGACAAGATTTCTTAACACCCATCTTTACATTTTTTTAATGCCAAACAAATTTTTCTTTACGCATTTTTAATAGTTTTGCACAAATTCTTGTCATTTTCTTCGGCATATTTTGATTATATTGCATAATACTTTTCTCGTAAAGTATATATTTTTTAGTTTTCTCTAAATTTTTCTTATATTAAATTGTCACAGCAGGTTTCCTGTGCTATAATTCCTATTGAAAATATTTCCCATCACGGTCCACGCATGCGTGCCCGGCAATACCTTCCGAAAAAATAGAAGCATCAGGCAGAGCCTGTCTGATATGGAGATTTCATATGGATTTAAAACAGATTGAATATATTTTAAAGATTGCAGAAGAAAACAACATTACCCATGCAGCAGAAAAGCTGTTCATCACACAGCCCGCGTTAAACCAGCAGCTCTTAAAGCTGGAAAAAGAGCTTGGCACCCCGCTGTTTCACCGTTCCCGCTCAAACTGGAGGCTAACCGAAGCAGGGGAGATCTATGTAAAGAACGCAAAACAGATCCTGCAGATCAAGAAAAATACCTACGAGCAGATCCGGGATGTGGCTAACCGGCAGAAAGGCATGCTCTCGATCGGCTTTACGCCGGGACGCGGCGTTGCCATTTTCGGAAATGTCTACCCGATCTTCCACCGGGAATTCCCGGAGATCACAGTTGTCCCAGTCGAAAAGCGGGTAAAGGAAATGCAGACCATGATTGCCGGGGACCAGCTCGATGTGGCCTTCATGACGTTAAACGAATACGACCGCACCAAGGACAACTACATCAACCTCTCCAGCGAGGAGATCCTTCTGGCTGTCCCGGACGGACACCCAATCTGCCAGTCAGCTGTTCCCTGTGCCGGACACCCATGGCCGGTCCTCGATCTAAGCCTGCTCAAATACGAGCCATTTGTGCTCATGGACAAGAAATCCACCATGTGGAGCCTGGTCGAGCATATTTTCCAGGAATCCGGGTTTGAGCCGAATATCTTATTCGAAACCCAGAACAACAACACCATTCTCACTATGATCCGTGCGAGGATCTGCTGCGGTCTCATTCCGGCCTACTACGTTCAGGGAGACCTAAGCGGCATTTCCATCTTTTCCATGCCGTCACACCCCTGCTGGCAGATTGCCGCAAGCTATAAAAAAGGGCGCTACTTAAGCCAGGCGGCCCAGCGCTTTATCGAGATTGCAAAAACCTTTTATATCTGTTAGTACGGCACCAGTTAATGTCACATTTATCGATTTTGTATCATTTGTAAATTTTGTATCATTTGTAAAAAAAGATGGGACCACCACATCATATGGCAGTCCCATCTTTTTTCATTTCTTATTCGATTACTTATTACATGCGCTGTTTTTCTCTGCATCTCGTTGCCGTTTCCCAGCGCAGCGTTCCTTTTTTATTTTGCAGAATAGGAATTAGCGCATCTGGCGCATTGCCTCGTGCAGGCATGCATAGCTCTCCTCGCTCTTCTCAACATACGGGGAGTCGATCAGGTAATCCTCAAGAATCTTTAAGTTCTCATCGGTACTCTCTACGCCGAGCTCATCGAAGGTCAGCGGCATATCCATGGACTTCATGTAAGCCTTTAACTGGTCCTTCTCCTCGATCAGATGATTGTAGTACAGCTGTGCAAACAGGCCAACTGCAACGATCTCGCCGTGAAGTGCCTTCTTTGCCTCCTGGGTGAAGAAGGTACGGGTTCCATCGTAGATCATGTGAGCCAGGGCAGACTGGCTGAAGCTCTTGGTGATGTTTGCGATGACACCGGTCACTGCGATATTCACGAAAGCAACCTCCTCTAAGATCTTGGTTACTTTATGCTGGCGGTTGTCCTCGATCGCCTGCTGGCCATATTTTTCCAGAACCTCATAAGTATTCTCAGCCATCTTGAATGCCATGTACAGATCGTATGGGTTGTCCTCCAGTCTCATAACCGGCTTTCCGTTCTGGATCTCGATCCGTTTTGCCATTGCATCCAGGATACCTGCTGCATTGTAGCGGATTGGGCACTGCGCGATCACATCCATATCAACCAGGACTGCATCGATCTCATGCTCATATCTCCAGCAGTTCTTCTTTGCGCCTTCCGGTGTGTACATAACGCTCATCGTGGTGAACGGTGCGCAGGTAGACATGGAAGTCGGGATGTTGACTACGCCAAGACCTGCAGACTCACCAACAGCCTTTGCAAAGTCCATGATCTTGCCGCCGCCGATGCCGACAACCTCATCACAGCCCGCTGCAAGAGCCTTATCTCCGTACTCTTTTGCGCCCTCGTAGCTGCATGCTCCCTCGTAAATCTCGACTACGTATTCCAGACCTGCTTTCTCAAATCCCGGGATCAGGCGCTCTTTGACTGCTGCAAATGCGCGCGGACCTGCAACGATATAAGCTTTTTTACCAAAACGCTTTACTTCCTCGCCGCACTGCTCTAAGAGCCCCTGCTCCTGACGGTATCTTCCTGCTCCAAATTTGATTGCTGTGTCTAATACGATTTTTTCCATTTTCCTCTACCCCTGTCTTTTTGTTTTGTAATACTTTTTGTTTCTGGCTTCATTATAGCGTCCGGCGTACTATAAGTAAAACTCATAGTTTTTAGAATTCTCTAAATAATTCTTTGTCAGTACAAAAAGGAGACCCTGCTTTCGCAGAATCTCCTCAGTTTTACTGTGTGTCACTGACAATTTACAGCTATTTTCTGCCCTCACACAGTTACAGGCAATTCTATTTTCTATCAGCCGTATGCCTTAGCCCAGCCCAACCGGGGTAATGACATTGCCGTTCTCATCGAACTCCAGCGGCTTCGGCTCGTCCAGAGCCTCTACGCCCGGGTACTTGCCATTCTTAACATCCTCGTAGTAGGACTCAGACAGCATGATCTCACCAATATGAAGGCTGTTTGCGATACGCACCATTCTTGCGTGTTCGCGGTCGATCTTGTTGCAGGTGCGGACACAGATCTGCATTGCTTCTTTATCGTTGGCAACGATGCATGGAATCCGCGCGGATGCCAGTACGGTACTGGTAATGCAGTTCGGATACATCTTCTCGACATCCATCTCATCGAAGATCTTCTTGGTAATGGCAGAAGCCAGACCACAGCCCAGTGCGTTTCCGTGAGACTCCTCACTTAAATTCAGGAAGCAGGTACGCTGAACCTTGATACCACCGGTTGCGTATGGGGTAGAGAAGGTTCCGGTGATGTTCGGGTCTACGCCGGTGCCGCTGAAGTTCTTGCCAACCTCATCGACTACCAGGACATCGGTCTCCTCCACAAGAAGCTTTGGCATATTGGAGAAAGCGAACTTCAGAAGTTCCGGCTCTCTTGTCATAATGTCTTTTGCCAGGATTGCCTCGATCTTGCAGGTCTCATCGTATGCATTCTCGATGCACGGGATCGCAAACAGGATCTTTGCCTTTTCCAGAACCACCTTTGCCATGGTCGGGATGTTCTTGGAGATAACATCCATACCATCGGTATGTACCAGGGAAGCGCCTTTCTGCTTGCCCAGACCCACGGTCATCATCTTGCATGGACCGCTCTCATACGGGCCGCGGAATGCATTGTGCGGTTTTAAACGGCAGGAAACGATAATACCGTCTGCCTCATATGCGTTCTTATCCAGATATACGGTTCTGCCGCGCTCGGAAACACCAAGCTCTACCACCTCCATGGAGGACTTGATCGGGCAGCCCATGGTCTCCGGAGTGATGTTGTAGCCTGCCAGGATTTCTAACTGTCCCTCTGCGGTTGCGCCGCCGTGACTTCCCATAGCCGGAACGATAAACGGATGTGCTCCCTTTGCCTTTACAAAGTCAACGATTGCCTTTGTGATAATGTCTACGTTGCGGATTCCGCGGCTTCCTGCGGTAATGGCGATCTCCATCCCCGGTTTGATCAGGGAAGAAAACTGCTCCTGCCCCATCTCGCGGTTTACCACTGCCGGAATATCCTCCGGGCGGATGAAATCACGCGGGAATGTCTGTCTTGCGTGGAACATTTTCGGAATGCTCACATCGCGCAGTAACTCAGAAACCTTGCCGTTTGACTGAATCTCTTTCATAGTACCCTCCTAATTTATAAAAAACACTTGTGACAGTTCTTATTTTTTCTGATACGTTTATCATATCAGCCCTATATAAGAAAGTAAATTTAAACCTTCTTGTGTTTTATTTAGTTAATCTTAATGTAAATCTTGCCTGTCGCCGTAAATCCGATTATACTGAAACTATCCATTTCGCATATCATTCCATACAGAAAGGAGTCCTGATTCTCATGAACCTCAAGGAAATCGAATATATCGTCACCATTGCCGAAGAACAGAAACTGAACCGGGCCGCGGAAAAACTCTTTGTTACTCCATCCGCCCTGACCCAGCAGGTGGCAAACCTGGAACGGGAAATCGGCGCTCCGCTCTTCTACCGTTCCCGCAATGGCTGGACCCCCACAGAAGCCGGCAACGTCTACCTGACATCTGCCCGGGAAATCTTACAGATCCGCCGCGAAACCGACAAACGGCTTCAGGATCTGGTAAACGCGCACCGCGGCACGCTCACCGTAGGCATCACTTCGGAGCACGGAAGCACGATGTTCACCCATATCTACCCGCTGTTTCACCAGGACTACCCGGAAGTCACCATCAGCATTTATGAGAACAGCGTCCGTGACCAGCAGCAGATGCTGCGAAACGGAGAACTGGATCTTGCGTTTCTCACCCTATCCGAAGACCAACGCACCGATGACATTTATACACCGTTGGCAAAAGAAGAACTCCTTCTGGCCGTCCCCGCCTCACATCCGGCCTGCCGGTACGCCCGTGAAACAGAAAAGAGCCGCTATGCAGAACTCGATCTTTCCCTTCTGCAAAGCGACCCCTTCGCCATGATGTACAAGCAGTCCACAATGTTTCGCATGCTGGCAAATCACTTTGAGACATGCGGCTTCTCCCCAAGAACCCTGTTCTATACCCAGCGTTCCGTCAATGCCCTGGAAATGGTCTCCGCCAACATCTGCTGCACCGTGGTTCCTGCGTTTTTCGCCGCCGGTGCCCACCGCAGCACCTTTGAAAATGTGGCATTCTTCTCCATGCCCTCACATCCGGTCTGGGACGTCACCGTCAGCTGCAAGCGGGGCAGCTACTTAACCGATGCCGCCCACGCCTTTATCAAGCTGGCAAAAGAATACTGGGGGGCACTGGAACTGCGCTGAGGCAATTACCGCGCAAGCCGATATCCCGGACTTCATCCACCGCAGGGCCTTTCTTTGGCTTCTAGGCCTGCGGTGCCTCCATAAGTTCCCCGCGCATATATTTGTCCATCGCGTCAGCCACCATCTTGGCATAAGCCGTTGCCTGCACCACGGTCTTGGCACCCAGCACGACATCTCCTGCCGCAAAAATGCCCGGATGCGTGGTCTCGCCAAAACTGTTGGTCACCAGAAGTCCATTCTCGGATGCTTTCAAGCCCTCAGTGGTATTGACCAGCTTGCTCTTCGGTCCCTGGCTGATGGAGATGATCACGCTATCCGCATGAACCTGAACCGGCGTCGCATCTACGCCGGTCTGTTTGCCTTCTTCATCAAATAATACCTTTTTAAACACCGGGCCGTCATCATTGATTTCTACCGGCTGCCAGCCAAACGCAAGCTGCGCGCCGTCTAACTTTGCGTAAGCCGTCTCGTCTTCGCTTGCCTGACTGGTCAGTCCGCGCGCATACAATGTTACGCGGCGGCTTCCTTTTCGAAGCGCGGTTCTCGCCACATCCATGGCAGAGTTTCCCATGCCAATGATTGCCACGCTGTCTCCCAGTTCATAAGAATCCGGGTTTGCCAGATAATCAATCGCAAAATGCACATGTCCCAGAGACTCTCCCTTGATACCCAGAGTCTTCGGTCTCCACACACCGGTACCAATGAAAATACTCTGATAACCGTCACGGAACAGATCCTTGATCTCCAATGCTCCGCCAATGGTGGTGTTCGGACGAATCTTAATGCCGATCTCACGAAGCTTTGTTTTATAACGCTCCAGGATCGACTTTGGAAGACGGAATGCCGGAATACCATACTGCAGCACACCGCCGATCTTATCTCTGGAATCAAAGATCGTCACGCCATATCCCTTTTTTGCCAGCAAGATCGCAATCGTAATTCCTGCAGGACCTGCGCCAATAACTGCCACTTTCTTGCCATTCTTCGGCTGGCACGGAATCTGCATTTTATCAAAATAAGTATCGGAAACATAATTTTCAATGCTGCTGATGTGTACCGGCTCGCCTTTGCGTCCCAGAACACAATGTCCCTCACACTGGTTTCCATGGTTACACACCAGGGAACAGATCATGGACATCGGGTTATTCTCAAACAGCATCTCCCCGGCCTCATTTAAGTTTCCTTCTTTAAACGCCTTGATCATCATCGGGATCGGGGTATGGATCGGACATCCCTGCATACACATCGGTTTCTTACAATTCAGACAACGGTTTGCTTCATTAATTACATGTACTGCCATAACATTCTCTCCCTTTCATCTTGACCAGTAATCAGACAACTGGCCTGTTTTTCATTTTTATACTCATATTCTCAACTTCAGTCTTATTCTACACCTACTGTATTCTGTATACAAGTTAAGTTAAAAAGGCATCAAGTATTTTTGAATTTCGTACAATGTGCAGAATTCCTATGCCGGGAATGCACGAAAAAATGGCCTGAAACCGTTGGTTCCAGACCATTTTTTCTAATTTGCAACAGAATTTTTCAGCTGTTAATTAACAAACAGATTCCTTCTCCATCTATCTCCCAAAGAAACACTTCGTTCTAATGATCAGAAGTGCCGGTGATCGGCATGTTCATATAATAGGAAGTGCCGTCACTGCCTCTGGAATAGCTGCTCATGAAGTCATATAACGTATACACTTCATCCGGCAGCATTGCGTGGATTTTATCTTTTACCCACTGTTCACGCACTAAGGTAATGCCCTGCGTATTCTTAAAATCGTAACCATGGAAATTACCATTCTGATAAGTATAGGTGTTGGACTCATCTGCCGAAATATCATAGCGCACGCGCCACTCTCCAATGCAGGCAGGAACTTTTCCGTAGTCCTTTCCGCCCTCAACAAAATACTTATCTTTCTCACCGACAGACCACATATACGGCATAACCAGGGATGTGTTGACATTGGCAGTTTCGCTCGGCATAACACGCGCAGAGGTCGCTGCGCATGCAGCAATCCATTCCGGATGTGTTAAGGCGATCGTAGAACTCATGAAACAGCCCATAGACTGTCCGCTCACATAAATACGACTTGCGTCAATGGAATAGTTTCTCAGCATATAGGCACGCATTTCAGAGAAGAATGGAAGATCATCCACCTTCCAGGTTGTACTTGCCTTAAACTTACTGTCACTTCTGCATCCCGTTGGGAATACCACAATGAAGTTTCTCTCTTCCGCTACTTTGTCCCATCCGGAACGTGCCGCAAATTCCTCACCAGAACCGCCGCCTCCATGAAACGCAAATACAACCGGCACATTCTTCATGCTTCCATTCTTCACTGCGGTCGGAACATAAACATAAAACTCGCGAAGCGTTCCATTGGATTTCATGGTTTTCCGTTCAATTCCGCGCTCCGCATTGGTGCCAAATGCCCGCAGCGCGTTGATATCACCGCTGTCCTGACGGCGTGTCCGTTTCAGGAAATTGTTATACAGATTACTTGTAAATTCCGGTTTCTGCGTCTGATCCAGACCAAGCGTTACCATAACCTTGGAGCAATCCTGGTAAGTAATCTGATTGGTCTTTGCCAGATAGCCGACCGGCTGATAAATCATGGATGCATACTGATTGGATGAAACCTCGTTTCCACAGGAATTAGCCTGTTTCCAGAACTCAACCAGTTGATTTACCGGCTGTGTAACAGACTCTGCGCCAATCCACATCGGAACTGCCACTTCACTCTTCATAACTCCTTTTGCGTTGCTTGGCGCGGACTTGGCTGCTTCCAGCAAACGCACATCAAAGTTATCTACACCAAATGCGGCAAAACCGGCAAATAATTCCGACTTATCCAGGGCAGCACTCATAACGGTATTTGCGCCATCCCCATAGCCTGCCATATAAAAAGCCGAATCCTGTGTCTGAAGATATTTGCGGCCATCCATGAACTCTACAACGGCATCCGTATACGCAGACTCATCCGCTTTCCAAGCGCCATTTTCCGCTGTCATCAATACAAGGCAGATTCCATTTTCATCCGCTACCGCTTTCCAGCCGGAATCAAGAATAAACTGGCCGGCTTCCGCTCCAGACGGCACTGCAATGGCTACTTCCGGCTGTCTGTATCCTACGGTTTTCGGCACATACTGATACGCGGTTCGGTTGCTTCCATTCTCCAAAGCAAGATCCACGGAATAATACCCGCCTGCCAGCGCCGTTCCCAATGGATTGTTCGGATCCACTGTTACCGTCTCCTGTACTACAGAAGTGAGCGGTACCGGATCCTGCAGCTGATTGCCGCTTGTGACGGTTGCCCCAAAGGCTGTCAGCGGGAATGCCGCCATGATCAATGACAATGTTGCTGTAAATACTCTTTTTGCTTTCATAACCTTCTCCTTCCCAATACGTTCTGTTCCCAGTTTAAAAAATCTCGCCTGAAAAAGCAAATCATAAACCGTTATCCATTCATCACGAATTCTTATTTCTTATTTTTTCTAATGATATTCTTAAAAAACGGATCATTCATTTGCATTCTAACCTGTTAATATATATATGTACATTTAGACTGTAATCCACTACAGATATTTTTTAGAAAACTTCAAAGCAGGGAACCAACATTCAGAAGAACCAGAACAGGAAGGGATATTATGGAATTCAACCAGTTAGAATACGTTGTAGAAGTTGCGGATACAGGCAGTTTTTCCAAAGCTGCGGAACACCTTTTTTATTCTCAGCCTGCTCTTACCCAGCAGATTATCAAGTTAGAGAAAGAACTCGGTGTCCAGTTGTTCCACCGCTCGCACGGAAATGTTACCCTGACGGAGGCCGGAACTGTTTTCGTAAAATACGCCCACTCCATCCTTTTGAACAAAAATGACGCACTGTCTGTCATGAATGATTTTTCCCAGAATCAGACCGGTTCTCTTTCCGTCCTCCTGCCCATGGAGCGCGGAACAGAGATCATGACAGCCATTTTCCCGGATTTTCACAGAAAATTTCCCCACATCACGATGAATGCCATCCAAACCAGCGTGCATCGTCAGTTAAACCGTATCATCCGCGGGGCCGCTGATCTGGGTTTTGTCCTGCTTCCAGACCATTCAGAATTAAATGGGATTGCGTATCATGCACTGACAGAAGAGCAATTTCTTTTTGCCGTTTCCAGGGAAAATCCGCTGTCCCAGGGCGCCGCGGCAGGCAGCACCGCCCTTGCGGATCTTTCTGTCTGCGACTGCAGCCAGCTCTCCCAGGCATCTTACATTTTAACATCACCCTTTACTTCATCCAACAAGATGATCCTAAACTACCTTGCAGAATTGGGCATAACCCCCAATGTCATTCTGCATGTAAATGCCAACCAGTCAATTCTGGAACTTATCCGGAATAACGTTGCCTGCAGCATTCTTCCCGCCTGGTACCGTTCCTTTGATGATGAAATTGCGTACTTTCAGCTTCCGCAGAAGCTGAGCTGGTCCATGTACGCAATCTGGAAAAAAGGATACTACCGGACCAATGCTTCCTTTTTGACCGAAAATCTGATTATGAATTATCTGTCTAAAAAATAAGGTTTCCCCCTCTTTTAAAAAAACGGACCGAAAAGCTGCTGCGGCGGCTTTCCGATCCGTTTCCAATCCTTTTTCTATTTTCTCTAACTAGTTAACCGGAACAAATGTTTTCATAACATCTTCTTCATTGTTGATGATGTCACCGGTCTTCTTTAAGTTTACCGTATAGCTCTTGCCCTGCTCCAGGGAAGCAGCAACTGCCTCTGCCTGCTCTTTGGTCATGGCGCCGGTACGGATAATCTCTGTCCATCCGGTTCCGCGAAGGGAATCTACCGGACCGCTCAGCAGCTCAACACCCTGGTTTGCTTCCTGATTGCTGTAGACATTTCCATCGTAGCCATCATTCACATGCGCAGCGATCTGAACATACCACTTGTCCGGGTCATAGACATAACCGTCTTTTGCAAACGCAAAACCTTTTACTACATTCCAGTTGCTCTTGGCAATTCCGGTATCTGCAGATTTTGTCATGATCTTTGCACTCTCCGGTACTACGCCCTTATTCAGGAATACATCGTATCCATGCATAACCAGAATATCTGCCTGATCACTGATCTGAATGGTTGTCTGGCCGCCATTATGCTTGTACGGACCAGCATCCTCCAAGGTACTGTCTTTCAGCTTCGGACTTGTGATATCAGTCTTGATCTGAATTCCGTCATAGGTATAGAAAGGACTGCTGTTGCCATTTGCTTCGTAATCCTTCATATACTGTTTGGTATAGTCACTGTACAGCATAGCAGAAGCTCTCTTCTCACAGAAGTTGATGATCTCTTCCCGGCCTTCTCTCATGAAATGAAGGAAGCTATAATTCTGACCAGTTGCCTTATTGTACTCTTTCATAACTTCTGCAGTTTCCGTATACGGATACTGATTGGTATGCTGGGCAAGATTGTAAACGCCATCTGCCTTCCGGCCCTTCTGTCCCGGAACATCCATATTGCTGAAGACGCTCTCAATGTAACGCAGAGAACTTACAAAAGCAGTTCTCCGGAATCCGGCTGTTTTTGCGCTGTCCAGACCATTGATGCCGTAACCGCCCATATACGCGAACATGATGTGGTCACCAGGTTTATAGTCACTGTATTTGCGGACATAACCCTCGGAATCTGCAGCCGCATTGCCCGGCTCATACTCATAAGTCAGTTTTGCGTCTTTCATGGTTTCCTGCACCTGTACATCGAATACAGCAGAACCACAGCCCTGGGAATGACCAGGTGTCAAAGTCACCATCATGGATAATCCGTCGCCCAGCTTATTCCAGGTATCATTCGGATACCAGTTTGTGATGATGGAGCGGACAGACTGGTCATCATAGATTCCCTTGATCTCCGGGAAGTTATGAACATCAAAACCAATCGTATCCTCATAACTTTCGTAAACGATCGGGCTGATCTCATTATTCACATTATTTTTTGAACGCACAATGGTTTCCCACTCATCATACAGAGAACCATAGTGATCGCCATGTCCATGCGGAACCAGAAGCATATCCAGATCACGAGGATCGTTGCCGGTCTTCTCAATGTTCTTCATGTACTGATAAGCGTTACGCGGCCATCCTGTATCAAACTGAACCAGGAAGTTTCCGCCATTTTTATCGGTACCTCCTTTGAAGATCGGACAGTTGTCTTCAATATCTCCAATTGTCCACATCTTATTTCCAACAACTTCAATCGGACTTGCTGCCACAAGGAACGGTGCATTCGTCGGTTTTGGACTTCCCTGCTCTTTTGTAGAGAAATCACTTCCAATCCGCACGATTTCCGGCTTAAGTCCTACAAACTTGCTGACATCCTCATGTCCCTCATATTCATAAATCTCGGTTACCACAGCATCTCCGGAATTCTCACCGAAATGCTCATAATCCTGATCAAAGATTACCACAACCTGTGTACGCTTCTCTGACGGCGTATCATAAATAAAACCGTTTTTCAGTTCTGATGCAGTCAATACCTTCGATACGTCTGCCGGCGCGCTGCCCTCCTGCTCGGTATCCGGCACAACAGCCTCTCCGTTGAAGCTGATCTTCGTTGCGGAAAAATCCCCATCCGTCTTAATGCTGTATACTTTTACATTATCTGCAACCTTATAGGTTTCATTGAATACATCTGTTGTCCGGTTTCCATCGCCAACTGTGATGGTACGGTCAACTCCGTTTTTATTCAACAGCCATCCCATCGCTACCATTCTTCCGGCCGTACCGGTCAATGCGCCGGTTTTTCCGGAATCATCGCGGTAGATGTCGGAATAATTTACGCCTTTGTTTGAAACCGTGCTGCCAATTGCAGTCAGATCTCCGCCATATTTTGCGGTATCAAAGTTCAGTCCGCTCTGGAGTACTCTCCGGATATCAATGACCTGTCCTGCTTTGTTCAGGCAAATCTCAACAAAACTGCCTTTCGTACACCGGTTGACAATGCTTCCTGCCTGAGATGCTTTCGTCATGTCGTTCGAAGAGCCGTATCTCACTGCTGTGGTATACTCTGCCTCTTTGGTTTGTCCTGCTGGCATGATCCTGATACTGATAGTATGGTCGCTGTTTTCTGCTGCATCCTCTGTAACCCAGCCATAAACACTGTTTGCTACCACCATATCATCTGCAAGTCTTGTCACAATTCCGCTGGTTACCGCAGCTACTGCCGGAAACGGCTGTACGGAAGCCAACGCACCAATTGCCATCGAAGCACTCAGTGCAACCGATAATGCTTTTTTCATTCTTTGCTTTCCCATAATACCCTCCTGATTAATCTTGTTACCATCAGTTTAAGAATTTTGTCAGGAAAAAGCAAATCACGGTTCGTTATTCTTTTATTGTAAATCCTTATGCATTCATATTTTTTATAATGCTCTAAGAAAAATTTATTTCTCTGCTTCCACAGTCCTGGTCACAATGACATTGCTGCCCAGTCCCAGCACATTCTCGATGACAACCTCGCCCTCATGAACCGGCGCAGTGCGTTTTACCTTGCGGATCTCGTTCATGACATCGAAGATCTTTGCTTTCGGGATCGGTGCGCTTAATCGGACACTGGCAAGCGGCATCTCTCCGCCCTCCACCAGAATGGAGGTTGCAATGTTTCGCATCGGGTTTACCAGCTCCTGCTCAACATATTCATGACCCCGTTTGCACTTATTGCCGGTAATGGTATATGGTGCTTCATTTCCCTCCGCAGTGATCTCGCAGCCCTGCGGACACATAATACAGGTAAAGGTTCTTAACATACCACTCTCACCTCCAGGTTATCCTTTTCGTTCAGCTCTTCCGGTTTCAACGCGATCTGGATCATCTCAGCCGGAAGTGCCTTCGGGAACTTCTTCTGTTTTACCAGATGGTCACCCTGCCACAGCTCTACGGTACAGTTTCTCACCGGTTTTCTCATACGGAAGGACACGGTCACATTGCCGGTTCCGCTGAAACGGGCCGGGGTTAACTGACCTACCATGTTATCTCCGGTGATTGCAAGTCCGCACTCCGGAAGAGAACCCTCTTTGATGTAGCGGGCTGCTCCGTCTGCCAGCTCCTCTGCCTCCATGGAAACGAAATCTACCAGGTCATGCACATGGAGCACGTTTCCTGCTGCAAACACACCAGGAACGGTGGTCTGGAAGTTCTCGTCAACGGATGCGCCTTTGGTGCCCAGGTCTTCTTTCGCGCCAGCCATCCAGGTCAGCTCGTTCTCTGGGATCAGTCCGACAGAAAGAATCAGGGTGTCACACGGATACTCCTTCTCGGTTCCCGGAATCGGCTGCAGCTTGTCATCCACTTCGGAGATCACAACGCTCTCCAGGCGGTCCACACCGCGGATCTCGGTTACGGAGTGGCTTAAGTGCAGCGGAATGTTGTAGTCGTTTAAGCACTGCTCAATGTTTCTCGGAAGTCCGCTCGCATAAGGCTGGATCTCAAATACGCCAAGTACCTTCGCTCCCTCCAGGGTCATACGTCTCGCCATGATCATGCCGATATCGCCAGATCCGAGGATCACGACATTTTTACCCGGCATGCGGTTCTTTAAGTTGATGTAAGCCTGTGCCACACCTGCTGTATACACGCCAGCCGGACGGGTACCCGGTGTGCTGATGGCGCCGCGGGTGCGCTCTCTGCAGCCCATAGCCAGGATCACAGCTTTCGCCTGGATCTCCAAAAGTCCCTCCGGAGATGCCGCGAACACCTGCTTGTCCGGTGTCAGCTCCAGGACTGTGGTATCTGTCATGTACGGAATGCCCAGCTCTTTCACCTGCTTTGCAAAGCGGGAAGCATATTCCGGTCCGCTCAAGGTCTCGCCGAAACGGGTCAGACCAAAACCATCGTGGATACACTGGCGCAGGATTCCGCCCAGTCCCTTTTCCCGCTCTAAGATCAAAATATCATGAATACCCTTTTTCCAAAGCTCCAGGGCTGCCGCAAGGCCAGCCGGGCCGCCGCCGATAATTACTACATCTACATTTCTCATTTTACGTCCCTGACCTTTCCTGTGAAAATATAAGAATCACGTTTGGAATAGCGTACCTCTTCCGGAGCAAGATGCTTCTCCTGCTCAATCATCTCGGTAATGCGGGTCTCGCAGTAGCCGCCCTGGCAGCGTCCCATGGTCGCGCGGGTGCGGTTCTTGATGCCGGTTACCGTGCAGACACCAAGAGGATTGCGGATCGCATCCAGGATCTCAGCCTTTGTCACGGTCTCACAGCGGCAGACCACCTCGCCGTACAGCGGATTCTCTTTGATTGCCTGCTGCTGCTCTTCATGGCTCATCTCGTGGAAGCGCTTCTTCACCGGACGTACCGGGTTAAAGCTTTCGTTCTTCTGCGGCTGCTCCTTCTGAACTAACAGTGCTACTGCACGTCTTGCTAACGGCAATGCGCAGGTCACACCCGGAGACTCAATGCCGACCAGGTTTACGGTATGCGGATGCGCATCATCGGACTCTAACAGGAAATCCAGGATCTCGCCAGTCTCCGGATTGTAACGTTTCCAGCGGATACCGGCAAAATTGCGGATAAAGTATTCGCGCTTCATCTGTTTGAACATCTTGCTTCCGTCACGGAACAGTCCGTCCATATGCTCCTTGGTCACCACATAGTCCTCGCGGCCTTCTGTCACATAGGAGTCCGGTCCTACCAGCACGTTTCCGTCAACCGTTGGGGTTGCGTGGGTGGAGAAACCGCCCTTGTCATTCGGCGCCGGGTAAACCGGGATGGAAAGGAACTTTCCTGCCTTTTTATCCAGCACATAATACTCACCCTTAAAGCCCTTTACCGGGTAATTCGGGTAACCCAGCATCTCAGAAATCTCAGATGCGTACATACCGGCGCAGTTGATGACCCACTTCGTCTCAAAGGTGTCGGTCTCAGTCGTTACTACCCAGACATCCTTTGCCTCATCTCTCGTGATGCCGGTTACCTTCTGTCCAAAATGGAATTTCACACCGTTCTGGCATGCATTCTCAGCCAGACCGATGGTGTACTGCATCGGATCGAGGATACCGGAAGACGGCACATACATGGCAAACTCACCGCCTGCGTTCGGATCGATGCGGTTGATCTCGTCCTTGTCGATCATGCGCATACCCTTGACACCGTTCTGCTCACCAATCGCTTTGTACTTTAAGATATTCTCGCGGTCATGGTCGGTAAAGCCGACAACCAGTTTTCCGGTCCGCTTGAACGGAACACCCAGCTCCTTAGCCACCTGGTCAAACTCCTGGTTTCCTTCCACCGCACACTCTGCCTTTAAGCTGCCTGGTTTGTAGGTAAATCCTGCGTGGAGCATACCGGTGTTGCGGCTGCTGTTTCCGCATGCCACATCCAGCTCCTTCTCCAGCACTGCCGCGTTTAACTGATAGCGTGATAACTCACGTGCCACAGCCGAACCGACAACTCCCGCGCCGATTACGATCACATCATAGGACATCATACTGATCCATCCTCACTTTCTCACTTCGTTCCTGCAAAAATCCACTGCGCTCACCGCTGCCCCGGATTTTCACTGTTCCAGCTGCGCTGCCTTTCCAGCACAGCTTGTCTTATTGATAATCACATTGTATAATAACCAGGTATGTCAGTCAAATTTATATAAATAATACTTATATTAGTTTTTCTAACATTTGTAATTCCATATAACATCACCCGGGTTCCTGCGCCAGATTTCTGCGCAGCCTGTATTTTTATTATAGGAAAGGAAATATGATCTTGGATACCAGACAACTAGAATATATCATTCAGATCAGCGAAGAACACAGCATCACCAAAGCTGCCGAAAAGCTTTTTATCACGCAGTCTGCCTTAAACCAGCAGCTGCAAAAGCTGGAAAACGAACTCGGCATCGCCCTGTTTGTCCGGAACCGCTCCGACTGGCAGCTGACTCCGGCCGGGGAAATCTATGTGCGGACCGCCAGACAGATCCTGAATTTAAAGAAAGATGCTTACAGCCAGATTGAAGATTTAAAAGAAAGCGGCAGCCGCCGCATCACCCTGGGGCTCATCCCGGAGCGCGGTGTCAACATGTTTACAGCCATCTACCCGGAGTTTCACCGGAAATTTCCGGACATCCGCATTGAGCCCGTAGAATGTAATGTCCGCACCATGCAGAATCTGATCACACGGGGAGAACTCGATCTGGGCCTCATCACCCTGGTCCAGGCCCAGAAGGATGCTAACCAGTATTTCCTTATGAAAGAGGAAGAAATCTTTCTGGCCATTCCAACCTCGCACCCACTTGCGCAAAGCGGAAGCAGTGAAGCAGCCCTTGCGCCCCAGATCAGTCTTTCCCGCTTTGCACAGGATTCCTTCATCCTCATTGCACGCCGCTCTACCATGTATCAGCTGGAGGAAGCACTGTTTTCCCAGGCCAAATTCCAGCCACAGGTGCTCTTTTCCACCAGCAGCAACGTCAGCAAATACCGCATGGTACTGGCCGAGGTAGGGTGCGCACTGCTTCCGGAAGTATTCGCCAAACCAGATCCAGGAATCCGCTATTTCCGCCTGGAGGAGCGTCCCAGTTGGGAAGTTACCATGTGCTGCAGAAAAGATGCCTACTTAAGCCATGCAGAGGAATATTTTCTGGAGTTATGCAAGAAATACTGGGAAACATAAATGCAATCTGGTAACTGCCGCAAAATGTCCACCGTCAATCACGATATGCACTGAAGCAAAAACGCCAGGTTCCGGCGATTTGTCGGAACCTGGCATTTCTTTTTATTAAAACTTCTATTGAATATTTGCGCTTGATTAGCGAACCAGACACGGTTTCTTGTTATCGAAGGTCCAGCCCGGGATTAAGTACTGCATACCAACAGCGTCGTTACGAGCGCCCTTACCGTAGCACTTATCCATGTACAGCTGATGAGCCTTCATAACCTGGTCACGGTCAACCTCTACACCAAGACCCGGCTTCTTCGGCAGGTCGATGCAACCGCCAACGATCTGCATCGGCTCTTTGGTCAGGCGCTCACGGCCCTCCTGCCAGATCCAGTGGGTATCGATACCGTTCATCTTGCCCGGGATTGCAGCTGCACACTGTACAACCATAGCCAGGGAGATATCGAAGTGGTTATTGGAATGGCAGCCCCACATCAGACCGAAGTCGTTGCACAGCTGGCCAACACGTACGGAACCTTCCATGGTCCAGAAGTGCGGATCTGCTAACGGGATATCTACGCTCTGCAGAGCGATTGCGTGGCACATCTGGCGCCAGTCAGTGTTGATCATGTTGGTAGCGGTCGGCATCATGGTTGCTTTTCTGAACTCAGCCATAACCTCACGGCCGGAGAAACCATCCTCTGCACCACACGGATCCTCACAGTAAGCAAGAACCTTCTTTAAGTCCGGAGCAACTTCCAGAGCCTCTTTTAAGCTCCAGCAGCCGTTCGGGTCAAGGTCAACACGTGCCTCCGGGAATGCTTCCTTGATTGCAGCTACAGCCTTAACCTCTTCCTTCGGAGCTAAAACGCCGCCCTTTAACTTGAAGTCTACGAAGCCGTATTTCTCGTTGGTAGCCTTTGCCAGTGCCACGATAGCCTCTGGAGTCAGAGCCTCCTCGTGACGCAGACGGTACCAGTCGCAATCTGCATCCGGTTCTTCCTCGTACTCAAGGTCAGTTTTCTTGCGGTCTCCTACATAGAAGAGGTAAGAAAGGAACTGAACCTTCTCACGCTGGATGCCGTCGCCCATCAGAGCAGCTGCCGGAACGTTTAAGAACTTACCAAGTAAGTCAAGAAGCGGAGCCTCTACTGCGGTAACTACATGTACGCCTACACGCAGGTCGAAGGTCTGAAGACCACGCTTGTCGTCTTTGATGTTAGCTGCCAGCCAAGCACGGATTTTGTTTAAGGTCTGCTTGTAATCGCCGATGCTGCTGCCGATTACGAGATCTTTGATCTGCTCTAATGCTGCAGTGATCTTCTCACCACCAGGAACCTCACCGATACCCTCGTTACCGGTGCTGTCGGTCAGGATGACGATGTTACGGGTGAAGTACGGAGCGTGTGCGCCGCTTAAGTTCAGCTCCATGCAGTCATGTCCTGCAACCGGGAAAACTTCCATCTTTGTGATTGTTGGAATCTGATTCATTGAAATACCCTCCTTAAAATTATATGAAAAATTTATTGAGTTCTTATTTCTCTTGCTGATGTTATCATAGCACCTGCAAGCAAATAAGTAAAATTAATAGTTTTTATGTTTCTCTTAATATTTTTATTTGTTTTATTTCTGCTGCAAACCTGTTATAATCGGTTCATGACAATTCTGTGGCCTGACCGCCACATCTGTTTATGGATTCTATTTACAATCGCGGCGTACCGCAGAAAAGCACCGTATTTCAACCTACATTATATATGGAAGAAACTCCGGTCCTGCGTATCTGCATGAGGAGGTTTACATGGATACCAAACAAATTGAATATATCTTAAAGATTGCGGAAGAAAACAACATTACCAAAGCCGCAGAAAAACTTTTTATCACCCAGTCTGCTTTAAATCAGCAGCTACTCAAGCTGGAAAAAGAACTGGGCACCCCGTTATTCCACCGTTCCCGCGCCAACTGGCGCCTGACGGAGGCCGGGGAAATCTACATCGAAGGAGCCAAAACTGCCCTTCAGATCAAAAACACCACCTACAACAAGATTTACGATGTTGTCAGTGCCCGCAAAGGCCACCTGACCATCGGCCTGACTCCGGGACGCGGCCTGCGCATGTTCACCGCCATTTACCCCGAGCTGCACCGCAACTACCCAAACCTCGATGTACGGCCGATCGAAATGCGGGTACGCGCCCAGCAGGAGGCCATCGCAAGGGGAGAGGTCGATGTAGGCCTTATGACCCTCCGGTCCATTGACCGCACGATCGATACCTACTACCCTTTAAAAAAGGAAGAGCTGGTACTCATGATCCCGGCAGCCCACCCGCTCGCAGAAAAAGCCGCTGCGCCCGGGGAGCCACTTGCCACCATGGACCTGACTGCCCTGCGCTATGAGCCCTTTGTACTGATGGATAAATCCTCCACCCTGCGTTCTGCATGCGACACGCTGTTCGAAAAAGCCGGCTTTGTTCCCAATATCCTGTTCGAGACCAATAACACCGGCGGCATTGCCGCTATGGTGCAGTCTACCTTGTGCTGCGGTATCATCCCAAGATACTATACCCTCGGACTGGGCGATGGGGTTGCATGCTTTTCCCTGCCGGAGCGCCCTGCGTGGGAAATCGCCATCTGCTGCCAGAAGCACGGCTACTTAAACTCCGGTGCCAGAGAATTCATCCGTCTTGCACGGGAATACTGGGAGAACTCCGCACCGCTCTATTAAGCACGTTCCAGACGCCTTGCGAAGCAGTCCAGCTAAGATACACTATTAATTTTTTTAAGAGATGGCTTAGTACAGTTAATTTTACTTATGTATTAAATTTGGTTATAATGCCTCTTGTCTTTATTTTATCACTTACCGCAGTTCCTTTCAACACAAGGTTTGCGGCCGCATCCCCCAATATTTGGTGCGATAAAAGCCCTGGTTCCTAAAACCATGTTTCTGCTGGAAAATTTTTCCTGGTCTTCTGGAACAGACAGGGACAAAAAAGTGAGCAAACTTGTTACTGTTAGGCAACGCCAAAACGGTAACAGCACATTACAGAAAGAGGTATAAATATGTCACATGAAACCCAGATGCTGCTTGGCCTGTTCTTAGGCATCGCGATCATGATCTTCCTGGTTATGAAGACCAAGACCCACACCTTCATCGCGCTGCTGCTTGCTGCACTGATCACAGGTCTGATCGGCAAAATGTCCCCGTCTGATGCCATTACCGCAATTCAGGATGGCTTCGGAAACACCTTAAAAAGTACCGGTATCATCATTGGCCTCGGCGTTATGATGGGCGGTATCCTCGAAAAGACCGGCGCTGCAGAGCGTATGGCTTATTCCTTCATCAAGAAAATCGGAAACGGAAAAGAGGAGCTTGCCCTTGGTATCACCGGATGGCTGGTATCCATCCCGGTTTTCGCAGATTCCGCAATCGTAATTTTCGCACCGTTATGTAAGGCAATGTCCCGCGTAACCGGTAAATCCGTTATCGCTCTGGCTCTGGCTCTGGCCTGCGGTCTGCAGTGTACTCACGTAATGGTTCCGCCGACTCCGGGTCCGTTAACCGCAGCCGGAATGATGGGCGTAGATGTTGGCCAGATGATCATCGCAGGTGCCCTGATGTCTGTTCCGATCCTTATCGCAGCTCTGCTGTATGCACACTGGGTCGGCAAGAAAATCTACCAGATCCCGCGTGAGGATGGTACCTACGACCGCAAGGAGTTCAAGAAAGAGTACTTAAAATCCATGGATCAGTTAGATGAAATCATGGGCAGCAAAAAGCTTCCGGGCCTGGGCGAGTCCCTTGCTCCGATCCTGATCCCGCTTGTTCTCATCCTGAGCAAGACCGTATGCGACTTCGTAGGCGTTGACAAAGAAAGCTTCGTTTACAGCATCATCACCCTGGTAGGTTCCCCGATCGTAGCCCTGGCTCTTGGTACCACCATTGCTGTTTACGGCATCGGTAAAGATATCCCGAAGGATGAGCTGATGAACATCATGGGCGACAGCATCAAGGATACCGGTATGATCATGCTGATCACCGGTGCAGGCGGCGCTCTCGGAAACATCATCAAAGTCAGCGGTATCGGCGATGTACTCGGCGCAACCGTAGTTTCCTGGCCGATCCCGGCTATCCTGATCCCGGTTCTGATCGGTGCCCTGATGCGTCTTGCACTTGGTTCCGCAACCGTAGCGATCACCACCGCAGCATCCCTGACTGCTCCGCTCATCACCACCCTGGGCTTAAATCCGGTTCTGCTGGCACAGGCTTCCTGTATCGGCGCGATCGCATTCAGCTACTTCAACGACAGTGGTTTCTGGGTGTTCAACGGTATGTTCGGTCTGAGCGAGATCAAAGACCAGCTTCGCTGTAAGACAGCCGTATCCTTCATCATGACAGGTGTCGGTATCGTTGAGCTGCTGATCTTAAATATGATCTGGAAATAAAATATTGCTTTATCATGAAACAAAAAAGAACCTTGCCCGATGGAAATATATCCATCAGGCGAGGTTCTTTTTTGCATCTTGTCATTTTTAATTTTTTAATACGCGGCGCGCACTGCAAAATTTTTCCGTGCTCCATCCACCTTGAAATACCTTACACTGTGGCGGTATTTTAAAGAAATGGCAGTTGACCGTCCTTGATCACCATTTTCAATTCCAGGTCTTCATCCAGCAGTACGATATCTGCTTTTTTCCCTTCCGAAATGGAACCGTAGGTGTCATACACACCCAGGCACCGGGCCGGGTTGGCTGTTGCGCAGGCCACTGCCGTTTCCAGCGGGATCTTCATAACCTTCACTACCGTGCGCATGCAGTCCATCAGATTGGTCACGGAACCGGCCAGTGCACCGCCATCCACCAGGGTTGCCCGGTTTCCGTTCACGCTGACATCCAGGCCGCCCAGCGTGTAAGTACCGTCCGGCATTCCGGTGGCCCGCATGCTGTCACTGATGAGGATCATCCGGTCCGCTCCCATCATGGCAAAGGTAGCCCGCACCACCGCCGGATGAATGTGTACATTATCACAGATCAGTTCCACCATTACATGCCTGCTGTCTGCCACCGCACCGATGACTCCCGGGGCCCGATGGGTAAAGGCCGGCATTGCATTGTACAGATGCACTGCATGGTTTGCCCCGGCCGCAAAGGCTGCCATGGCCGTATCATAATCTGCATTGGTGTGCGCCAGGGAGATATCCACGGAATCTTTCATTTCCTGAATAAAGGCAACTGCCTCGCTGCTCTCCTCCGGCGCAATGCCAATGAATTTCACCAGACCTTCAGATGCTTTCAGGAAACGTTTTGCAATTTCCACGTTGCAGGGAACAATGTTTTTCTCATCCTGCGCACCCTTCTTGACCGGGCTGATGAACGGGCCTTCCATATTCAGGCCGAGAAGATCTGCCTCCGGAAATTCCAATTTTCCTTCTGGCATCCCGTCTGCTTCCTGTTCTGCCTTCTGCACACTCTGGCCTGCTGCCGCATTCGCCGCCCTGTGTTCGTCCTGCGCCCGCTTATAAGCCGCCGCATTCTGCAATATCTGCTCCAGCTCCTCCACCGGCAGCGTCATGGTAGCCGGAGCAATGGCTGTAACTCCAACAGATGCCTCATACTGTGCAATCTTTTTCAGCGCCTCCGGTGTTCCATCGCAGACATCTGCCCCCACGCATCCATGGAAATGCAGGTCAATAAGACCCGGAATGGCGTAAGCGCCTTCCCCGTCCACCACGACCTCTTCCGCTTCTTCATCTTCCGAAGATCCGTTTACTGAAGGCTCCGTTTCCAGAGCTTCTGCGGCAGTCTGTGTCTTCTTCCCATCTGCACGCACCTCTGTGATCCGGTCTCCCAGAACCACGATTTCGCCAGGTACAAATTTCTGTTCTTCTGTGTAAATCTTTACATTTTTAATGATCATGCGTATGCACCCCCTATGGGCGTAGTATAGTTGACTCTGCGCAGAATTACAATAGTTTTTGCTGAACTGTTTTTTCTATTGTATTTCCGCCAAAAACCGATATACTTAAGGTGGAAGGGGTATTTTATAATGAATAAGGGGGTATTACTTACTATGAACATCTGCAAAGCAAAAAACTATCAGGACATGAGCCGCAAAGCGGCCAACATCATCTCCGCACAGGTTATCATGAAACCGCACTGTGTATTAGGTCTGGCCACCGGTTCTTCCCCGATCGGCACCTACAAACAGCTTATCGAGTGGTATAACAAGGGCGATCTGGATTTTGCCCGGGTTAGCAGTATCAATCTGGACGAGTACAAAGGCTTAAGTCCGGAAAACCCGCAAAGCTACCGCTATTTTATGAACACCAACCTGTTCGACCATGTCAACATTGATAAAACCCGCACATTCGTGCCTAACGGTCTGGAACCGGACCCGGAAAAAGCCTGCGCGGCATATGAAGAAATCATCCGTCAGTCCGGCGGCATAGACTTACAGCTTCTCGGACTTGGCCGCAACGGCCACATCGGTTTCAACGAACCGGCAGACTCCTTCGCCCGCGAAACCCACTGCGTCAACCTGACCGAAAGCACCATTGATGCCAACAAGCGCTTCTTCGAGTCTGAAGATGATGTTCCGAGACAGGCCTACACCATGGGCATCGGAAGCATCATGAAGGCCAGGAAGATTCTGGTGGTAGTCAGCGGCGAAGACAAAGCCGATGCATTAAAAGCCACCATCTGCGGACCTATCACTCCGCAGGTACCGGCATCCATTCTGCAGCTGCATAATGATGTCACGATTGTGGCAGATGAAGCGGCCTTAAGTAAAATGGAGATCTAAATCAAATATGGGATGAAGTCCACTGTGATACATGATCGCAGCTGAACCTCATCCCATATGTTATTTTTCATTTAAATAAGATTACCAGTTTAATCTGCTTTCCTGATTCCCAGAATCTTCTCGGCCCGCTCCACTTCTTCCTTCGTCGGAGCCGGTACACTTTCCAGCGTGTACGGAATTCCCAGATTCTGCCACTTGAACAGTCCCAGACTGTGATACGGCAGGATTTCTACCTTTTTCACGGTCTTTAATTCATCAAGCATACCTCGCATAGCCTTAAGATCATCTTCCTGGTCGGTGAGCCCAGGTACCAGCACATGGCGGATCCACATATCTTTTCCGGTGTCGGAAAGATACCTTGCCAGATCCAGAATGTTGTCATTCGCAACACATGTCAGTTCTTTATGGCGCACGCCATCCATCTCTTTAAAATCCAGCATGACCAGATCCGTCAGTTCCATTAATTTCCGGAACTTACCAAAGAACGGCTCTTCTCTGGTAAACGGATTTCCTGCCGTATCCAGTGTCGTGTGAATGCCTTTTGCCTTCGCCAGCTTAAAAAATTCCAGCAGAAAGTCGATCTGCAAAAGCGGTTCTCCGCCGCTCACGGTAATACCGCCGTTATTTTTCCAGTACGTACGGTAGCGGTACACCCGGTTGAACAGATCCTTTGCGGTCCATTCTTCGCCGCCGGACATACTCCAGGTCTCCGGGTTATGGCAGTAACGGCAGCGCATTCTGCAGCCCTGCAAAAATACCACGGTGCGGACACCCGGTCCGTCTACCAGACCAAAGGTCTCCAGGGAATGCACATGACCCACAAGTGCTTTGTTCTCTTCCATGAACTCTCCTCCTGTATTGTTTCTATGATTATAGTATCTCCCGAAAAGTAAAAACACTCCGGTATAGGGAAATTTTCGTTCCCCCCGGAGTGTTTTTTATCAGACTTCCGTCCGTAAATTACATGCTTGCGTGGCAGGTTCTGGAGATTACATCCATCTGCTGCTCTCTGGTTAAGTCGATGAACTTAACAGCATAGCCGGATACACGGATGGTGAAGTTTGCATACTCCTCTTTCTCCGGATGCTCCATAGCGTCGATCAGCTTCTCGGTACCAAACACGTTTACGTTTAAGTGATGAGCGCCCTGATCGAAGTAGCCGTCCATAACCTGTACCAGGTTGTCGATACGCTCCTGAGCGTCGTGACCCAGTGCGTCCGGATTGATGGTCTGGGTATTGGAGATACCATCCAGAGCCCACTCGTACGGAAGCTTTGCAACAGAGTTTAAGGAAGCAAGAAGTCCGCTCTTCTCTGCGCCGTAAGACGGGTTTGCACCAGGAGATAACGGCTCGCCTGCTCTTCTTCCATCTGGCATGTTACCGGTTGCCTTACCATATACTACGTTGGAGGTAATGGTCAGGATGGAGGTAGTAGCCTCGGAATTTCTGTAAGTGTGGCGTTTCTTTAACTTCTCAAGGAAGGTCTTTAACAGCCATACTGCGATATCATCTGCACGGTCATCGTCGTTACCATAACGCGGGAAGTCACCCTCAGTCTCGAAGTCCATGATCATGCCTTCCTCATCACGGATTGCTTTTACCTTTGCGTACTTGATTGCGCTTAAGGAGTCAACAACGTGAGAGAATCCAGCAATACCGGTAGCGAAGGTACGGCGTACATCGGTATCGATGAGTGCCATCTCAGCTGCCTCATAGAAGTACTTGTCATGCATGTACTGGATCAGGTTTAAGGTATTTACATACAGACCTGCCAGCCAGTCCATCATAACATCGTATTTTCTGATGACCTCATCATAATCAAGATACTCGGAGGTGATCGGTCTTAACTCCGGACCAACCTGCTCTCTGCTCTTCATGTCGCGGCCGCCGTTCATAGCATACAGCAGGCACTTAGCCAGGTTTGCACGTGCGCCGAAGAACTGCATCTCTTTACCGGTCTGGGTAGCAGATACGCAGCAGCAGATGGAGTAGTCATCGCCCCATACCGGCTTCATCACGTCATCGTTCTCGTACTGAACAGAGCTGGTGTTAATGGAGATGTGAGCTGCATACTTCTTGAAGTTCATCGGAAGGGCGGAGGAGTACAGAACAGTCATGTTCGGCTCCGGGCTCGGTCCCATGTTCTCTAAGGTATGCAGGAAACGGTAGTCGGTCTTGGTTACCATGGAACGGCCATCTACGCCGATACCACCGACTTCCAGGGTAGCCCATACCGGGTCACCGGAGAACAGCTGGTTGTAGGACGGGATTCTTGCGAATTTAACCATACGGAATTTCATTACCAGATGGTCGATCAGCTCCTGTGCCTCAGCCTCGGTGAGTACACCGTTTGCAAGGTCACGCTCAATATAAATATCAAGGAAGGTGGAGATACGGCCGACACTCATTGCGGCACCGTTCTGGGTCTTAACTGCGGACAGGTATCCGAAGTACAGCCACTGAACAGCCTCTTTTGCGGTCTTAGCCGGCTGGGAGATATCGTAGCCGTAGGACTGAGCCATAACCTTCATGTCTTTCAGAGCTTTGATCTGCATGGACAGCTCTTCTCTCTGACGGATTACTTCATCAACCATGGTTCCATCGCCGCAGTTTGCGAAGTCATTCTGCTTCTCCTGGATCAGGAAATCGATACCATACAGAGCCACACGGCGGTAGTCGCCTACGATACGTCCACGGCCGTAGGTATCCGGAAGTCCGGTGATGATCTTGTTGTGACGTGCCTTTTTCATCTCAGGAGTGTAAGCATCGAATACACCCTGGTTGTGGGTACGGCAGTACTCGGTAAAAATCTTGTGCAGCTCCGGATCCGGCTCATAGCCGTAGTTCTGGCAAGCCTGCTCAGCCATCTTGATACCGCCGTAAGGCATGAATGCTCTCTTTAACGGCTTATCGGTCTGAAGACCAACGATCTGCTCTAAGTCCTTATCAGCCTCGCTGATGTAGCCCGGGCCATGGGAAGTGATGCCGGAAACGATATGGGTATCCATATCCAGAACGCCGCCCTTTGCGCGCTCCTCTTTCTGCAGACCCTGCAGGATTCCCCACAGTTTGTCAGTAGCCTCAGTCGGGCCAGCCAGGAAAGACTCATCGCCATCATACGGCTTATAGTTCTTCTGAATAAAGTCACGAGTGTTTACTTCCTCTTTCCAGAGGCGGCCATCAAAACCATCCCACTGCTCAAAGTTCGTCATTTGGTGTTTTCCTCCTTAAAATTGTACTGTGTTCACACAACCTGTGTGTGAAACAATTGTCTGTATTTTTGCATACTGTATACATTACTGCCAGAAAAAAATATAACCTCTCAAATATTTCGCTATCTGATTAGTCATATCGTCTGTCCGTCACGGGCCGCTGCCTGTTTTTGCAGACCAGCAACGCCTTTGTATACATCAATACCGCCATGATTTGTTAAATTCATAACGATTCATTCTATAGCAGGCCATTCATCTGACCTGCATATAGAATATCATATTTTTTCTAAATTGCAAGCGGTATATTTGCGTTTTTTTCTCAACTTCCGGGAAGTATCTGTTTTTGTACAATCAGTTTTTTTGTTAGAGTAAATAACTTTTTTTCTGCAAAATCCGGTGTAAAAATCCTACAAACTACGCCAGGCTCTCCCTGACCAGCTTTGCTGCCTGGATCACTACAGTTGGCACAAATGCGCATACCCCTACTGCAGTCACCTGGCGCAGGCTCAGATCAGCAGCCGCAAACAATACCTGCAGACCCGGCAGAAACAATACGGCTGCCAGAAGCAGCACCCCCGCCTCAAACGCCATAATGCTCCACATATTGCTGCGCAGTCCAAGGCGCAGCACCGAACGGCTGCTGCGACAGTTAAAGCCGTGAAACAGCCGGGCAAGCGTCAGGGTAGAAAAAGCCATGGTACTTGCTGTTCCCGCCCCTCCTGTTTCCCTTCCCATATGGTAAGCCGCCATGGTGCCTGCCGCGATCAGCAAGCCCTGTGCAAACAGGCGGATGAAAAAAGGAAGCGTCAGGATCCGCTCCTGCGGATTTCTCGGCGGCTGCTCCAGTAAACCTTCCTCCTGCGGCTCCATGCCAATCGCGATGGCGGGCAGGGAATCCGTGAGAAGATTGATAAACAGCAGATGGACCGGGGCAAAGGGCATCGGGAAATCCAGAACCGACGTATACAGCACGCACAGAATTCCTGCCATATTCCCGGAAAGCAGAAACTGGACCGCATTCCGGATATTCCGGTACACATTCCTGCCGTTGGCCACCGCCTTGATCAGGGTCGCAAAATTATCATCTGTCAGGATCATGGACGCCGCATCCTTGGAAACCTCGGTTCCCATCAGCCCCATTGCCACGCCGATATCGGCTTTTTTTAAGGCCGGGGCATCGTTCACACCGTCTCCGGTCATCGCTACAATCCGTTTTTTCCCCTGCCAGGCCTCCACAATGCGGATCTTATGCTCCGGTGAAACCCGTGCATAGACAGCAATGGAAGAAAGCTTCTGATTAAGCACCTGATCATCCATCTGGTCTAATTCCTGCCCGGTCACCGCCAGATCTCCCGGTTCCAGGATCCCCGTTTTTTCTGCAATCGCCAGCGCGGTCACCAGATAATCCCCCGTGATCATCACCGGGCGGATCCCCGCCCGCTTTGCCGCCAGAACCGCAGGCTTCGACTCAGGCCTCGGCGGGTCCGCCATCGCCGCCATTCCCAGAAAGATTCCCGAATCCTCCAGCTCCAGGCTGCAGGCCTGCAGCTGCTCCAGCGGATGATAGGCCACCGCCAGTACTCGCAGCCCCTGCATGGCCCAGTTTTCATTCTGCTTTAAGACCTGTCGTTTTTGCTCTGCCAGAAACGGCCTTATCCCGTTTTTCGTCAGGATTTTTTCTGTCCGCTCCAGAATAACATCCGGTGCTCCCTTCATAAACAGCACACAGGCTCCGTCACAATGGTGCATGGTACTCATCCGCTTTCTTGCAGAGTCGAACGGAAGCTCCCCAAGCCGCGGCATCTCCTTCCGCACTGCTTCCGGGGAAACTCCCGCACGGAGAGCCATCGACAGTAGCGCTGTCTCAGTTGGGTCCCCGGTAAACACATCTCCCTGCACAGCGGCATCATTGTCCAGCACGGCTCCATACAAAAAATACCGATGCACCGGGTCGTATACCTTAAGCTGCGGCGGTGTCAGCTCCCGCCCATCCACAAATACCTGCTCCACAGTCATGCGGTTCTGCGTCAGGGTCCCTGTCTTATCGGAACAGATCACCGACACACATCCAAGACTCTCCACCGCCTTTAAATCCTTAATGATGGCATGCTCCTTCGCCATCTGCTGGGTCCCCATGGCCTGCACGATCGTCACGATAGAGCCAAGTGCCTCCGGAATGGCAGCCACCGCCAATGCCACCGCAAACATCAGCGATTCCAGGACCGGGGTTCCACGGTACAGACTCAGCCCAAACACCAGCGCACAGATTCCTAAGATCAGCGCAGCTAGACGTGCGCTGAATTCGTCCAGACTGATCTGCAGGGGTGTTTTCTTCTCCTGCGCTGCATTCATAAGGCGGGCGATCTTTCCAAGCTCCGTATCCATCCCCGTCGCAGTCACCACAAACGCTCCCCGGCCTCCTGTCACCAGAGAGCCCGCAAAAACCATATTCTTCTGGTCCCCCAGGGCAATCCCGGATTCTTTTTCCTGTTTGTCCCCGGCATCTTTTTCCCGCCCGGCCTCCACCGTTTTTTTCAGCCTGGCTGCTATAGCATTCTCCGGTCCATCGCCTGCTTCGCCTTCTGCCTCTTCGGCCGCCCTTCCTGTCACCTTTTTCAATCTGGCTGCTGCAGCATTTCCCCTAGCACCGCGAAAACGAAGTGCTTCTGCACACTTCTCCACCGCCAGGGACTCCCCCGTCAATGAGCTTTCATTCACCTGGAGATGATAGCATTCCAGCAGCCTTCCATCTGCTGCCACCAGACTGCCCGCATTTAACAGGACTACATCTCCCGGCACCACCTTTGCCGCCGGAATTTCCTTTGGGACTCCATCACGCAATACCTGTGCGGCTGGTGCGGACAGCTTTTTCAGACTCTCCAGTGATTTTCTGGCCTTCTCATGCTGGACCGTCCCCAGCACCGCGTTCATAAAAAGCACCGCAAAGATCACCACTGCGCTCTCCCCGCTGCCGGAAACCACAGAAATTGCGGCTGCCGCGATCAGGATCAATACCAGAAGATCCTGAAACTGCTCCAAAAACACCTGCCAGAGCTTCTTCCCGGAATGCTCCTGCAGGATATTTTCCCCATACTGTCCGCAGCGCACCTCCGACTGCTTCCAGGAAAGGCCACTGTGGCTGCTTTCCATTCCGCGCAAAACCTCCTCTGGTGTCATCCGATACCATTCTTTCATTTTGCCACCGCGTTTTTCTTTTCCGGCCACGGCCTGCGACACCGTTACTGTCCATGAAGCGTAACACGGCACCTGCCAGCAGCACTCTTACTTTTTATCATATGCGGCGGGCAGAGCATTCATCCCTTTTTACCATTCTTTCTTTCCCAAAGCTTCCTCCACACCTGTAACAATGCCATCACCAGAAGTCCACCAAAAAAGAAGATTGCTCCAATGCTCACTGCAACCAGAAGAATTTTGGTTACCTTCTCTAAAAACTCCTGCAGTCTGGATTTTTGCCGTTTCGATTCCAGTTCTGCTTCCTTTTCTTTCTCTTCTATCTGCACCATTGTCTCCTGCCGGAGCGGTGCTTCTGTCTCTTCCTCAGTTTCAGGTACTTCGGCTTCCTGCACCAGAAGCTCTGTTTCCTCTCCCTGCACTGCACGCTTCAGCTCATTCCAGCGCTGTGGATCCACATATCCCTCATACACCACGCGGTAATCCCGGAGCAGACGGCTGCCATGCCCCACAGCATCCCGGCAGATCACGCCTTCTTCATTCACATAAGCCTCCCCGGACCAGGATAGCCCGGATATCTCGTACTCATCTGCCGGAAGATCCATGCTTTCCAGTAATTCCTCGCCATACTCCTCGACGATATCTGTTAGATTTTCCGCTTTCAAGGTCTGTTCTCCAAGCCAGTACTCCTCTGCCCCATAATCATAAAAGGTCAGTGGAAACGAAAAGTCATCCTGCCAGTAAGCATTCTCCTCCATCTGCTCCACAGCCCGGCATGCCACCAGCTCCTCCTCATTTCCTGCCAGAACGGAAACATCGATTTCAGACGGCAGATCTGCTTCCCCCTCAATTGCCTCATAGGTCACCTCACGGCGCACCATCTCTGCGTGAACCTCCAGACACCCGACCACTGCCATCTGGACCAGAACCAGGCCCACCCACAGCGCAGTCTGTATTGCTTTCACATTTTCCTTTGTCATGCTCTTCCCCCGGATCAGTCTCCATTGCTATTTCCTCATGGTTTCCTTACCCGCATTCTACTTCGGGCCGGAACACGCGTCAAGCGCATTCCGGCCCGGTCCACACATTCCATGCCGCAAAATTCGACAATTCTTTTTTTCATCTACTGGCTTTCTCTGGCCCTTTCTCGTTTTCTTTGGCTTTTCCTGGTCCTCTCTGCATTCCTCTGGCTCACCCTGATTCTCTCTGCGTTCCTCTGGCTCCCCCTGCTTCTCTTTGTTTTTTCTGGTTCTCTCTGTTCCCTTCTTCTTTTTTCTGCCTTTCTCTACAGTTTCTTCCGCAATTCAGGCTTCGTACACCATATGGTACAGCCGCTCTAACTCCTGAAACTGGGCCAGCTCCCGCAGCTCCTCAAGTCCGTCCAGAATTCCTTCCAGATACCAGCGGTGGGATTCGCGGTGTTTTTCGTTAAACCGCTGCCAGATCTCGTCGCCGATCACCATGTAATCGCGGGCCGTGCTGCGCATATTGCTCAGCTTGTCTCCCAGAGTCAGCAGCTTCACCTCCCGCGGTGCCCGCTTCAGATGCGCCACCGTGTTGGCTTTGCGCTCCTTCCAGGTCAGTGATTTATCCTCACTCTCTGCCTGCACCAAAGATAATACCCGCGCACCAAACTCACCTTGGATTTCATCCGGTGTCACGCTGGTATCCTCCAGCACATCATGCAGGTACGCCGCCGCAATGACCTCCGGGTCATCCGTCATCTGTGCCACGATCAGCGCCACCTCCATTGGGTGATAAATATAAGGAATCCTGCTCCCCTTCCGCATCATGCCCTCATGGGCCTTTGTCGCAAATGCTGCCGCTCTCCGAATCATCTGCTTATCCCCATTCTTATTTTCAGTTACTGTTCACACCTGTGTACCAGCAACCCTTTTATCCAGTTTCATAGAATCCGTTACTGTCCACGCACTACGCAAACAGCAACTCCCCTGCCACTTCTGTATTACTAATTGCTATGATTCCATTTTATCACACTCCCACACTCCCCGAAAGGGGAAAGTTGCAAATCCCATCAAATGAATTTAGAACCCCAAAAAATCTGAAAATAATATAGAAGCTCTTTCGTTCACACAGACAGGCCCGGTAAATCAGAGGTAAGGCAGAATCATGGAATCGTAAGAAAAGTTGCCTTGTAAAAACACTATTTTTCTGCTATGCTATTGGACAGATCATCGGGCATTTTGCCTTGCGATAAAAGGAGATTTTATGGAACAGAACCAACAGCCTGCGTCCCACCGCGACCGCCGGTACCGCAGGAAAAAACAAAGTGAATGGCCACATATCCTCTTATTTTATGTGCTTCCATTCATCGTATTCAACAGCATCTTATTTTTCTGCTTAACAGCCAAACCAAAACTCAGCGTTGTCGTGGAGGACACCAACGACTATCTTTCCACTAACGTTGTCCTGACTGTCAGATCCTTTTTCCCGACCAAGTCCATCAGCATGACACTGGACGGCGAAGCACTGGAGCTGGAAAAGGGCAAACACCGCACCTACACCGCAACCGTTTACAAAAACGGTTCCATCGAAACCACTGTCGTGAACTTAAACGGCATGCCATCCACCGTGTTTGAGCATGTCAATGTGCTGGATGACAACCCGCCGGAGTTCTCCCAGACCGATATCCAGGATGGCATCGTTACCATTACCGTTGCCGACAGCCAGTCTGGCATCAACTTCGATTCGATCTATGCACTAAATTCCGCCGGTGAGCGCGTGGAGCCATCCAGCGTAGACCGCGCCAGCAACACCCTCTCCTTCGAGATGGACCCGGCCGGACTTCATGTTTATGCCCGCGACAAGGCCGACAATGAAGTACAGGGCACCTTCACCTCCCACAAGGAAGGCAGCGTAGAAACCCTGGAAGGCGGAGCAGTCGACCCGGAAGAGGCTGCAAATGACAACAGCGTGGCAGAAGAAACTACCGCAGTGTCCGTACAATAAACAATACCGCACAGTACATATCAAAGGGGCGAAAGCTCCCGCAGCCGCTATATCTGACGGCTGCGGGAGCTTTCGCCCCTCGTTCGTTAAGTAACGATATGATTTATTTTCTGACACGTCCGTACGTCTCTGCCAGCTCCCGGCACCTTGCAAGAAGCTCCGGAGTCAGATCATCCTTCTTCATACGCCAGCGCCAGTTTTTCCCAAGAGTAGACGGCTCGTTGATGCGGGCCCGGTTGCCTAACCCCAGATAATCCTGAACCGGGATCACTGCCAGCTTTGCCACACTGGCCAGTGCCAGACGGATATAGTCCCAGTGGATCTCGCCCTCCGGTGTATGGGAATTCCCAAGATAGCGCACGGCAAACGCCTTTGCCTCCGGTTCCAGGCTGCGGTACCAGCCCTGCAGGGTCATATTGTCGTGGGTCCCGGTATAGACCACACAGTTTTTCGGATAGCGGTGCGGCAGATACGTACTCTCGCCGCTGGCATCGAACGCAAATTCCAGAACCTTCATGCCCGGGAAACCTGTTTTCTTAACCAGTTCCAGAACCGACGGAGTCAGAAAGCCCAGGTCCTCCGCAATGATCGGAAGCTTTCCAAAGCGCTTCTTCATAGCTTTAAACAGCGCATAGCCCGGTCCCTTCTCCCAGTGGCCAAACTCCGCAGTCTTGTCCTTTGCCGGAATGGAATAATACTCATCGAAGCCGCGGAAATGATCCACACGCACTACATCATACAGGCGGAAGCTGTACTCCATGCGGGCCAGCCACCACGCATAGCCCGTCTTCTTGTGATAATCCCAGCGGTACAGCGGATTGCCCCAGAGCTGTCCCGTCTCAGAAAATGCATCCGGTGGACACCCGGCAACAGCCTCCGGCTGTCCATCCGCAGAAAACTGGAACAATTCCGGATGCGCCCAGCTGTCTGCGCTGTCCATGGCAACATAGATCGGGATATCCCCAATGATCTTCACACCCTGTTCATTTGCATAGCGCTTTAGCTGTGCCCATTGCTCCTGAAACTCGTACTGCAAAAATTCATAAAACAGGATTTCATCCTGACAAAGCTCCTGATACTTTTTCACGGCTTCCGGCTTTCTTGTCCGGATATCTTCATCCCACAAAAGGAAGCTTTTTCCCTCAAAATGATTTTTCACCGCCATGTAAAAGCAATACTCCCTGGTATCTGCGGTAAGCGCATACTCAAACAGCTCCCGCAGCTTCTTTTCGCCGCGTCCTTTCTTTTTCTGCTGCTTTTTCCAGCGCTCAAATGCCTTTTTCAAAAGCGGGAAACGGTTAAAATACTGCTTCTCGTAATCAATATCCTGCGCATCGGAACCGAGGTCTGCCGCATCGCATTCCGCTTTCATCAGCAATCCCCTGGCAATCAGCACTTCCAGATCGATAAAATACGGATTCCCCGCAAATGCGCTGAACGACTGGTAAGGAGAATCCCCGTAGCCGGTCGGCCCCAGCGGCAAGATCTGCCAGTACCGCTGACCGGCCGCCGCCAGCTGGTCCACAAAATCATACGCTTCCTTTGAAAATGCACCGATTCCATACTCCGATGGCAGACTCGCCACCGGAAGCAGCATACCACACGCCCGCTTCATACCCATTTCCTCCTGTTTCTTTCACTTTCAAAATTCTGTAACTGTTTCGTGCCTGCTCACCGCTCAGACCTGGCGCACCCGCGCCGAGAATCCCTTAAACCTCCATACAAATACTACCAGACGGAAGATCCAGTCCACAAACATCGCATACCAGATTCCCAGGACACTCATATGAAGTCCCTTTACAAACACATAGCCAAGACCAATGCGGAACATCCACATGGAAAAGACTGAAACCATCATTGTAAATTTTGCATCCAGACCGGCACGCAGTGTATTCGGCAGTGCAAAGGCCAGCGGCCAGAGCACCATGCCACAGGAATGCGCCAGCAAAAGCTTCTGCGCCAGGTCCGATGCCTCCGGAGACAGATTATAAATTCCGACCACAAAGCTCCGGAACACCGCCATCGAGGTACAGATCACAAGCAGCAGCCCGTAATTGACTGCGATCACCTTCTTTGTATGCCGCTTTGCCTGCTCCGGCTCGCCCGCGCCCACGCACTGCCCCACAATCGTAATGAGGCCCAGTCCAAGCGCCACACCTGGCAGATACTGGAATGTCACCAGATTCGTTGCCACCGCATAACCGGCGATCGATGCCGTTCCCAGCGTCGAAACCAGACTCTGCAATGCAATCTTTCCAAACTGGAACATGCCGTTCTCCAGTCCGCTCGGAACTCCAACGGCCAGGATCTTGCCGATCATATCCAGCTGCGGGACCAGCTGGCGGAAGCTGTATACCCGGATGCTGTTCTTCGGGCTGCGCACCAGGATCACCATTACCACCGCCGCAAACATACGGGAAACCAGCGTCGGGATCGCCACACCCTCCACTCCCATGTGAAGTCCGAATACGCAAAGCGCATTGCCCGCCACATTGATGGCATTCATCGCCAGAGAAACCTTCATGGAAACCTTCGAATTTCCCATAGAGCGGAACAAGGCCGCCCCGGAATTATAAAGTGCCAGAAACGGATACGACATTGCCGTAAACCAGAAGTAAGTCTGTGCGTTATCCATGACCGATGCTTCCACCGAGCCAAAGATCAGCCGCAGCAAATGCCGGTTCCCAATAAACGCCACTGCCGCGATCAGCAAAGAAAGCGCCGCCGTGATCAGTACCAGCTGCCCCGCCGCCCGGCACGCCTGCTCCGGCTTTTTCTTTCCAATATACTGGGAGCAGACCACCGCTCCACCGGTTGCCATAGCCGACAGCACCTGAATGATCAGCACGCTGATGGAATCCACCAGCGCCACGCCGGAAACCGCCGTTTCCCCTACTGCCGCCACCATGACAACATCCGCCATGCCCACTAAAACAGCCAAAAGCTGCTCTACCAGAAGCGGGGCAAACAGATGGACCAGATCCTTCCTAGAAAACATATCCATGAATTTATCCCCTGAGTTTCTATAATTTATAAACAAATCTATAAACAGATATCTCAATGATACCTATTTTGCCAAAACTTTACAAGTATTACTTTTCAGAAAAGCAATTCTGGGATATACTAGGAATGTTGTTTACGCTATATAGATAATCAGAAAGAGAGACCCTATGATCAATCCAATGAAATTAATGAAAATGAAAAATGCATGGTCCCGCTTCGCGGCCAACCATCCTAAATTTCCGCTCTTTTTAAATGCTATCGTCAAACGTGGCGTCCAGGAAGGAACCATTTTTGAATTCAAGGTCACCTCACCGGACGGCCAGGAGCTCGTAACCAATATGCGCCTCAGCGCAGACGATATCGAACTGTGGAAGGAACTGTCCGAGGCCATGCGGTAGGCATGGCAAGCAGAATTTCCGAAGCCATGCGACAGGCAACGACAAACAAAACTGCCCAAGGCCATGCGGCAGGCAATGACAAACGAAACCGCCCAAGGCCATGCGGCAGGTGATGGCCGCATGCCAGACAAAAAGGAGGATACCATGGCCAGAATCCGCAATCGCGCCACCGGCGCCTTTCCAACCTGCACTATAAAAATACTGGCGATGCTTCCCTCCGTCGCCATTGCTGCTGCCATTTTTTATTTCTCCAGCCAGCCAGCTGACCAGTCCACCCTTATGAGCAACGGTGTCACCCAGATGCTTTTATCCATCGCAGATAAGCTCCATCTGCTGGAACTTGAACAGATCAATGTGCCTGCCATCTGCGAATTTCTCAGCATGCCGGTGCGAAAATGCGCCCACATCACCGAATACACCGTACTCTTCCTCTCCCTGGTCTTCGGTCTGCGAACCTGGGGACTGCATGGAAAACGCCTGTTGAACGCAGCACTCGCCGTCACCTTTTTCTATGCCTGCACCGATGAATTTCACCAGCTGTTCGTGCCGGGGCGGGCCGGACGCTTCAGTGATGTGCTGATCGACAACATTGGGGCGGCTGGGATCAGGCTGATGGTGCTGATTTTTTATCGCTAAAGAAAAAAACTACAAGGAATACTCCTGTATTGCCGCAACAATGGCACTGCGCTGCCACTTTACTGTCACCCGGCAATTGATCTGCATCCACTTCGGCGCCGGACTGTCATCGCGCGGGCGCACCCCGATCAGCGGTTTATGGAATTCATTCGCAAATTCAATCGCAAAATCCGCCCATTTTCCATACTCCCCATACATTTCTGCAAAAAGCACCACACAGCTGCACTCCGAAATGCGGTGACGCAGAAGAAGCTGGCGCCGCTTCCATTCCTGTTCATCCAGCCCATTATTAAAGCTCACCGAATCATCCGTCCATTTAAAATAATTTGTCGTATTCAGCCACCCACACACCGTATCATAAAGCTCACGGCAATTTTTTGCACGACTGATCACAAGATGTCTATTTTTCAGTACCGGCATCCTCATCCCCCTTTGCCCCCAATTTTCCTCTTTGACAATCGTCTGTTAAATAAAAAAGAATACACATCCCAGCGGAGCGTTTTTGTTCCATAAGACGCAGATTCCCCTGAAACGCAAAAAGACAGTTCACTACGGACTGTCTTTTGTAATGTAATGCCTTTATTCTACTGTACTTTTCTGAAAAGAGACACCTTGCTGTCAACTTTCCCTGTTATTTGTCACCTTTTGTGTTACTGCTCGTGCGGTATGCCCGGCAATGCATATTTTCCTGCATTTCCTGACGTGAAAAGAATATGCCTTGGCACATTCTCGCGCTGAAACACGATTGTTTCAACAACGCAGTTTCCGCTCCGGGAAGTTCCTCCCTGTATACAGTAACTACCCTACATATTTAAAATGGCAACACCTGCAAACAGATTCTCTGATTTCAGAATTCCTACCAGCCAGCCTCCATGCGGGAAGCAATCTTCTCCCGGTATTTCGGGCTGATGCGGAACACCTCGCCATTCTTCATGCGGATTGCCTGACTCTTCACCGCATCCACATATTTTAAATTCACCAGATAGCTGACCTGAACCCGCACAAAATTATAATCCTGCAGGATCTTCTCCATGTCATCCAGCTTACCGCGGACCAGCGGCTTGTTGCCATTCGCCATATACACATCGATGTAATGGTTGCGGCTCACCAGATACATGATATCATTTACGTCCCACACATGGTACTTTGCACCCTCCGGCACGATCACCTGTGTCGCAGCAATCTTTCTTTTATAGGAAATGATTGCCTGCTCCAAATCCTCATCCAGGTTATTTTTTCGGACGAAATAAAGCGGATTTGTGTCAAACGAAGCAAACACCTTATCGTCGTATGCGGAAACAAAAACCACTTCCCCAAAGCGGCCGGAATTCTTCCACTCTCTTGTAATATTGATTCCATCCTGCTCCGGCAGGACAATATCCATAAATACCAGCTGATACGTTTTCTCACAGGATTCCAGCTGTTTAATGCTATTCATACGGTCTACCTCAAACTCCAGATCGTATTTCCGAAATAAAGCTTCCACCTTCAGCTGTACAAGTTCTGCCAAAATTTTATTATCATCAAAAATTAACGCATTTCTCATAGCTACTCTTTATCTCCCCAGTAAAGCTCCTATCCTGTTACTGTTCACGCATACGCGCCCAGTAACCCTATCCCTTATTAGTGAAACGAATTCATTATACTAAAGGGAAATATTTTTGTAAAACGGATTTCAAAGATTCAGAACATCGCACAAAGGAATGTAGGAGAAATGCGGGAAAACTGGGGGATTTTGCCATATGAAATTTGTCAAAAAATGTCGTGCATCCTATCTGCGTGGGATTCCGAAATAGCATAGGCGTACATCTGGAACAAATGCATATGAAAAGTGTTACACTTCCTGCTTCCTTTGCAGACTTTCAATCCCACTTCTTACCAGAGAATCAAGCAACCGTTCCCCAGATTCATTCATCTCCAGCCAGAGCCTGTAACCATTCTTCTCCCCATCTTTAAAATCATAAAGTTCTCCGCCTCGGGCGATCAGCTCCCGGGATTTTCCCTCATGTTTATAATCCCGATACTGGATCCGGTAACGCTGTGTCCAATTAACCAGGCAATAATATCCCTCCTCGTGGACTGCATTCTGTATGATCTCTTCCCATCGTGCAACCGGCTCCGGTGATTCCTCACCAAAAACCTCAAACCAATCTCTCTCAAAATCATATGGAACCCTTGTTATCTCACTATATCTATCCCAAAGAAGTGTTCCCATCTCCTGGGCACGATCATCGAAGATCCGAATTTCACATACTGGATCAAACGACAAGCTTCCATCACGGATGTCACCTCCGGTATTTCTGATAATATAGTGATTATCCGCCCCCGTCAGTTTCTGGTCCCAGGCAAACGAAGGCTGCTTTTCCTGCTCTAGGGCCAGTCTTTCCTGTGCCAATGCTTGTCTTTCCTGCTCCTGTTTCACGGATGCTGATATGCTTACATGGTAATTGCCCCATGTGAGCAGAAGAGCAAAAATAGCTACCACGGTTCCTATTGGACCAGCATTTTTCTGAAAAACCTTCCATAGTTTTTTGAAAGACTTTTTTGTATTTCCTTTTTTAATCCGTTCCTTCCGGGTATTTTTCATAAACCACCTCTTTTATGGTCTTCGCGCCTTTCAACGCCTCATAGTACTTCTGCATTCTTCTGGAAAAAGAAGCATTTCTGTTTGATGTTTCTACGTCCAGTGTAACACTGCCCATGATTTCTTTATCCATAGTTGGCCCTCCATCGGATAAACCTGGTTATGATTTATCGATTTTCTAAAAAACCGCATGATTGAACGATACCTGCCAGCGTTCTCCACACTTAGGTACCGCAATTCAATCAGCGGTGAAGTGATTAAATCTATTTAAAATTGTCCACAGCGATGGAATGTATATCTACCAATCCATGTTTCCACACAATCCATTTTTCACTAACCATCTTTTCTCATGCACACGCAACGCCAGTTGCAATCGCAAGAAGAATAAGAATTGCAATATAAGTCCATAAAAATTTTTTATCTTTTGCTTTATTGACTAATACAAGGATGATTCCCATTAAAATTACAATACTAAGAGCCAGCGTGAGATTCATCACCAAAATAAAATGTGCTGTAATTTCAGCTTTCTGAAAGGCCTGATAGTTGATCGTCAAAAGCCCAAACACTGAAACCAGAATTCCCATAAGCGTTAATACATTGGCATAAATTTTATGGGAAATTTCTTCCACATCTTCTTTTGCTTTTTCTACCTGATTAATCGTTTGTTGTTCGTACTCTTCTTTGTAATTTCCTAATCCTCTATACTTTTCTTCATCCTGAAATGAAGCACCTGGCTGTTTATCATATGACATATCTGGAATGTCAGATAACTGTTCAAACATAATCTGAGCAATTTTCATTCCCTTATGAAGTGAAAATATACTTTCAGAGATATTTCTTACCCGTAAAAAAGCATATGTGTGATGACCAGGCTGATAATGCGGTCCCGCAACAACCAGTCCCTGCCTCATTAAAGAATTTTTTTCTGCAATACGCCCCAAAATATTATGCGGAATAAGCAGCCTTTCCTCTGTCTTTACAAATACGGTTTCTCCTGGCTTTAGTTCATATATTGGATGAGTTTTCTCTTCTTTATCATATATAACGTCTATAGTCAGGTCATAAGACACTCCATTTAGATTGGATTTCTTATACTCTTTAGGATCAATCAATTCTCCTTTTTCCCGAATCCTCTCGTCTATGTCTTTATCCACTAGGATCATGACTTATCACCTCACTTTTTAATGCACTCATTATAGCACTTTCCCACAAAGCCTACAAGCCATTCTTTTACTCCATCCTTACTGCCAAAAGACGCACGGGTCTTCGGCACTCTTACCATCAAATGTGTCCTTTATTACGATTGAACCAACTACTACTTTGAAATTGAACAGGAAGATGGCAGAAAAAATACGGAAAGAGCAAAGCGCACCGCCCAAATCCGATTGTGCAGATGGGCCTCTTTACTGACGGAGACGGAATCCCGCTTGCGTTTAGCTTATTTCCCGGAAATCAAAACGAGCAGGCATCTCTGAAACCTCTTGAGAAAAAAGTAATTGATGAGTTCGGCTGTGAAAAATTTATTTTCTGTTCAGATGCAGGACTTGCTTCCGAAAGCAATCGCTTTTTGAATCATACCCAAAACCGTCAGTTCATCGTGACACAATCTATTAAGATTTATCGAAAAAGAAGCTGTTACAGAAGACGAAGGAATCGCAGATATCTTATATTTTCTGGATGAAGAAAAGATTGCCCAGGAGGCTCAATACAATGGTCTCTATGCTGTCTGTACAGATTTCTTTGAGGACACACCAGAATCCATCCTGAAGATCAGCGAGAGCAGATGGCAGATATAAGCCTGTTTCCGGATCATGAAAACTGATTTTTCCGCAGGACCCATTTATGTTCAGCGAGAGGACCGAGTCCGTCAAGTTACGGCTGCAGCGGATCAATTTTTTGATTCGCAGAGCAATCTTTAAATTAGAAATGCTCTGTGAATAATTCAGGATAAATTATAAAATCAATTGTTCGCCATTATATCAACATTGTATTTTTAACTTTTTAGATAGCTTAAAAAATCGTTCTGTAACAGGCATATTTACTTCTTACCAACTAATTTTTCAATATCATTGATGAAAAATGATAACATATCTCCTTTTCCAAGTTTTTTTCTTTGTCCAACATCTTTTCTGATTTCGTATATGATGTCTTCTAACAATAAAAGAGTTTCTGGATTGGCTTGTTCTATTGATGCCTTTCTATATTTCAGCCATTTTTTTACTACCTTATTAGATCCCCATAATGTTAATCCTTTGGAAAACTCTGCTACCATTTTACTCATTTCAGCTTCCGTCATACGCTCATTTAATGGCTTTTTCGTATCTGCCATAATCGTGTAAACCATACTTATAAACTGCTCATACGGTACTTCTCTTTTATCATACAAGTATTTTTTTACATTATATCGATAGTCAATAATTTTCGCTATTACAGATGTAAAAACAACACCTATTATAGATACTGTACCTGTTATCATTGCTACAATAATAACTTTATCTGTTGTACTTACAAACTTTTTTAAGAAAATAACTATTTTATCAATTCCTTTTCCACAGCTAGAAAGAACAAACCAGATCAACCATATCGTGATAAGCACAATCAACACTAGTAAAGCCAATCCCATCATAAAATTAATTCTGGGATGTCTCTGTGAAAATGGCAATTGTTCTTTTATTGTGCCTGAGTCTTTTTTTCTGTTTTTCATATTTTTTATTCACAGTCTCCGTTCATGTGTAAAATTACCTGTTTTTTTTATTTTCTATTAAGCTTTATGGTTCTATATTAACAAAACATTTGTTCTTTTTCAAGTCTAATACCTCATTTTCATGTATTTTTTAATTCCCGTTTGCAAAACTGCTATTATAAAGACTTGTCCTTTGCCGTCGCAAACGCAACCGAATCATCAATTTCCATTTCCAGACAAAGACACCGAACCAGAAGCGAGCCTGTAAAATCATAAAATTTTTTTCAAACCATATCTGTTAGAAAAAAAATATATAGTAAAACAAAAAAACACCGCTGAAAAAGCTATATAAAATAAGGCTTCCAGCGGTATTTTTCAAATTTGGGCTATCAAAGAAAAGGGCGGTTTACACGCAATTATTTGGAGAAAAACAGCACTTTCTAAAGTCAGGTACAAAAAACACTATCTAGCTCTCAGCTATCTGATTATCATACCATTTTTCCGACGATTCACCCCCTTTTCTTTCCGCTTCTCAAACTATCCAATTCTTCCTGTATCCTATCTTCACTGATTCCGTACTCTGCATCGGCATATTCTTTTTTCTGTTTTCTCTTCAATAAAAATGTTACGATGTTCCGCTGATCTTCTTCTGATAAAAGTTGAAACAGTCGCTTCTTTACTAAATTTTGCGCTTTGTGATCAGCATCCTCCAGTGAAATAAATGTTTCCAAACATTTCAAATCAATATGCCTTGTTTGCTTAACTGTCATGCCAATTTCTGCAGCTCCAGAGGAACAGCAATAACTAATAATTTTTGCAAAAGACCAGTTGTCTGAGATTAGTTTCTTTTTCCTATCTGATACGATCTCTGGAGCAATCTGTTCTAGCAACCACAAGAAATTCAGCCCATCTTGCTGTTCTAATGCAATTCCAGAATCCAAGGCTTCTACTCCCCGCGATTTAAAAATTTTTTCCAGTTCCGAAACATGCTCTAATATCAGCAATGTTTCTCTTTCTGATTCTTTTCTATCCGTAAAGCGCCCGTGTTGCTGCTCTAGCTTCTGAAGTATCAAAGCCAGCGTAGGAATCTGGATCTTTTTATTTTCAAATATCTGCCTTAAAAGAACATATCGTTCTGGCTCTTCCATTCCTTTTAACAGTGCCTCTACACAGGATATCAAGCGCCATGCAAACGGATAACTGAACAGACCTGTTTCTTTTACTTTAAACAAATGCCACTGTTCCATCAAGCATCTTATTATAAGTTCGCTGCGTACCAACGGTAACGGATATCTGTTTTGTTCCGCTACATATGCCTGGATTTTTTGAAATGCCGGTACAATTTTTCCATCTTCATACAATTTTCCGAGAGCCCCGGCAAAAGCATTTGCATCTGCTTCATATAACATACGATAAATTACCGTTGAAGATACTGCTTCTTCTTCCAGCAAGAATGAAAAATACCGTTCAAAACATGCAGATACTGCAACTCTGTTATCTGCCAAAAATCCATTGTGTTCATAACCGCGCCACGTTCCATGAGCGGAATCCAAACATACTGTTATTTTCGGGAAAAGAATTCCCAGTATATTTTCAGCTGCCTCTGGGTTTTGCAACATACTTCCGTCGCCCAGTAATATCCGCAATCCCTTTTCAATTTTATTCTTTTCCTGTGCCTGGCGCTCTGCACTATACCAACTATTCCCACCACATAGAATATCTTTATAGTAAAAAAGCTTTGAATATAATTGCGGCTCAAATACCTGTAAAGTAGTAATTCCTAACAGATCTATCGGATTCGTTTCCTCTTTCAGCAATCCATATTTAAGAGAAAATGTATTTGTAAAACGATTTACATCCAGAAAAGTATGAATATAAGATTTTAGTCCATAATGATAGAGCCACTGCCATTCAGATGGATTCCACCTATTTTCAGGAATATCTTTCACGATTTCATCCAGTTTTGTCGTAAAAGATTCCTGTTAGCTTATCCTGACTGCTTCGAGTTATTGGAAGATCATTATTTATCACGAACTTTTCTCCTTTGTATCCTTTCTCGCATCCATACCCAAACCATATGGAACCCCATTGTCTGTCATGGTATAATAACTATATCATAGATTAATGGAACGTTTCCATGAAAAAATTATCGAAAAGGAGGTTCCGACGCCATGCTCCCAGAAACATCTATCAACTGGAAATCATTTGAATACAAGCATGCCGCCAATCCACAGCGTGCTTTTGAAAACCTCACTTACTGTCTCTTCTGCCATGAATTTCACCAGCCATACGGCATTTTCCGTTATTTCAACCAGCCCCACATTGAAACGAATCCCATTCTCATAGACGATCGCTATATCGGCTTTCAGTCCAAATATTATGCCGACAGCGTTCTCTTATCTTCGAAAGAAAATGAATTAACCGAGGCTGTAAAAGGCGCTGCAAGGACATATCCCGGCATCACAACGCTCTACTTTTATATCAGCCGCGAATTTTCTCCCAGCTCCAAAAAGGATGATGTCGTACCAGCCTATCAGAAACATGTGGAAGCAACAGCAAAAGAACTTGGTATTGAACTGGTATGGCGCGTCCCCAGCCATATCGAAGCACAGTTGATGCAGGACAAAGAACTTACCATCTGCCGGAATGTATTTTTTCAGGTGGATTCTGCTGTACAGTCCTGCTACGAAAATCTCGAAAAACACAAACAGGATCTTTTTGAACACATTCATACAAGTGTGCGATATCAGGGTACAGACATCACCCTGGCAAATGCCGATCTGAATCTTACTGCTTTCCTTCACTCGGACAATCAGGTTTTACTCATAGATGGAAATGCTGGCTCTGGAAAGTCCGCTCTGGCCAAACAGCTTGCAACAGATTTTACGAACGATTCTGCCTTCCTCGTTTTTAAAAGTACCGATCTGGATGTAGATGACACACTGAAGTTTTTGGCTCCGTATGGCGAATTAAATCTGAATGAACTGATGAATGTCTACCAGAATGCCCAAAACCGTACCCTTTACATTGACGCAGTGGAAAAATACTTTGTTCTCGAAAACCAGCAAACCTTCGAAGATATCCTTGCCCTTTTCATCCACTCCGGCTGGAAACTAATCCTGACAATCCGAAGTGCTTATAAGGAGTCTTTCCAGAACCTTCTGTTACATAAAATCAACGTACAGACCTATCACCTCTCCCCGGTCAGTCACGATACTTTGCGTGAACTGTCCACTACCTATCAGTTCTGTCTTCCACAGGATCAAAAACTACTGGACCTTCTTTGCGCTCCCTTCTATCTGGGATTATATCTGGCACTTGATCATCTGGAGGATGCATCGATATTGTTTCTAACCAGAGAAGCATTTGAAGAAAAAATATGGAATGACATTATCCGTGACAACCGGAAAAGAAAAAACAATCTGCCGGTGCGGAGGGAAACCGCCCTGATCTCCCTGACCATGAATATGCTCCAAAACGAAAGTTATTTTTACACGATACAGGCAAATGATGATCACGATGCACTCGCCGAGCTGGAAAAAGCCGGAATATTGATCCAGAGCGATGATGCCCAGACCTATTGTCACAGTCACGACGTATTTGAAGAGCTGGTAGCTGGTCATATTTTTGCAGAACAATACCGGCATGGTATTCAGGATCAGGAGTTTTTTGCACCTTTTCGTGCCTCACTCCGCATCCGCAAGCTATTCCGCGAATGGCTGGCTGCCTTTGCTGCCAATCCCACCCATCAGGAACTTATTTTCCATCTTCTTGACTGCGAACAAGTTTCACAGATCTGGAAAGACGAAATTCTTCTGACCATTCTCAGCACAGATCATTTAAAAGAAATTTACCAGACACTTACGCTGCATATGACAGATAACAACTATGAACTGCTAAAGAAAGTTTCTTTCCTGATCAATACCTGCTGCCGCGCAGCCGATCATACAGAGCAGTACTGGAAGAAGGGTAATCTCCTTCCATTTCGCTTTTCCAAGCCATCTGGATACGCCTGGCAGGCCTTGTTTACATTCCTGCTGAATAAAAAAGATAACATTGCCTGGGATAAAAGTCTTATATCTGCCACAATCGAACTATTGGACTCCTGGACCAAACACATCGAACATTCGAAATCGGAAATTACCAAGATCGCAGGCACGATCGGAATTTTTCTGTTCCATAAGCTATCCGCCAATCGTAATCTGCGGTACGACATGAGAACAGAACAAATCCAAAAGCTGCAGGATGTCCTCATGAACTCCGCATGGATGATCCAGGATCCACTTAAAGACATCTTTCAGACTGTCATTGATGCAGCAAACAAAGCAAAACAGAAGCAATCGAACCATCGGTTTCCATTTCCGGACGAAGACGCGGAACCAGAAGCACCCAAAATGTATCTTAAACTGGCAGAATGTGCTGTATCTGGTCCCTACCACTATGGATACGTTCCTTTTGCCATGCCCGAAATAACCCTTCATCTGATGGAAGCGCTATGGCTGCAGCCCACTTCCAAACATGCTTCCTATTATCACCAGCCGTATATGGCGGAATATTTTGGGTTGTCTCATCATATGGACTTTATGTACGAGAACGCCAGTGCTTACCAAACACCTGTCTTTTCCCTGCTGCAGACAAATTACATCCTTACGACAGATTTTCTCGTCGACCTTTTTAACCAGGCAGGTACTTTTTATGTAAATTCCTTTTTAAATCAGGAATATAAAGAATGCTTCCAGATCACGCTTTACGTAAACAATACTCCCGTCAGACAAACCGCCTCCGACCGCTTATGGGATCTGTACCGTGGTACCTCCGTCGGCCCGAATCTGCTAATCAGCCTTCTGATGGGATTTGAGAAATGGCTCCTTCATATAGCCCCAAATACAAAACCAGACATCCTGATTGCTTACTTCCAAGACCTGTTGACGAGATCAAACAATGTCATGCTGACCTCCGTGATCGTCAGCATTGCCGAGGCATATCCTGACAAACTGTTTCCGCTTATCTGCGATCTCTTGCGCACCAAAGAACTGTTTCATCTGGATTCCCACCGCGCAACTAAGGAATACGCTGCATTCATTTCCCCGTTTGCCCCGCCTCTCTTTCGAGAAGAACGTCTGGAAAGCAATCGGCTCCCGCACCGGAAAGAACGCCTGGAATCTGTCATCCTGTCATACCAGAGCCATAGCCCAGAGTTTTCAAAGGCTGATTTTCAAGCACGAAAGCAAACCTTATACCATGCGATCGACCTTGCAACTGCCGATATAGATACCTGGCTTCCGAATGACAAATTTGCCTACTACCGAATGGACCTGCGGCATTACCAGACAATCACCGACATTCAAAAACAAGAGGACGGGCTGGCAATCTGTACCGTCCGCCCCGATTTTTCGGACGATATGCTTGCTTTAAGCCAGAAAACCCAGATAACTTCTGAGAACAGTTTAAGATATACAGATCTACAGATATGGAGTGACTACAAATTTCACAATGACCCCAAATTTCAGGAATATAAAAAATATGAAGATGTAACTGCGATCTGGCCGGAGTTCGATGAGATCTGTCAGTATCTGAATGGGATGATCACCTATGACGGGCTGACTCCAGACGATCAATTCCTGCTCCTGCATCGCTTTACTTCGATTGCAGCGTATACCAGTGCCGTTTTACTTCGTGATTTTAAAGAAAAACTATCCAATGAACAGATCAATTTGTGCGAAGATGTCATACTGTCCTTAGGCTCCTTCTTTAAGCAGCTTTCCCCGCTTGAGGCAGCCCAGGCTGGAAATGGCATGGAGGCAATTGCGGCCGGACTGATTCTTCTCGTCCATGAAGAAAACTCACGATCAGCAGATGATACGAATCCACTCTATCTGCTCCTCAGGCTGGCACTGAAGGACTGGGGTTATAACAGCTGCGTTATGGAACAAATCGCACTGGCACTCTGGAAACACAGTATCAAAGATGCAAGGCGATTTCTTTCTCTGTTTTTGCTCCTTGCAGAACCGTATGAAGCAATGCTTTTTCAAAGCAGTGATTCCACCGATGATGCTTTTTTTGCACAAAATAAAGACCTGATCATCCGTGCACTTGCAAATAACACCGTTGATCTCAATCATTTTGATTTCACCACACTTGATAGCATAACACTCTTGACACTGTTCTCTCTGGTTTCTGCACAAACAGAAGATGCCTTTCAACTTGCCTCTGCAACAAAAGACCTTGTGATGCCCCTTGTCTTTGCAGAGGCGCGGGAACTACACACTGAGCGCAGAAATATTTCCGGATACACCTTACGCTACGTTGTCTGGCTTGCCGATGTCCTTCTCTATTGTAATAAGGGCCAGCAAAAAATCCTGCTCGACTCATTCTTCAAATTTGCAGATCTGCGAAGGAACCATAACGTAGAGTACTTCCTCACCTACCTGATCCAGGAGCAGGAAATATACGGAAAAACCAATACGTTTTGGGAAATATGGGAATTCATGAAACCGTACATGATCGAATTGGGCAATCAAACCTTTCATTCTCATGCCGGCGAACCTGTGCCTTATGGATGTGACAAACTCATCATCACCTATTTATTTGCCAACTCCTCATGGAAACCCAACGTTCACAGGTGCGCCCTGCTCCCAGAAGAAAGAGCCGTATTCTTTCAGGATTTCATTGATAAATCCGAAAACACGAAAGCCATCCTCCATGCACTGGCCAAACTGCTCAATACCGTCGGTATGGAACCGTACAAAGAAAGTGGAATCGACTGGATATACAAACTGGTACTCAAAGATCCTGATTGCAGATTAACCTTATATGATAACACCTTATATTATCTGGAAGAATATATCGGGCATTACGTTGCACGCCACCGCCTGGATTTCCGGACAAACGTACCACTCTCCTTAAAAACACAGACCGTGTTGGAATACATGGTGAATCAAGGCTCACCAATTGCCTTTTTCCTTCGGGAACAGATCTAAGTCTGGGTAGTTTTTAACTGACTGGAGGCATTGGCAATGAAGGGGATGTAGGTTCTCAAAAGAGGGCTCAGTGCGGGAGCCCTCTTTGGGAAATCGGAATCGGATCATAGTTGCCAACACATCAATCCCTCTGCGCAGATTTGTATAGCCAGCAGCAAGATATATTTTTTGAATCCTGTCGCATCATTCAACATGATTCAGTTCTCCCATAATGATTCGGATGATTTCTGCAGAAGCATTGTTGTAAATTTCGGCTTTTATGCCATTGGAATTTCGAATTCTCGAATCTATTCGCCCACTGCTGCAGGTGAACCTGTTCGGCAACCAAACTTGTTTGACTGCCCATAGTCTGACCTCCATAGTCGGTCAAAAAAGTTGAGTATTTAATTTTTTTGACTCTGTATAGTGTTAGACTATTATCGCAGAAAACAGAAGCTAAGAACAGGTACTTGCTTTGAAGCGTTTACGAAAGAACGTATGCCATGGTCAAAAATACTTCCTGCCGAAATATCACCAAACTTTCATTCCGTACATATCCGCCGATTGCCCTTTAACGTCTGAAGACACACCTGTATCTTTCTTGTTTCCACACCAATCGCCTTCAAGCGCATAGCATAAACCAGACTCTCCAAAATCGCAAAATCCGATATATGAACCGGGTCAATTCTCAGGTCAATATTTCCATGCGCAGAATCATTCCGCAGCTGATTCATTCTGTCACAAATATCCCCGATCATATCAGGCTGATAATCCCGGTAGTAATATTTCAGAAAAGGCCGGAGAATTTCCTCACAATCACGCATGGCTTTCTCCATCCGGTCCGCATATTTATTCTCTGTTTTGCTTAAAGTCCGCTCTATTTCACCAACGTATTTTTTCTTCTTCCCTGTGTATTGTTCCTTTCGCTTTTTCAGATACTTCAGCACTTCTTCCCGCACTTCAACATATGCCTCTGAACGTGTGACCGTATCATCATACAGATTTCGAAACTCCCGCTCAAATGCCACAAACATCAATATGATCCGGTTAATCCCCCACGAAGACCTGGCCGCAACCGAAGAACATAAATGCTCCAGATAGATCTGATTCTGCGCAAGCGGAGGAAATAACTCCACCATTTTCCCCTCCAGATCATCGTAAGTAATGATTTCCCGGGCCTTTTCCAGATCAGGCTCCTCCGTATGCTCTTTCCCATAAAAAGCCACCACTCCCTCGCATGAAATTTGGCCCTCCCGCATACCATACACATTCAGGGCAACCAGTTTCACATTCACCCGATAACAAACATAATAGAAAAATCTGAGACAATGCTCATACACATCAATCAGAAACTCCAGATTCTGCGGTCTGGAAAAAGAAAAGATCATCCTGCTGCGCGCAGATAAAGGCGTCTCCGAGCGAAAATGAATCGTCGGAATTGCATGAAACGAAACTGTAATTTCTGTGTTCTTATACCAATAACTCCCCGCAGTATCCGACTTTGTTTGTCCCGCATACACTCCCGTCCTTGAATTACCCGACTCATCAGACACCGAGTCCATAGCAAACGCACGCCTTGGGTTATAAAAATAATCAACCTCGCGCCCCGTCACCGAAAACCCATAAATCGTTTCCTCGTCCAGAAAATCTCCATTATATTTAAAGTAATAATCAACCGAAAAGCTCTCAAATCCATTATCATTTGACGAGCTGTTAGAAACACAAAACACAATGCAGAAGCCATCCTGTGTCCGCCCCTTCAGCAGAGAATGACCAATCCACTCCTGCTTCTGATGCAGCGTCTTAAATTTCTCAAAATCTTTAAAAAGACTCCCACGCCGCTCTCTCCACTCCTGCCTGGTAGGCGGAAATAAGCGCAGAATTCCCTCCTCAAACAAGAACGGGTATTCCTTTTCCAGATACATAATATAGCCCATGATAGGGGATGTTTCTTGCATATGAACCTCCTTCCAGGTGAACTCAGAAAACAGAAATATAGTAAAACAAAAAGCACCGCTGAGAAAGCTATATAAAATAAGACTTCCAGCAGTGTTCAAACATAAAACCGTCCAAATCTATAGTTTAAGAAAATGACTTTTTGTTGTTCATCATCTAAGTATGTTGTAAAAAACAACAGGGAGGTTTCCCTCCCCATAAAATTCTCTTAAAACTTGACACCCCTATCAAAATGCCTTCTTTATGGTAGTTCTGACATTATTCTTTCCACCGTGTCCTCTATCACTCGGGGTACTAGCATAAATAATTGTATACCGGTCATCACCGTAGTATTTTACTTTTTGATGATCTGATTTATCAAAAACGAAACCAATATCTTCTAAGCTCTTCTTTAATCTTGGTGTCATCCCATCATATACGCTAAGTAAACGTTTTGCATCTTCTGCTCTTTGCTCACCGATAGCCTTATAGTCATTAGCATCTAAAATATCTTTCAATACATCATACCGTCTTGTTCTTGGTTCAGTAGCTGACAATTCTTTTTTCACCGCAGACAACACGAAATCTTTTGCTTCTCCTGGATAGAAATCATCCTCATCTCCGGCAACTAGAACTGGGATTTCTGTCATAGAATCTAATTTGGCTCTTAACCAGCTTATTTCATATTCTTTCTTTTGAAGTTCAGAAGTCAGCCTTTCAATCTCAGAATCCTTCTTTTGCATATCTTCTTCGAAGTCTTCCAGAATTTTATCAGCTTCTTCTTTGGCCTCACCTACAGCCTTTTTTCGTATGCTCTCTTCTTTTTGATCCAAATCAGACTTAAGTGCAAGCAACTCATACAGAGCCTTTTTTCTTCCGGATTCGGCTTTTGCATTTTCTTCACGTTTACTAGCTAATCGATCCTGCAAGATCGCATTATTTACCCCAAACCATGTGTACAAGGAGCCTACCAGCTGTGAATTGCTGTACTGCATAACGATCCTTGTTACTTTGTCAGATAGGATACGGTCAATACCCTCCGACATTCTGTACAGATATCTCCTATGCCCGATTGCGGGATTTGGATGATATATTCCGATAGCACCATAATATTCATTATTGCCATTACATAATTCTTTTAACCTCAGGTTTGTGCAATTGGTTTCTTGTACGAGTACATGAGCTACACCCTTTAATTCCTTCGCTAATTTATTAGCATCCACGGGGTCTTCATCAAAAAAAGTTTTCGTTATAATTACAACTGGCAATTTGTATTTTGCGGTTCCATTGATAACATTAACAATCAAATCAAGATTTTCTTCATCAATGATCAGTGGCGTACGCCGTACCTCAAGATTACCATCCTTCAGAATATAACCACGATCAATTAACATGGAAATAAAGAATGGGGTGAAGAATTTTGTGTCAACATTTAATGCTTCTTCAATATAACTACGATCCAACCGTATTGCCATTTTCATTTCTGAAAAATTCATAATATAATCGGTGTCCCATACAGCGCCATCCGGCTCTCTCTTTTCAAATCGAGCTGCAATGATATTCTTGTTTCGATATTCTTGAATCTCCAGACATTTATTTTCATCCTCAAAACGGATGTTTCTTTCTCCGTTCCATTCAATCCCAGATATAACACTTTCAGGATGGCCTTTCTGATTCCACTCAATTACTAAATTTATAAAATCATCTTTTGTCAGTCTTTGGTCAATCTCAAGGATAGTTGAAAATAATAACATGCTTGTCCCTCTTTATCTATAGTAAAACGAAAGCTTATTGATATCATCCTAGTAGTTACTATTATAGCCCACCAGGATAGAAAAAGCTACATGATTATGTTCCATAACGGATTTTTGTTTTCCATGATTGTGATTTGACTGTTCATTAGCATACATCAGTTTAACCCCAATATCAGAAAAGACAATGGCAATTTCTATGAAATGATTAATCTTAAACGGCTAAAATTGGTTGATTCTAAACGGCTCTGGGTGGTTGAAATCTCCCGACGCTAACATGGGTCCGACTGAAAAGTCAGCAACAGCAAGAAACTCGCTATGAGGCGTTTACAAAAAGTCTCTGCAAAAAAATTACTGTTCTTTATACTGCCCCTCTATTTCTGCAAAAATCCGTTCCAGCTTTTTTCCCATTCTTACAGATCCATACTCTTTCCCTGTCAGAATTGCCTGTTGACGCATCTGTTCTTTCGCTTCCTCACTCCAACCTTGGATTTCTGCCAATTTTTCTGCCAGATTTTGGGGATTGTTTCCGGAAAATAATGTTGTATTAATACCATCTTTCGCATAAGACAGCGGTCCTTCGGAAGCATCCGATATTAAAGTAAGAGTTCCGCACCGCATAGCTTCCAAACCTACCAAGCCGAGACTCTCACTCTTCCTTCTGGTGGGAAAACAAAAAATGTCCAACGCATTAAAATATATTCCAAGTTTCTTTTGTGTCATAAATGGAAACAACTGTACATTCTTCTCTAAATGCAGTTCTGATTGTTTTTTCTTTACGTTCTGCAGATCTGGTCCTTCGCCGACTATCACGAACTGATACTGATTCCTCTCCACATCAGGGCGCTGCAAAAATAATGCTGCAGCATTCAAAAACGTGTCCCATCCTTTTCCCTCAACCAAACGCGAAACAAAGCCTATGTAAATCTTATCGGAGCAAAAACCAATCTTTTTACGACATATATAGCGATCCTGTGGAAAAAAACATTGTTCATTTACACCACCTGATGGAAATATAAAAATCTGTTTTTCCGGATAACGATAATTCTGACATAAGTAAGCCTTGTAATACGAAGATGGCACAATCATATAGTCCAACAGCTTTAAGGCCTGTACCGCCTTTTCGTAATTCTTTTCGTAGCGTGTTCCATCCTGACAAATATCTTCACCATGCGCATTTCCCACTGCAATTACATTTCTACGGTTTTTTTTTATGACTTGAACCGGAAATATCGTATGGCTGATATAATGCGCATATATCACATCCACATGGAACAATAAACCTGTCAGCAATGCATATGCATAACATTTTACATAGCTAAGTAGCTTTAGAATCCTCCCTTTTCGTTTTTTTACTGCTGCATGAATTACACGACACCCGTTTTTTTTAAGCATCTCCTCTGTGTTTTTTACGAACACTCCGTATTCCGGATGTCTCAGAGAAGGATATAAATTTGTTATGAGCAATACGGTTTTCTTTCTTCTTTCTTTCATTCTCACTCACATTCAAAGCTTTTATATAATTTTGAAGACTTGCCATATCCGTCTGTACGATATATCCGTCTTGTTCTTTCAAATAAAAACCCCAAAATTTAAATTGATGAATCATTAGTTCAAAGTTTTCACCATGATAAATTTGCATACTGGCTTCGCTGTAATTGATCCACTGCTGACTCTCCAATGGCAGAAAGTGCTCGATTGATTTCAGGAAACTAAGAATTTCGATCCGCTTTGTATAATGCAATTCGTTTGATGGATATAAACAAGGAATATTCACTGTACCAATCTTATGATTTTCTGTCATAGCACGAAAAAAAATATCATAAATAAAAGAAAATTGATCGGATTTGCGAATGGTTTCCACCACCCATGGCCTTAATCTGAACGCTTTGTAACCGCAGGAAATATCAAACAAGTTAATTCCATACACTTCTTTCACAATCATAGAAATAATCGCATTAGACGCCAGTTTTTCTGATGGAACAACGCTGGGATTATAAAAACGATTTCCACATATAAACTCGTAATGCTTCAGTTGTTCTTCAAATCCCGGGATAAAATCTGGATCATGCTGTCCATCAGAATCCAACATAATCACAGAATCGTAAGCCCGCTCCTGAGCCCATGTTATTCCAAGTGCCAACGCACTGGAAACTCCTTTATTTTTCTCATATCGTATATAATTAAATCCAGAGTTTCTGATTTTCTCATAAGTATCATCGGTACTGCCATCATCAATCAGCAATACCCGGTCTCCGTAGTTTTCCAAGCTGCAAAAAAGCTTCTTTAGCTGATCTGCTTCATTATACACCGGAGATAAAATTATTGTTTTCATTACATTTAATCCTCTATACCATCTAGCCTACAATTCTATCCTGAATTTCTTTAAGCACACTTTCCTCATATTTTTCCAACATCTTGTTACGGGCCGCCGCCGCATTCTTTTGCTTCTTTGTTTTACCTTTCATTGTTCCCATTGCTTCTTTATATTTCATATAAACTTTAATCTTCTCTGAAATAAACTCCGAAACAGTTGTTCCTGCTTCATATTGTGCCAAATTTCTTTTGCTATATTGATACCAGATTCCTCCATCTATCTTTGCACAGACGATATAACGCTGATACTGCAAATTGAAGCGTGTATCGCCATATAGTCCAAAATCAAACATACAGTGATTAGCTCTTATTATTGCATTCTTATATAGTTTTCCCTCAGCAGATCCCAACTGCAGATCTTTTCTGGAATCCAAATGAAGCATCAGATCTTCACGAGAACATTCTTCGGCCTGCGGCTGCACATCTTTAAATGAATTATCCGTTAGCACAGCCCTGTATCCGCCTAATATCAGCGGATACTCGCCTGACGCGTAATTCTCAAAAAAGTTCTGATAAAAAGATTGAAGCAATTTGTCTGTTGCATCCAGGAACAACACATATTCTCCTGTTGCATGGAGAAGTCCCATGTTACGAGAAAAATTTACATCTCGATGTAAAATTTTTACATACTCTATTTTTATTTTCTCTTGTTCTTTATTCGGATGCTCTTTTAAAAATTTCGTTTTTATTTTTTCTATATGTTCCAGCGATCCATTATCAATCAATATAATCTGAACCTCCGGTATTTTATCCGGAGGGATCAAATTCACAACTGACTGTAAACACTCCATCAATTCACTCTCATGATTATACACAGTGATGATAATACTAAGCTTTATGCATGGATCCAATTTGGCCACATACTCTGTTCTTTTTGTCTCTGAAATAAGTATTCTGGCTTCTTCAAGCGATTTCACTTTTGTAAGGGAAATCTTCTGCTGTACATTCGCGGCAAATTCTGTGCAGATTCCTTCCCAATACAGGTTTGAGCTGTCCAATATGCAATCACGATTCAAAATATGTAAATGTGCTTCGCCGACAATCTCCTTTTGGGTGGCAAATTGAAGATTTATATTTTCCGCCGTCTTCATTCCCTCAAAACGGACCTGTTCCAGATATTGGTTGTTTCCAACGTCAAATTCCTCATCATAATCCTTGCCGTGGTATTTTCTGATTTTCACTTTGCCATCTAAAGCTTCCTGTATTTTGCAAATATAAAATCTTGTTCTATGGTCGCCATTCATCATCAATACCCACGTTCCATTAAATTTTCGGCTTTTTATCCATGTCCAAACTTTTCGGCAGCCTGTTAAGATCATTGGCAAATTCAGAACACTTCCTAAAAGTGTCAGTACAATCCAATTTGTATTTATGTCTCCCACACTACATTCTCCCAAGTTTATATGTCATTCAAAGCATCCCTCAAGTTTTCCAGATATCCATATTGCCAGTGCTCATCCGGCTCCAGATATCCCCCTTCACTCCACTCATTCCACGCAAACAAAAATAACATATCTGTATGATACACGTCCCGTGTACGCCGTATCTGCTGTTTCATATAATTTTGAAATTTTTCCGGTGTTGCACCTGTAAAAACCACACCATTTTTCTCTTTTCTTGGTGTGTTATCCCAGTCCACAAAAGCCCCCGGTACACTTTTTTCATTTAACGGAAACTGCCGCAGCACCTCATTCCATGCTCCATCATACTCCACACAACTCACACCATTTTTCTTACTGAAATAATTTTCCAAACGATTTCTTATAAAAGCAGGCTGATACTCAATCTGACAGGAAAACAGTTCGCCGGCCTCGTCTACAGCAATATTATAATCCCGCTGTTGCGATGCAAATGCAATACCAGAAAGTCCTCGTTCCCGTGCCGAACGATTCCAGAATACAAGCCGCTCCCTCAGTCTTGGAATCCGCTCCGGCCGATATATAACCAGAAGTGGTTTCCCATCTTTCTGAATATAACGCTCATCTGACAAATATGGGTACAAATATTCAAAGTGCGTCCTCCACTCTGATTCATCTCCGTAAGTCTGCCGAATTAAAATGTCATTTTCCGAATGGACATTCCATGATCTTGTCCAATTCTCGTTGGCCCAGCAAATACAAAACGGAAATTTTATCTCCTGCAGCTCTTTGTACAACTCTAACGGTTTCTCCAATAGCAGCTTTCCCTGAAACCAATAGTGATACAGGCAAAAACCATACACTCCATATTTCTGTGCCAAATCAGTTTGCCAACGCAATACCGATGCATTGGTCAGATCATAATAATTATTATGAAGCGGAATTCGTGGCTGATCATGTCCTGCAAATAAAGAAGTTGCATGTCTCATATTAGTCCATTCCGTAAAACCATTGCCCCACCACGCACTGTTTTCGGGTATTTCATGATACTGGGGCAAATAAAATGCAATTACTTTTATTTTCATATGTTCCACAACTTTCATTTCAATAATAACACTATACCACGAAACAGACTAAAGTCCATAACAAAAATCTGGCGAGCATACCTTACTCCTGCTCGCCAGATCTTTCATTCATTCAAAATATAATTTATTTTCTACAGTTACTCTGCTGCTGCCTCAGAAGCCTCTGCATTATCATCTGCCGCATCCGTGCTCTCAGTTGCTGCTACACCTGCTGTAATAGTCTTAGAGGTTACCACTGGTGTTGTCTCTTCTGCTGCTGTCTCAGTTGCTGCTTTCTCTGTCTGCTCCTCTTCCGTTACTTCGCTGCAAGTTACGCTAATCTGAATCTTGTTGTTTTTATAGGTGAGAGAATAGCTGTTTCCGCTGTCCGTCTTGCCTTCGCGTGTAAGATTGGTCTCGCCCTGTTCACGCTGTCCCTGAACATAGTCGGTAACTGCTTTGCCTTCGGTCTCGCCAAGTGCTGCAACTACGCTCTGTTCATATGCAGTGTTATACAGTTCGCGGTCTGCCTCCGGAGCTGCATCGTAGATATATGTTAAATCTACTGCGTTTGCTTTATCTTTTGCGCTGTTCCACATAGCAAATTTGTAGAATTCCACAGAATCGCTGCCACGGAAAATACGGGATACCTCCAGGTTGTCCTCAGTGGTCAGAATCTGCACAGATGTGTCTGTACGGGAATCTGCTAAATTCTTTGTAATCTTATTGATGATAACTTTTAATTCAGAAATGTAGCTTCTGCGAGTTGTGCTGGCTGCTGCATTTTTCTCTTTTGCCTCAGATGCTGCAACCTTAGCAGCTGCAACAGTCTTGCCCGGATTTGGCCTGCTTGCTTTCTTTGCTGCTTCTCTGTTCTCCCGGTCAATCTCTTCCTGGGATTTTTCCTGACGAACGCCGTCTGCATCCAGCCAGTAACCGTCTACTGTAGTTTCGGTCATACGGTATCCATCCGGGTCCAGATGATATACTAACTGGGTGTCCGGATCGGTGAACCAGTTGCCGGATGGCCAGCCACCATTATCGTAGACATATTTCTGTTTATCACCATACGGAGTAGACTCCGTTACCCAGCCTGCCGCAAATGCCGTGATGCCAGTTGATAAAGTCATTGCCGCAGCAACCGCTGCAATCCCAAGTGCTTTCTTTTTCATAGTGAATTTACCTCCAACGTATTGATCATTATTCTTCATGTCAACGGAACATTCTATCATGTCTCTTTTGGAACTGTTCTTATGTTCTCACTTTCACAGTTTCTTCATCTCTTCACATACAAAAGCATACCATAAATCGAATTTCTCTACAACTACCATAAAACTGAAGATTTTATGACTCTGCACTAAGATAAATGTTAAAAATTCGTAATATGTCCGCAGCGGAGGTATCAGCATCCCAGTTCGTTCTCACACATATCCAGTGCAGAAGCAATCACGGCATCCATATCATAATACTTATACTCACCGAGACGACCGCCAAACACAACCTTTTCTTCCTGCTCCGCAAGTTTTTTATACTCTGCATACAGATTACCGTTTTTCTCATCATTTACCGGATAATACGGCTCATCGCCCGGTTTCCACTCAGAACTGTATTCACGGCTGATCACGGTCTTCGGGATTTCGTTGCCCTCATCATCTTTGCCGAACTCAAACCACTTGTGCTCGATGATACGGGTCCACGGAGTCTCTGCATCGGTATAATTCACGGCTGCATTGCCTTGGAAATTTGGCTTGTCCAAAAGCTCTGTTTCAAAACGCACGGAGCGGTACTCCAGTGCACCAAGTTTGAAATTGAAATACGCATCGATCGCGCCGGTATAGATGACCTTAGCTGCCAGGTTATCATACATCTCTTTATCTGCCAGATAGTCTACGCCCAGCTTTACCTCTACTCCATCCAGCATATTCGCAACCATCTTCGTGTAACCGCCCATTGGAATGCCCTGATAGAGTGCATTGAAGTAATTGTTATCAAAGGTAAGGCGAACCGGCAGACGCTTGATGATAAATGCCGGAAGCTCGGAACATGGTCTGCCCCACTGCTTCTCCGTGTAACCTTTTACCAGCTTCTCATAAATATCGGTACCGATCAGGCTGATAGCCTGTTCTTCCAGGTTCTTCGGCTCGGTAATGCCTGCAGCCTTTTTCTGCTCCTCAATCTTCGCTGCAGCCTCTTCCGGAGTTACAACACCCCACATCTTATTGAAGGTATACATATTGAACGGCAGAGAATATAACTCCCCATGATAATTTGCCACCGGTGAATTGGTGAAACGGTTGAATTCTGCAAACTGGTTCACATACTCCCAAACTTTCCGGTTGTTCGTGTGGAAAATATGTGCACCATATTTGTGTACATGAATCTTTTCTACATCCTCTGTGTAAACATTTCCTGCAATATTCGGACGCTTATCAATCACCAGAACCGATTTGCCATGCTTTTTCGCCTCATGCGCAAATACTGCACCATAAAGTCCTGCTCCTACTACCAGATAATCGTACATCTTCCTGTCCTCCTGAATTAAAATAATTTTTCTTTGTAGACACCCTGTTCAATCAATTTCTGAATGGATGCAACAACCACCGGCTTATCCTCTTTATAGGTGACGCCAAACCAGCGGTCTCCCGTTTCCAGAACCTTTACCCGCGCTTTCTGCTCTGCCAGAAGCTTGTCAATAATCTTTGGAAGCAGATACTCGCTCTTCATGGCATCTTTCCCAAGGTGATCCAGGAAGTCAGCAAAACCACCTTCAAGCATCTCTAAAAATCTCGGTGGAAGTCCCCACATGTTCATAGACACATGCTGACCTGCGTCTACAGAAACCGGCTGTTTTTCTTCATTGCACGCTGTTAATACGCCATCTTTCCTCTGAATCTCATACGTTTCCGTGACGCGCTGCAGATAACCATCGGCATCTACTGAGCAGACACCACGGGTCACTCCACCATTGTCACTCAAGGTATTGGAAAGGATAAAACCAGCCATGCAGATATCATAAACCGGCGCCTCCACATCCATCTCTGTCGTCATATACTGATAGAGTCTGACAAATGCCTCCTTACCATAATAATCGTCTGCATTAATTACAATGCATGGTTCCTTGACAAGATCTTTCACGCACAAAACTGCCTGACCGGTTCCCCACGGTTTCGTCCTGCCCCAGACATTCTTACGGCCTCCCGGAAGCTCATCTACAGACTGGTATGCATATTCTACCGGAACCAGCTTCTCAATCCGCTTCCCAATAATCTCCTTGAAATCCGCCTCGATATCCTTGCGGATAATGAATACCACTTTGTTACAGCCTGCCTCTAAGGCATCATGGATAGAATAATCCATAATGATCTCCCCATTCGGGCCAACCGGCTCAAGCTGTTTGATTCCGCCACCAAAGCGGCTGCCAATTCCTGCTGCCATTACAACCAGCGTTACGTTCTTCATTTGTTTTTCTCCTCTCTGACAATCGCCTACATGAAGTATTTGCAGTATCAACTTACTATCTGAAATATCTTCGGATCATATGTACCAGAGTCAACAACGGACACCTGGCAGTTCAGCCATTTCAGTTTTTTATTTATGCTGTCCTGCAAGGACTTCATGATTGTTTTCTTACTTCTCGACCTGCACGCAAAATCACCTTCCAAAAACAAAATCATATATTTCTTTTTCGTACTATCCGAAAATGCATCTGCAGACATCCATTGAAGAATAGTTTCAAATTCCTTCCGGCATCCCTTTGTCGTTTCAAATGATTTCGCCCCACACAAAGCCGCCAGAGTCATTGCCACTTTGTGAGCCATTTCAATATCCAGACTGTCTCTTTCTTTTATATCGACCTCTGTATGCACTGTGTCTTTTTTCTTATTATCCGGTGCAATTCTCCATCTGCAGTTTGCTTCATCTCCGGTGCAGTTTTTCACTTCAATCAATGCCAATGTGTTTTTATCCAGAGAAATAAAATCAACACCTTTTGAATTTGGGAATCGGTTGAAATAATCCCGATAAAACAAGGTACTGTCAAATTTTACTACTGTACTTTTATCCGGAAAGCCAAATTTCAATCTGCTTTCTTCTTTAATCACCATAGATAATCCTCTGTTCTCTGTCGTACATGGCATCAAACTCCTGCATAATCGCATTGTTCTCAAGATTGGATGCCGAATTTGTCATTTCATAGTGAATATCATGTGTTTTTTCGTCCCTGTACAAAGATAAAAAGCGAATATCCAGTTTTTCAGGATTTAATTTCGGATACGATGCAACCATATTAAATTCCTGCTGAATAAAATAGTCATGCGTTGAAACAAAAACCTGGACGCCCATCTTAGCCAGCGCAACCAGGGCCTGTACAATTGGTCTGATCATTCGGGGGTTCATGTTGGTCTCCGGCTCATCCCAAAATAAAATCGTATTCTTATTCAGACTTCCAGAGAGAATCATGTAAATAATCGTAGACAACTTTCTATACCCATCAGAAAGCAATCCCATCTCAAATTCGCCCTCTCCTTTTATCTTAAAATAAAATTTTTTATTTTTTTGTACAATATTGCCGCTCATAATCTCTTCCAGATTGCGCAGCACCTGGTTTTGTTCTGTTGTATTCGGTCCCTTCGACAGAGGACGATCCAGTAATTTTGCAAGATCATAGTACATCTCTTCAAAGTCAATATGATACTCATCATACAGCGTCACAAAATGCTCCACCGTAGAAATCATTTCCTTTGTCGGAATATAAATGGACTCACATTTTTCCATAAACCGATTTCTGTCAATGGAGATATCCGCATGGTTGGTCTGTCCACGGCTAAATCCTACCGAAATTCTCTGATTTCGGTCCAAATCAACTGAAAAGTCGGTTCTTTTGTTTCCTCTGTTACGACTTACCAACCGCCCAAGTTTCATGTCGTCCGGTCTGAAAACCCCCTGCATTTTTTTGACAAAAAACTGTTCTTCCATCTCTTTTGTCAAATTTGCCTTATTAATATCATTAAGCGGTTTGGTCAGCGAGTACATAACTTTCAGCAGGGTCGTCTTTCCCGTGCTGTTCTCTCCACAAATAATATTAATATTATCAGACCAGTCCAATTGTAGATTTTCAAAAGCCATAAAATTGCTTAACGTCAGCCTTTTTATTTTCATGCCTGTCGGTCACCTCCTGACTGCATACTCTCCAAATTATTGCGTCGTGATCATGCTATTTTAAAAGAAAACAGTGAAAAAAGCGAGTTTTTCTTTTCGACATTCTCGATTTCAAATTTCATGCTTTTCCCAGTCTTTCTCCAGTCGTTTTCGAACAGAATCCCTGATTTTATCCTCATCAAGTCCTTTAAATCCCCATGCTATAACAATGCCGGAAACAATCAGATATACAGCCTCTATCATGTACTTAATATAATCATAGCGTATTTGCACTTTCTCTGTAACCTCATTGACTGAAAACACCCATTTTCCTGTTATCAATAGCAGTGCCAGAAAGCCTATGACCAAGCCGCCCGTAACCACAATATATATTTTTAGTCGGCGTTTTGTTCTTCTATCTGTTTCTGAATCGATATATTTCTGCTTTTGTTCCGCCTTCGTTTTTTCAACGCTTTCTTTTAATTGTTGCTCAAGGTATGCATTTTCATTCATTAAGGCATTCACCTGCGCGTCTGCCTTATCCTTTTCCGCCTCTACTGCAGCTGCTGTTTCCCGTTTTGCTTTTTCATTTTCCTCAGATAAAATCTGGTTGATCACATACTGATGTGAAGTTTCCACGATTTGTTCGGAATTTAAATCTTTATAGTCATGCTGCAGTTTCTCCGCTATATCAAAAATAATCGTTTCTTTCATATCAACCGGTTCCTGTAATGCAATAACCGACTTCAATATTTCCATTTTTCTTGCATCGGCAGGCTCATTCTCTGAAAAACTAAAATTCAGAAATCTTGTAAAAGCAGAGTAATCATCTGCTGTTGTTCTGCCCGCATACTGAAGAATGATTGAATACCATACACTCGGCAGAACAACGGTGGGAATTGCTCCCGGTCGTTTTTCCCTTTCCCATCCGGAAAAGGCATGATCCGCTGTGATCAGATAGTGATCTGTCGCAAAGAAGTTTTCTCCCTTTTTTTCTCGATTCCGTTCCTGTATGTACAGATAATTATTAATATCTGCCTTTATGGAAGGATCATAGGTATTTCTTCTATGTTCAATTTTGTACTGCTTTAACGATTCGAACTGTTCCGCGTATTCCTTTTTGTTCCGACCGGAATAATCATCGAATGTGACTTGTTTGAATCGGGATAAAATTTTGGATGTCCGCATTCGTAAATCCCGTTCAAAGGAACTGTAATCGCTGGTTCTGTTAACAGGATCTTTCGTCCATTCTACATACTGTTCGTAAAAAGCACTGTTGCTCATTCTATCATCCAGACACGATATCGCACGAACCGAAAGCGGCGCTGCATCTGCCAGCAATGCTTTGATCTGACCAACATAATAACGAATGGTATCGTTTAATTCACTTCTTGTGTGATTTGAATATAATATCTCAACTCCAGTTTCCTTACATTTTAAAATAAACGCATCAATTACCAGTTTCCGTTTTTCATTATTTAATCCCATCAGCCGGAATACAATATTTGTGTCAAGATAAAATTTCTTCTGATTAAAAATGGTTTGATAAACAGTCTTATCTTTGCGTACTGTCATCATACAATAATCAAAGCAGCACGAAATCAACTGATAAACACAACGGTTCTTGTCCAGATTATCCCAGTAAATAAATGCATTTAAAATCTTCTTCTCATCCGTAGAATAATCACAATTTGCCGCTTTCATCCCCAGATGTTCGCCATTCATCAGGGCCTGTATTGTTTCGGCATTGGAATTGAACACATCATAAAGATATTTTACCAGCAAATCACAAAATGCCTTTTCCGAAATATCAAGTTCTTCATGCTCCTTTAAAAACAGTTCCACGATTTTTCTAATCGAGGAGTCATCTGTTTTCTTTCTGATTTTTTCATATTCTTCGGGGGTTATAGAATATGCCTTAAGCACTTCATCTCTCGTTTCATTGATCTGAATAATCCTATTCTGATTTTTATTATAAATAGTCCCAATTATTTCGGAATCCGAAAAATCCAGTGCATATTTATCCCTGATATCCGCAATAATATCGGTAATTGTCAACCCCATATTGTATTTATCAAACAAAACAAGTGCTATCATTTTTTCCAAGTTTTTATTGAATGTACTTGCTTTATTTTCCCCAAACATCAATGCCAGTCTTAAATAACTGCTACGTTCCAATTAAAAAGTCCTCTTTTCCTGGGTACTGTATTGCTTTACAAAACGCTTTGTCTTCACATTTCTTTATCTTGTCAATAACCACAACTGCATCCCTTATCATGATCTTGTTTCAAAAGCAGACACTCTACTCCTCAACCAAAACCACGATAACCATATGCCGTGCCGAAAAACATACAATAAATTCCCGACACGGCATAATCACTCCAAGTCAGTGCAATTTATGAATCATTCTCCACGAAACACAAATATCTTACTGAATACATAGTTTGCCACTGTTACTACCATCTGCACAACAAGTTTTGCAATTTTATCATTTATTCCCAGCAATGTTACCATAACAAACATAATTGCCATATCCATAAACAAAGTCAATAGGCGAGAGGAATAAAAGGAAACTATCTCCTGTAGCACATTTTTTCGCTTACTCTGGAATACATAAATACGGCTCATCACATATGCAAATGTTACGGCAACAATCCAGGAAAGTACATTTGCCAACTGCAACTGCAATGCACTCTTTGGATTCAAAAAAGTAAAAACACAACCGTAATACGCCCCAAGACTTACTATAGTTGTTAACACACCCACAATTAAATATCTTACTATCTCACCGTACTTTTCTTTCATTTGTATTAGCTATGCCCCTTATAACTTTTATAAGTAATTTCAAATTTTAGAACACATATACTATACTCATTCATTTCCTATCACTGTTATTTTCATTTCTCCGTTAGTTCTTCTCTACTGCAGTTTTTTAACAGATTTTCTATTGCTTTCCGATACAATATAATGTGGTCTCCGTTTCGCTTCATTATAAGTCTTTGCAATATACTGTCCCATAATTCCCATACAAAAAAGCTGGATTGCTCCAATAAAAATAATAACACACATCGTAGAAGCCCAACCAGCAACCGGATCTCCAAAACACAATCTTCTTACAATGATGATAAGCATAATCACAAACGAAACAAATGTCATTCCAATTCCTGTCCATGAAGCAATGCTAAGAGGAGCTTCAGAAAAATTAATGATTCCATCGATTGCATATTTAAATAACTTCCAGAAATTCCACTTTGTCTCACCAGCTACACGCTCCACATTTTTAAATGGCAGCCAGTAAGTCTTAAATCCAATCCAGCCAAATATGCCCTTTGAAAAACGATTGTATTCTCCCATAGCAACTATCGAGTCTACCATCTCCTGTTTCATCAAACGAAAATCTCTGGCTCCATCCACAATGTCTGCATCTGATATTTTATTAATCAACTGGTAGAATTTTCGCGCAAACCAAGATCTAATTGGTGGCTCACCATCGCGACTCACTCTGCGGGTTGCAACACTATCATACTCTCCAGACTGCAATATCTTGATCATCTCTGGCAAAAGAGAAGGCGGATCCTGCATATCAGCATCCATAACAGCAACATAATCGGCATCTGCATTGCAGAATCCGGCATACATGGCTGACTCTTTGCCAAAATTTCGCGAAAATGAGATATAAGTGATATTTTCATTCTTTTCTGCGAGTTCTCTTAAAATAGAAAGTGTACTATCTTTAGAACCATCATTCACAAAGATCAACTCATATTGACAATCCATCTCTTTCATTACCGTTAACACTTCCTCATAAAAGATTGGAACTGCTTCCTGTTCATTGTAGCAAGGAACAATCAATGCTATCTTCATATTTCTTCTCCCTTCGTACCTGATAATAAACACTTCCTACTACTAACATAATCCAAGAGCAAAGTGAAATAATATCTCCAAGCCGCCAATACCACGGAAACTCATATGTTAATATATAATTTCCGTCATAACCTGCAGGAACTGCAAATGCAATTTCTTTATTCGGAGAATCATAAATTTCACATATATCACCTTTATCATCTCTCAGCGCATATCCTTTATAATTGAACACCGGAAAAATTACTTCTCCCCCTCGTCCTTTCATCGCCTTGCAGTAAATTTTCATTTCAGGGGCATTTCTATTTAACAATTCCAACTTATTTATATGCGCTGCCTGTAATTCATGCGTGACATTTTCCATAAAAGCTCCATAGCGCATATATTCATTAGCTTCATAGGAATGATTCAATTGTGCTGTTTCTGTCATATCAAACATATTAAATGAAGCCATATAATTTCCCGAAAACATCATCGCCATAAATAAACTTAGGCTTCCAAGAATGATACCTGTATTTTTTACCACTTGTTTTGAAAAAAAAGTTTCTATATCGTCTAATAAACTTCCTATCAAAAGTACAGCGAAAAGACAAGCAAATGTTATCCATCTCCATGGGAACTGTATCTGTGCGGCCCACTGCCGTAGCCGAACCCGCTCAGCTACTAAACTTGTTTGACTGCTCATAGTCTGACCTCCATAGTCGGTCAAAAAAGTTAAGTGCTCAACTTTTTTAACTCTGTGTTATATGAGACTATTATTACAGAAAATGAATCAGAAAAACAGGTACTTACTATAGTGCGTTTACCTTTATCCAACAAATAATCGCCACTATTATAACGCAAATTAATAACAAGCCTGGTGAAAAATTCATTCTTCCATTTTCATCCTCAAATATCAGTTATTCATTAAATGAATTTTCAAAAAATATTTTTTTATTTTTAATTATAAAGTTTCTTCCTATTTCGGATATAAACAATACTATATTTGCAATAAGAAAACTGCTTACAACCAATACTATAAGTTTCTGATGATAGGTCCCCCCCCAATTTATAATTTTCTTTTCGCACATTGTTTTTATCATAGTCATACATTGCCAATGAACCAAATAAATGCAAGTACTCAGTTTTCCTAACCACTTACATATTGGTTTTATCTTTTTAAATTCATTTAAGCAAGTGATACTTACACAAACAAACAAAATTGGTAATGTTACAAATCCTAGATTTCCATCTGTATACTCATGAATTGTCTTCGTATTATTAAAGGCTAGTATAAAAATCAAACCATATCCCAATACTGAAACAAAATTACATATGTATTTAACTGATTTTTTAAATTTATAATGTTTTACCTTTTCTACGAAATAAAACACCATTGTTCCACTCATTATACCGAGAATCGCTCTTAAATTATCTGTCTTTATAAAACCAGAAAAAGTACCTGTTGCAATCGTCCCATAATTAAATGACATATATCCACTTATAAGAAAAAGAGAAAGCGGTGCCAAATAGTAAAGATACCATTTTTCTTTATACAAAATTATCGGATATAACAACCATTCCGCAAAAAGCATAGCAGAAATATACCACCATGTTCCATTGACACCAGCAGTTGAGATACCAGAGCTGTTCAAAAAAAAGAACTCAAATGGTGCTTTTAATATACGTGTTAGCAATATCCATTTACCTGGATTCTCATTTATAATCAATAAATACAACCAACAAAAAAAGCAAAAAAGATATGCAACAATAAAATATGTATATAATCCACAAATTCTTCGTATTATAAACTCTCTCAATGTTAAATGTCTACTATATAATGTACACATTAGTAAATATCCTGATACAACAAAAAAGAATTCAACACCAATTAAAGCATATCCAAAAAACAATGCATTTCCTTCTTCTGCCAAAAAAATCCCATGCGAAAATATTATCAATATACTAAAAATAAATTTAAGAATATCCAATAATCCATTGTATTCTCTTCTATAATTTTCAATAATCATTTTTCCTCTATCCTATTATATATTTTCGTAAAAATGCATCTTATTTTAGCTTATATAAATAGTATTTTTCTGTATTATCAACCAACATATAACTTTCAGACAATATATCCTCTATGTTATCAACCTTTTCATCGGTTAATATCCATTTTGCTTGTTTTGTTGCAAATGTTTCATGTATTGCAATTTTAGTTTCCGTGCTCAAATTTCCTTGCCACTCTTGTATAACAAAATATTTATAACACGGCATCAAATCATCCAAAAGATATAATTCTTTAAATTGGTTACCACCATATACAACAAATCTATTCGTTTCATTTTCCGGAATTAATGCAAGCAATTGTTCCCATCCACGATCTTTTCGTTCTTTAAACGCTCGCCTTAACTCGATAGTTTTCATCATCTGTGTCATATTAGATGATAAAAACACTAATAATATAAAAACAGAACTAAGCATAATCAATTTTTCTGTTGGCTTATTTATATAAACCAAACTCATAACAGCATTTATCAATATAGGAATTTGTACAATACATACCAACGGATATTGAGTAAATGCATCTCCACTTAAATACATAAATTGTTCTAAAATTCCTGTAGTGGCATATAATAAGCACCACCCATATTCCTTCTTAATAAGGCACGTAAAGGCTGTTACAAAAATACTCAATGAGATAAAATAATTAAAACAATACTGTTTTATCTTATCTGCATTAGCTACTAAAAGCCATGACTTTCTTCCTTCTGCATATTCAAAATTATACAACAATGTTCCATAAATACATTCATACAAAGCATCTTTTGAATAAAAATATGCTAAAAAAGGTACAATCAAAACACTGGCGCCTAACAAACCAACAAAGATATTTTTCATTATATTCCCATACTGCTTTTTGTATAGCAAATATAAAATTATATAAAATATACCTGCACAAAGGGGCAAAAAATTTGTAATCCGCGTTAAAAAACAAATGCCAAATGTTAATCCATATAAAAATGACCATTTAGGATTATGCTCTCTATTTGTATAGTCTTTCCAATATCGAATAATTCCATATAATGACCAACTAATAAACGGAATACACCATTCTTCCACTGTATTTCCATCACAATAATTTATCTTCATAGCAAATAATGTAATTGCAACCACTATATAGCTATAAATCTTGTCTTTGTAGAATAATAGAGCGATTTGATAAAATGCCAGTATTGAAAAAAACATAAAGAACACTTGTAAAAATGCGACTCCATATTTTTGACCCTTTCCAATAACAAACCCCAACATATTAATCCAAAAAATAAATGGACCTTTATGATCAAACACCTCTACATATGGTAACTTACCTAAGTACCATGCTTTTCCTATTGTTAAAAATTGTGCAGAATCTCCGCCGTAATAATATGGAAATATTGGCGATGTACTATATGAAAACATAAGAACATATATTGTAGCTATAACTGCCAAAATAGTAAACAATACAATTTTTTCACTATCTATCTTTTTCATTTTCAATTTTGATGTTCCGAAAACAACGTACTCCTTCCTAAATTTATACTTTACCTATACATTTCGTAAAACCGAGTTTTATTGTGTATCCTAGTCCGTGATCAGAAATACATTGAATTCCTCTTTTCAAAATAGACCTCGGTTTCTTTTCATTTTCCAACTTTCCCCTCATCATTCGTTCCAATTGCTCTATTTGCTTTTCCTGTTCCAATAGCCTAATACTTAATTCGCTTGTTTTTCGTTTTTCTTTCTCATGAATACGTCTTTCCACTGTATTATGATTAGAATTTTGCGGTTGTTCTAATACTTCTTTTAACCACGCCAAAGATTCTATGCGCAATTTTTCTAAGCAAGCATCCACAATATTCCATTCACAAGGCTTCTCCATAACTCTCTTTATTTTTTCTAAATCATCTACTGTATCGAAGAATCGATCTTCCATGCCCACCAATTTCAATAAACTATGGAATCTTTCACCTGCAAATCCGTGATCAGCCGCACCATACACAATAACAAACGGTTTGTGGAAAATTAAGCAGAAGCATAAGGCATGATAGCTATCTCCTATATAAAAAGAACAATGATTCATTTGATAAAGCCAATCTTCAACTGACAACATTGGCAATATAGAATCGCCATATATTCTTCTGGCATCTTCCATTTCATTAGGGTTTCCACAAATTCTTATCTCTGCATTGTATAATTTTGCTGCATAATTTATCAATTCTATCTTTGCTTGTGCCATATCCTTACGTAAAATATACGCAAAAACAGTTTTTCCTCTTTCTATATAGGAAGCCTCATCAATAAGTTCCTTATATATACTTTTTTCACACACAAATACAGGGTCTAATACATGTTTAGTTTTTTCAAAAATCCCCTCTTTTTTCAGAGCTATTGCGCTAGCCTCTTCACGTACAGATATTGCATCAAACTGTTTTAAATAATATTTCGCCTTTTCCGTATAATCATCTGTACCAAATAAATTTTGACCAAATGATGCAGCATAAGCTACTTTTTTATGTTCACATTCCACCCAATCCAAGAAGAAAAATTGATCAGATTGTTTTCCACAAACATCATAATTCCAAACAACATCACTTCCGACAATGAAATCTTTACAACGATCATTCATCAATACATATTCTTCCTGATAACGGCATGTATTAAACACATTGCAGTGCTTCCAAATAAATTTCTGGGCAATAGAATCAGAAGCATTAAATTTTTCCGTCCATAAATTATTAGGTTTAGGTAGCATAACTGCGTCATATCCCAAATCACGTACTAAACAATATAGCGTATAATATGTTAAAATTGATCCATAATTAATCCCATACCATAACCCTACAATGCCCAAATCGTAATTATGATGTAAAGATTTATCAACCAAAGTTTTATATGGTAATAAATTTTGAGACTTAAAAAAGTGTTTTCTTCCCGAATGTGAATGAAATGGGTGTAAAATTGTTTTGTTTATATCTGTTGCCATAGTTAAAGGAAATTTTTCACATCGTTGTAACTGCGGGCATATTTGATTCTTGAAAAACTGTTCTCCTTTTGAGTTATTTACTAATACTACCTCTGTACCTTTTCTATCATTCCAACTAGAGTCAAACTTTTCAATTCCCCAAAAATCGCCTAATGAAATATCCGCCTGTCTTGGAAGTCGCGAAAATGGGCACTGTTCACACGAACGTCTCATAATCATGCAAGGTAAAAAGCCTTGATACCATGAGTCTTCCCTGTCATTTTTTTGATATGCTATTTCATCTCCGCAATCAATTCTAACATTTGTAGACCACCCAAATTTTGTTTTATCTCTAAACTGAATGTCCGTAATATCTTTTTTATCAATTCCCGTAACGTCTCTCAAATACTTCTGGAAGCTAACAGGGGAAGGAACTCCATGGCATATCAATTCTATTGTTAATAGCTTTTCAATATTAATCTTTCCCAAATACGCATAGAGTCCCGCAATCTGACACGGACAACCTGAATAGAGTACTTTTTTTCCGTCTTTTAAATCGTTTTTTACTTCTTGATATGTGTTCTTAGTATCACTTTGTAAATATTTACTTCCTTGAAGTTTTGTCAAATCAGCTTCCGTATTTATTCCGATATGATGCACGGTCCATTCGTCTGTCCAAGCAGCTCCATACACCCCCCCGTCTTCCCGCAGAACAGCCTGTGCCGCAAGTGCAAACACACCTGCCGTTGAACTTTTCAATCGCAAATCATTCTTTGTCCAAACAGCGTAACATTCATCCACAATACAATTTTCGTATTTCGGATGCAAAACTGGACATATGTTTTCACATTTCTTACAATCAACACATAATTTCGCGTTAATATTTGGCTGCAAGAATCCCTCATCATCCAGTTGCATTTGAATAGCATTTTGAGAACAAACATTATTACATGCCCCACACCCTGTACATAAAACACGATCTGCCAATTTTACACTCATCTAAATTCTCCTAAAAATCATATTTCTAAATAAGCTTTCCAAAACTTCTCTGTTCGAAATTCTTCCTTACATGCTCGATACTGTTTTACTAATTGTCCCTGATTTTTCTTGTAAGCTGCCATTGCGGTACGATACCGTTTCATCAATTCCCGATACCGCTCCTGATTCCGTTCCAGCATATATCCTGTAGAAGTCATTGGATTTATTGCAACCAGTTTCTTGCGGAATGCAATTCTGGATGGTGTATAAACATCATTATATGGTACTGACATAACACCATCTTTTAACTTACTTAAAAACCGGAATCGATGACCATTATAGGTAACACGGAACAGCCATTTTTCAACAAATTGTCTCTTTGGGTCATCATACGGATCCCCAAGCCCCACCTCAGGATTACCAAGCTCTTTCATTGGTACCATTTTGTGTCCCAACTGATTATTGGAAACCAAAATCTTTTCACCTAAATCCTGTCTGATGAAATCTGGTCCCTTCAAATAATCTTCCAATGCCCGAAGCGCAATTTCTGCCGAATCATAGTCCAACCTCAAGATATGCTTACGAAAATCAAGCTGTGTTTTTCGAATCACATTGACATCGTCAATCAAACCAGTTACAGCCTGATTTATCAACAAATTACGGTTTACCTGATAATGATCCATACCGACATTAAACTTTCCAGCAAAGCCCATATGCCATACACAGATTCCATTCATGGTAATAAATCCTGGATTGCAGCGAAGACCATACTCTACATCATCACCACGAACAAAAATCGGCATGGGAAGCCCCTGCTCTTTTATAGTTTCAATCGGAATACAGCAATACCACCATGCAGCATAAGTATGTGCTGGCAACGGATATTCTTGCTCATTTTTCAAATTATCCCACAAATATTCCTGATTAAACTCTTTCTTTAAAGGCATAAAGAAGCCTTCTGTTGTCAATACGCCAACATCTTCTTTCTGAATGGATGCATTCTCCAGATGCAGCATTGCACCACTTACGAAACACTTTTGATATTCTTTTTTCAGATGCTTTAAAAGAATATAGGTCCGATAGATGGCCTCTGGCTGAATCAAAATATCGTCATCCATCAAAAGAACATGTGTCACATGTTCTTTCTGGTGCAATGCTTCCAGCATTCCTCGCGCAAATCCGCCAGAGCCTCCCACATTTTTATTGGGGAAGAGACGGATTCTGTCGTCAGCCGGAAAATCTTCCCGTTTTAAAGTGCCTCCATTATCTACAATATTCATGAATAAATGTCTCGCAATGTCGGTATCACTGTCTAGCAAAGCTGCTTTTAAAATTTTCGCATTTCTAGTAATAAATTCTTCTTTTTTACAGGTTGTGGTAGAAATTGCAAGATTCACTTCACGCGCATCTGAAAAATCACCCACATATCTTCCTCCCCAAAAAGTAACCGGTGCTAATGTATGTAACTCAAAACCAACAGTCTGCTCATCTACTTCCGAAATTTCTATTTCAAGTTCTTTCTTTTCTGTCAAATCAAATATTTTTTCCAAAAGAAGTTTTCTTTCTGGTTCTACAGAACGCAAGCTATATGCATATAACTTCAATATAAACTTTCCCTCTAATGTCAGATAAAGTTTAATTGTCTCAAGATTGGTATACTTTTTCCACTTCTCAATAGAACAGCCATTCAGATAAGTGCTAAACTCCGTCTGCTGAAAGGCTGGCAATACCAAATACTTCTTCTCATTCTCATGCAAAAGCACTCCTTCTGCACCTCGATAATATAATTTTGAATGTTCTTCTAACATATCATTTTGTGGAAATGTAATATTTTGAATAATCTCCTGCATGTTTAGTCTCCCTTATTGTTTTAAATTTTCATATGCATCACAGACAGTTTCAACATCTCCTGCCATCTTTAACGTTCCATGATCCAGCCAGGCTGCATGATCACATAAGTTTCTGACATCCTTTATATTGTGAGAAACAAATAATAACGTTGTGCCTCCGCTTAACATGTTTTCCATTCGTTCCATGCATTTCTGACGAAACAGGAAGTCACCCACGGCCAAGATCTCATCAACAATCAAAACATCTGGCTTCACCATGGTTGCAATGGAAAATCCCAGACGCGCTGACATACCGGAAGAAAAATTTTTAATCGGCGTGTCCAAAAAATCCCACAACTCCGCAAAATCAACAATTTCATTGAAATGTTCATCCATAAATTTTTTGGAATGTCCAAGTACTGTCCCGTTTAAATAGATATTTTCACGTGCCGTAAGATTTGGGTCAAATCCTGCCCCTAATTCAATCAATGGTGCAATCTCACCATTCACTGTAATTTTCCCTTTATATGGTTTTAAAATTCCACTGATTGCCTTTAACAACGTAGATTTTCCAGAACCATTGATACCTATCAAAGCCCATGCCTCTCCTCGCTTGATATTGAGAGACACATCTTTTACTGCAAGGAATTCCTGAAAGATCAGTTCTTTTTTTAGAAGCTTGATCATATATTCTTTTAAATTATCTACTTTTTCGCTTGCCATGTTGAACCGAATTGTCACATGATCAACCTGTATTGCATAATCATTTCCATTTGCCATATGCCTGTTTTCTCCTGCTAATACTAAATATATAAAATAAAATCATCCTGTTTTCGTTTGAACATCCAAATACCAAAGCTAAACATCAACAGCGCCATAAAGCAACCGCCCCAAAGCACTCTTGGTCCCGGAATTCTGCCATAATATACTAGATCACGAAACTGCGCAACATAATAATAAACAGGATTAAAACCCTTGATAAAGAACTGAACCGTATCCGGCAATTGCTCAATTGGATAAAAAATAGGGGTGAGATACATCCAAGCAGTAATTACCGCATGGTAAATGTATTGAACATCTCGGAAAAATACATTGAATTCTGCCAGAAAAAAACCAAGCCCACAACAAAACACATATATCTGCAATACGACAAAAGGAAACAACCAAAACGTCCAATATACTTTTGCCCCAGTCACAAGCATAACAATCAATAATGCTCCGAAAGAAAACAAAAGATCAACCATGCAACTGGTTACCTTCGATAATGTAAAAATATACTTTGGAACGTATGTTTTTTTCAAAAGGGATGCATTACCAGTCACAGATGTCATAGCCTGGTTTGTAGAAATAGACAAAAAATCAAACAGCATTTTTCCGGTAAATAAATATACCGGAAAGTTTTCTATTCTATGGCTGAACATCGTTGAAAACACAATTGTCATGATAATCATAACAAACAGTGGGTTCAATACGCTCCACAAATAGCCCAGAAAACTTCTCCGGTATTTTAATTTGATATCCCTGCTCACAAGCTGGAACAGGAGATCCTTATATTTCAAAAATGTATTAATTCGGTCTACCCATAATTTCATAAATCATGCCTCATCTTTTCTTGTTTACTTCTCTGCTTCAATTTTCTGATTATGCCGCAATTTATTGTAAAGCCCGGAATGAAGCATGGTTTCATATACCGGGAAGGAAATTCCTAGTCGGTTCATCCACCGATAAATCCGGAACTTTCTGCTGACCCGATTCCAGAACTCCGGGTTCAGCCTGCGGATCATTTCATTATAGCGCAGGCAGTCTTTTCTGCCTTTCTTTTTGTCTGGATTCATAATACAGCCTGCTACATAATAGCTCAGGATGACTCCCTCTGTTTTTTTGTAAATATATTCTTTGGCTGCGTTCGAAAACTCTGGATGTGCGTTGTAATGCCGGATCAGATCTTCGGTTACCTTTTCCACATGGCTCATGCGTTTGAGCCGGTTTGTCACCGATACGCTCTGTTCTGCATTTCCAACCAGATATTGATACAAGTATAGATCCATCGGATAAATACTTGCTGCATAGGAGCACGGAATTGTGGTGTATTCGTGGTCTTCGTAAAAGATCTTTTCTGGAAGCTCATAGCGGTGTTTCTGATAAAACTCCCGGTTATAACAGATTCCGTGAAACGCAAAACAGCGGTCAAAACTCTTCCAGTTCTGCACAACATCGTCCAGGGTGTAGATAGTTTCATACTGATCAAGGAACATCTTCCAGACGGTCTTTTCTCCTGTCTGCATATCCACCTGATGATACGGGTTCAGAACGACATCTGCCGTACATACTGCCAGTTTGTCTACAAATTCTTTCAGATTTTCGGTTACAACCCAGTCATCGGCATCAATCACCTTCAGATAACATCCTGCTGCCGCTGCGGTTCCCACATTAATAGCCGAACCGTGTCCGCCGTTTTCTTTTGAGATCAGGCGAAACACACTCGGATACTGTTCTATATAGTTTCGGGCAATCTGCGCCGTCTGGTCTTTGGAGCCGTCATCCACAACGATTACCTCGATGAAGTCCAGTACCTCCAGATTCAGGAAGGAAGTAAGGCACTTGTCCAGATATTTTTCTACATTGTAGGACGGGATGATAAACGATACAATCTTGTCCATAAAAACCTCTCTGTTCTTTTCTCTACCGATACGTTCTTCTGACCAGCATGTTTGCCAGATAATAGGTATGGTATTGTGTCTTTCGAAGCAGCGCTACCGCCTTGTTGATATTGCTGTCGTAGATATCGCGGTACTGCGTCTTTAAGTGTTTGTCGTATTGCTTCATCTGCTGTTTTTTCTCTGCAGACGGCGGAAAACTCAGCATGATCTTGAATTTTCCGGCAATCACACGTGCGATTATTCTTGCAATATACTGCTTTCTGGCCTGTGTACAGGGTATTTCCTGTCCAAGCTGCTGATAGAAGTGCAGAAGCGATGCCAAGACTTTGTCATAATTCTGCTCATTCTTCTGCATCTTATCCATCCCTACACTCTGTCCTTCCCGTCCGAGCCGGTAATAATAAACAAACGCGTCTACAAAGCAAATAGTATTGACGTAAGGGATCGGATAGGTAATATATTCCGTATCTACATAGTAGCAATGCTCATCAATCTGGATCTGATGTGCACGGAGAATCTCCGTTTTGATAGTCATACTATGCATTTTCATATACATCTTGTCTGCAATCTCATCAAACAGATAGATTTTCTGATACGCTACTCCCTCAAACGGAATTTCGATCTCTGCTTTTGTCTGAAATGCAGCTTTATCGGCTTCCCCATGGTCGTAAGTCCACAGGAAACCGGAATATACGACATCTGCGTCCGTTACCTTTAATGTTTTAACCAGACTGATAAAAGCATCTTTGCCTACCCAGTCATCGGCATCGACCACCTTAAAATAAGTTCCGCGTGCATGCGCAATCCCGCAGTTGATGCCGGATCCATGACCGCCGTTTTCCTTGGTGATGACCCGGTAAGTATCCGGGTAACGCGCCTCGTATTCCCTGGCGATATCCACCGAGTGATCCGTTGAGCCATCGTTGATGATCAGGACTTCGATATCCTGCAACAGTTCCGGAATCTCAAAGGATTCCAGATTGTCCCGCAGGTATTTTTCCGCATTGTATGTCGGTACGACTATCGTTAATATTTTTCCCATAACTTCATCCATTCTATTCCTTTAAAGCCGGGTCTTCCCACAGTCCTTCCTCAAAACCATCGGTCGATTCCTTCATGAGCAGCACCTTGGGTGTCATAAGGATCAGCTTTAAGTCCATCCAGATGGAATAATTCCGTATATAAGTCAGATCAAGCTTTAATTTATCATAACTGGTTGTGCAGTAACGTCCGTGCACCTGCGCATATCCCGTGAGACCTGCTTTCACTTTCAGCCGGTACTCGAATTCCGGGATGTTTTTTGTGATGATGCGTGCAAGCTCCGGGCGTTCCGGTCTTGGTCCCACCAGGCTCATGTCACCTTTGATAATGTTCAGCAGCTGTGGAAGCTCGTCCATGCGGGTTGCACGCAGGAAACGTCCAACCGGAAGAATACGAGGATCTTTTTCTCCGGCTTTTACCGGACCGCTTTTCTTCTCCGCATCCACAATCATCGTCCGGAATTTATAAATGCGGAACACCTTTCCGTCCAGGGTCAGACGTTCCTGTGTGTAGAACACCGGTCCCTTATCAGTATTCCAGATCAGAAATGCGATGATCAGGAAAAACGGACTGGTAACAAGCAGCATCAGACCGGCAACAACCAAATCCTCAATTCGCTTCACCACAGCCTGATCCCAAGCCAGACCGCCATCGTTTCGCGACAGATAAAGCGGAGAATCGAAGATATTCAGTTCTACCGATGTACGCAGAAGAATGTCGCTGATCTTCGGCACGGTATAACTCCGGATATTCTTCGCATAGCAGAGCTTCATCAGCTGGTTTCTGGCTCTTGCCGGGATATCGCCGATGATGACACCATCATAATCTTCTGCCTGTTTGATGATTCGTTCCAGTCCCATATCGATCGATACCGTTTCCGCAATCTCGTATTTGTCATCACGCGTATCAATGCGGTTCACCAGATGGAACATTGGCGTTCTTCCATAGACCAGAAGAAGCTTCCGTTTTGGGAACAGCACTGCATACAGCTTTTTAAAAGCAAGTGCCCAGATTAAAACCAGTACAAAATCTGCTGCTGTAAGCGCCAGCAAAGCTGCCGGGTTATGCATCTTTTTATCAAATAAAACAACCTGCACATAAGAAAACGCATTGACTCCCACAATAGAGATCATGTGGGAATATACCAGTGTCCAGTACTTATAGATACCTACTTTCAGACCTCCATACAGCCTGTGCAGCACCAGCGATAGTGCCAGGTATTCTCCTGCGATCAGCCAGTTTCCGCGTCTCCAGAAGGCTACTGTCATATTTTTGTTGTAATAATTCATCCACACATAATAGTAGATGGCCAGTTCCAAAAGTACGATGACAGCTGATCCGGTGAATTTCACCATGCGCTTGTACTGCTCAAAACTGTTGTTTGTCTTTTTATCTTTCATTGCAATTGTGATTCCTTAATTTCTTGTCGTAAATCATTTTCCGCATGCCATTTGGCAACAGGCTGACTAACACTCTGGATAGCAGTACAAATATATACTGCGGAAAACTGAGCATTTGCCTGCGGTACATGCCTGTCCAGAAATGAAAAATCGGTTTTAGATAGGAAATGCCCCCGCGCCGCCGGTGCATATCGTTTACACGCATATAAAGAAGCGTATCCGGCAGATTCGCGAACCGGCATCCATTCTGGTACATCCGCACCCAGAGGTCATAATCCTCAAACAATGGACATGGCTGATATCCGCCTGCCGCCAGTACTTTTGACTTGCGAAACATCACACAGGGATGGTTGACCGGATTGCGCATTTTGATATACGAGGATACTTCTTCCTGCGTCCACGGTACTGTTTTTGTGGATAATACAAAGTCCCGCGCCTCGCGTTCCGTCCCGGCATTCCCCTGAAATTCCTCAATGGTGCCGCTTAACACATCCACCTCCGGATGAGCCTGCAAATAAGCCATCTGCTTCTCGCAGCGGTCTGATGCTGCTATGTCATCACTGTCCATGCGGGCTACCCATTCACAGGTACATTCCGGCAGTCCCTTAGACAGGGCTGTACCCAGGCCAACATTATCTACAAGCCGGATTACCTTCAGAACGTCTTGAAACTCTGTTTTTTCCAGAACCGCATCCAGTTCCTTTGTTAAAGGTCCATCGCAGACCAGGACAATTTCCAATGGTTTCAGGGATTGCCCTGCCATGCTCTTAAGCGCCGCATAGAGATATTCCGGATGTTCTTTTTGATATACAGACATTAGGACGGAATAACTTTTGTCCATGACAGATTCTCCTTCCAGAATAGCGCTATGGCGCATTTATGCAGAGTAAACCTTTGTACAGTATAACACCTATAGAGTTTTTCCGCAACTTTTCGCGGGAGAAAAGGGATGGAAATTAATTTCAATTCATTTTTTCTTCATGCAGCAATCAAAAATACAAGCAATGATCCAAAGGCCAACATATCAAAGAAAAACGCCATCTTGAAAAAAGCGTATTTTCTGCTTACAATCCCCGCATTATAAACGATTTCACCCGCTAAATCCATCTGATATTGGTCTATTGTCTGGTTTTTGTTCGGAAAATACACACGCGCTATTTCTTCCGCATATTCTTTTGCTGAAAATCCTTTGATATCTTTAAACAGCAATAAATTTCCATTTGTCTTACGCGTTAGTTTCTTATTCTTATCTGCACTTCCCAGATCAGGGCAGAACGACAACATGGAAAATACGCCGGAACAGGAGAACATGATGCAAATCAGGTATATCGGTATATTCTTTTCTTCAAGTCCCAGGAGTCCTGTTATCGCAGCAACTACCAGAGCGATATTAGCAGCATTCTTCGCTTCTGCAAAATGCAGCCAGGTATTTACATTGGCAAAAATCTGTTCTAAACGTCCATTCATCTCATCCATCATTTAATCTCCAAATATCTTGTCCCACATAGAAAACACTCTCTTCAATGTATCTTTGAAATCAGGAATCGCTTTATCCTGAAAATCATCAATTTCTTCTTCAGCAATCCACCTATACTTTTTATGCTTCTTTCGACTCATAACTGTTGCATCTAATTGATCAATATTTCCTATAACTCTGGCTATAACAATCACACCTTTTTGTATTTTTTCTGCTTTATCGACCTGATACAACGCAATCGGAACAGGCTCTATATCCTTTCTGCTTTCTTCGCATACTACCTTAATATCAAATCCAAAATCGTTTTTATAATCATTGATAATAGATTCCGATAATGAGTTTTCTATATTAGCCTTTGCACAACCAAATTCCCATAATCCCGGGTACAATTTCCGATCATTTCGTTTGGCAATCAGAATTTTTCTATTTTCGACATCGCAGCATACTGCGGCGCAATGAAACTCCAGCAATTTACTGGAAAATTCATTTTCCACCGATTTCTCATCGTTTTCTGTTTCGTTAATCGTCTGGGAAATCAGTTCTATTTTTGCTTTCAGATTTTGATCCTGTATTACTTTATCCAATGCCTTATGTACATCTAGAAACATATCTTTCGGCAAATCCACACCTTCCCCTTTGCGATTATCAAAATATGCTTTTGACAAGGGGCTGCTTGTTACTTCATCATAATAAAAACTTTCTTCAAACGAAACACTGCTCACATCTTTGTCGTGATACCAGATGATTGGATATAGTCTGTTTCTCCATACACCTTTTAATGATTTGTATGTAACAATATTCAATCTCGACAAATACGCGGTCCTGTCGCTTAAGAGTTTTGCCAGTTCTACGCTTACTACCAGCCGTCTGTCCTGTGTTTCCTTTTTGATACGGAATCCCGTATCAATATCCTGTCCCAGAAATTCATTAATCTGTTGATTATCATTAATGTTATAGCGTTTAAATATATTGTCAAATGGCTGGATTTTTTCTTCATCACCGTTTTTAACGATGGCAATCCAGGCTGCTGCCTGTACAGCAATACTGCCATGAACCGCCAAAAAATTGATTTTTTCTTTTTTCACGCAATCTGGTTCATCCGTTTGCTCTGATTTCTCATCTTCGTTTCCAAGAGTTTCAAAAAAATGTCCGCTATGCAGCTGCAAATTAAAGTTGACCAGTATATTATATACCGCATCAATTGTTGAGTAGATTTCATCGATATTCCTGATCGTTACAAAAAATATGATTTCATCTCCGAGCACCCGCCAAAGCTGCGCCGACACGATTTCCTTTGTCACATTTCTCTGAATAGAAGTTAGCAAGGAGGTCAATACAAGCGGCCAGCCAAAATAGTTTTCATCCTTATAGGATGATGAATTCACTATATCAAAAGAGAAGAAGAGTTCCACTGTTCTGGAACAATTCTTCTCCTTCCTTTTCGGTTCATTAATTTTCTCTAATACAGCTCCATAACGCTGCTGAAGATCTTTCTTACTTTCTACCATTGCAAATACCCCAGAAATTTCCCACGGTTTGATGCTGCTGAAACAGATACGCCAAAATATTCCGCTATTTTCTTCGTTTCAACGCTGCTTCCAACAGTGTAGCGATCCATAATTTTTTTATACTCATCTCTCGGCATTAAAAACGCTGCAGCGAATTCATTTGCCTGGTATTCCAGTAAGGAATCACCCGCCCGATAATAGGTTGCATTTCTCTGTCGGTCCCACATTTCCGGACTAATAATATAGCCCATATGCAAAAAAAGGTGTCCCAGTTCATGCGCTATAGTAAACTTACGGCGTTCTTCGGTTTGAAACGGCGAAACGGATATAACAAAACCATCGTTTACTTTGCGCACACTTCCATCTATCATATTGTCTGGCATGGATCTCTCTTCTATTTGTCCTCCAAGCTGATTTACAACCTGGTTAATATCCCGAATAGGTATTTGTATATTAAAGAGGTTGATAATGTCTTGCGTCAAATTGTTGATCAATACTCTCAACTCTTCATTCATATCTTGTTCCTCCCAAAGATATTCGTAGTATTATTGTATCATACCGGAATACAAATGCAACTTAATAAATCTTATCTATTTTTAACTTCATTTTTTATCGCAGCAAGGCCCACGCTCATAAGAACCCACATAACCGGTGTTGCGATCGGAAGATTCAGATTGACCAGTGCCTGGGCGCAATAGCAGATAACGGCAAACAGGCACCCAATTGCACCAATACATTCTGACGGCAAACCTGCTGCTTCTGCTGTTTTTACATTCCGTTCGTTCTGAATGATCCAGTATTTCGCCATATTCCAGCTATTTCCAATTAAAAATGTCAGATATGCCAATAAGCCGATTGGTCCAATCGTCAGCAAAAACTGCAGGTATTCATTATGTGCTGTATCAAACACCTGACCTACCGTACCAATCATATCCTTCATAAATGACTGCGTAGTCATAATTCCAAATGTATCCGGTCCGAAGCCGAACAACTTATGCATAAATGGAAATGCTGCATACAATCCCAGTGATTTGCGCCAGATATACCCACGGTTTGTTCCCCAGCTATCATTAAATACCAGATAATTTCCGAGACTGCCATATCTCGCACCATGTCCAAGAGCATTCGCGTCGATCAGCATAAAAATAACAGCCAGAAGTCCCAGAATGATTACGATCAGCCAAATACGAACCAGCATATTTTTCGCAGTTTTCTCTGTAGTCTCTTTTTTTCCAGACAGTAAAGCTGCCACATTTTCTTTTTCCTTTTTGCGGAAATAATAAAATACGCCTGCTGCCAGACACCATAACAAAACCACAAGAACAAGGAGTCCCGGCAAATTGACCAGAATCTGGAATAAGCTGTCCAAACCTATTACCATATCGGCATAAGCCTGATTGATCCAGTCAATACACTGAATTACCGTTGCAAATGTTGCTATAACCACCAGATACCTGGTTACTCCGTGTTTGTTGCGAAATACAAGCAATGGAAGTAATGCAAACATCGCTCCTAATGCCAGGTAGGCATTGTCACTGCACCCCAGGATAATCGCAAAGAAAGAAACCACCATACACAGATAATACCAGCAAGTTTTCAGCCATCCCTTTACTGTCGTAAACATAGCTGTAGCTGCTCCCATGAGTAACGCAACATAAGCGGTATATGTATTGATGTTTCCTATTGTTGATGTAAAAATTGTGGACTGTTCCGGCTTTACTTTCCCACGGAAATGCAAGATATCCAACTGGAAATAATCCGTAATTCCTATGTAGCAAACAATGAGTCCTGCTGCAAAAAGAGCCTGCATGACCCATTTATTATAATGCCAGCACCTGGTTACAACAAAATACATGATTACATATAACGTCATAAGAAACAAACCGCTATATCGACCTTCATTTCCCCAGAACGCCTCATACAGATACTCTGACTGCAGTGTAGAAATCACTGACACGAGCCAAAATATAATCACCGCGCCATCTGCAAGACAAAAAGTCTGTTTCCAATTACATGGTTTTAAAGCCAAGAAAAGATTCTTTGCATGTTCTCCCTGAAACTCTTTCAGATCTATAACCAGCATAATCAGACCCAAAACCAGAATAACAGCCAACATTGCAAGCACGCTCATATAAAAGCACTTATATTTCGTTTCAAGGATATTGAAATAGGAATTATCGTAAATCAATGGCAATGTAACAACTACAATCACCAAAAACGCGCTGATCACACCGCTAATCACGGAAGAACATGTAGCGGCAAAATGATCTGTCTTATTTTTCATTGCTTTTGTATCCATAAAGTCTCCTTTTGTTTTCATTCATTCGAGATATTTTCTCTTAATAATCCCGTTTCTTTTTTATTATAAGTGCTTTTTCCAGTTTAAACAATGGTTATTTTCAGCCATTCTTTTAAACCGTTTTTACGATTTTCTAACTGCTGATTTCTACCTATTCTGGATAAATCTTCACATCAAGTGCACCACTCCCGTCCTGTCAATAATTTGCCTTATAGGAAGTATAATCGTCTCGTAATGCAATTTAGGAATTTCGTAGCAAATTCAAAAAAGTAAAAAGGAGAGTGCATTCATTATGAGAAAGCAGACTAAAGTAGTTGCAGTTGCATCTGCAGCAGCTCTGTTAGCTATCGGTGGTGCTATGACTTCTTTCGCAGCTCAGGGCTGGGTTGAGGAAGACGGTACCTGGTACTACTATGACAAAGATGGCAGCAGAGTAGAGAACGAGTGGAAAAAATCTGGAGATAACTGGTTCTGGCTTGATGGCGACGAGGGCGGCGCTATGGCAACCGATAAACTGGTTGAGGATGATGATGACACCTACTATGTAGATGGCAATGGTGTTATGGTTACCAATACCTGGGTTAAGGTTGTCAACGAGGATCAGGACGATGATGATCCGGCTGAGTACCGTTACTACTACATGCAGTCCAGCGGTAAAGCTTACAAGGCTGGAGATAGCAGCAATGTAAAATTCAAAACCATCGATGGCAAGAAATATGCATTCGACGATGATGGTAAGATGCTGTATGGCTGGATTAAGAAAGATGATGCTAATCTGGCTATGGACGATTCCGATTGGGAAGATGCAGAGTACTATCTGGGTTCCTGGGAAGATGGTTCCTTAAAGACTGGCTGGCAGAAAATCACCGTTTATAATCAGGATGAGGATGATGACTACGATTACTGGTTCAACTTCAAATCCAACGGTGAGAAACGTACCAGAACCGACAGCAACTCTAAGGGATTAGATATCCTCGAGAAGAAAATCAATGGTAAGTACTATGGCTTTGATAAGCGTGGCGTTATGACTTACGAGTGGACCGCTACTACCGAGAGCAATACTGCTACCATCTCTAACTGGCGTTACTTCAGCGATCCGGAGAATGGTGCTCGTTCTACCAAGGGTTGGTTCAAAGTTGTTGCTCCGGATGAGGACGGCGATGATAACACATTCAAAGATTACAGCAAGGACAATGCAGATTCTACCTTTGCTAAGGGTGATGCAGCGGACGAGAACGAGAGATGGTATTATGCAGATGGCGATGGTAAGCTGTATGTAGGCCAGATCAAAAAGATCAAAGGTAAATACTATGGCTTTGCTCCGGAAGGCAGTAAGGCAGGTTCCATGCTGACTGGTCTTTGCGCATTAACTGTAAAAGATAATGGCGAGATTGAGAAACTGTGGGCAAGAGATATGGATTCCGATGATCTGGATGATGCTCTGAAAGCAGAGGGCGATTTCGCTGCCACTACTGGTCATGCAGCATTTGGTAGTGATCCGCACGATACTCTGTACTACTTCGGTAATAACGAGGATACCGACGGTGCTCTGAAGACCGGTAACGTATCTGTAAACCTTGATGGCGATTCCTATCAGTTCCAGTTCAGCAAGACTGGTGGTGCTGAAGGCAAGGGCCGTGGTGTAAATGGTATTGACGATGGTAAATACATTTACAAGTTCGGTATGAAAGTAAAAGCTGACAGCGATGATAAGTACATTGTTGTTTACGCTAAGGGTGATACCGGAAGCACCTCCACAGGTGAAGTTCATAAGATTGATACTTCTGTTCTGAGAAGCCAGTACTCTACCGAAGCTGGTCAGAACAAAGATGATGATACTGTAAGCTACGTTGGTTCTCTTCCGAGCGATTACTATCTGGTAAATACCAGTGGTACTATCGTTAAGAATAAGACCAGTGCTAAAGATGGCAACGACTGGTACTTCTATGTAGAGAAGAATGTTATTAAGATGTACACCAACAATAACACTCTGACCGTAGACTCCGGTAAGGATGAACTTCAGGCTGAGAATGATGTAAACCTGAAGGATTGGAAGTCTAAGACCATTGAAGCTAAGAAGAATGTAGCAAATGGTGCTCCGGCTGCTGGTGATGACCTGATTGATGATGGTATCTAATATTTCATCAGAGATTAGTCTTTTCGGTTAACAAAACAAAGGAAGGGCCAAGGATTCAAAATGAATCCTTGGCCCTTCCTTTGTTGATAGACTATGTTTTTTCACAGCCTTTGCAATACCACAATTCTATGAAATTTTAGATTCCATCATCATATAAGTTGGAATTTTCGGTAACGTCAGCAGGTACATTGCGCTCAGCCTCAATGTAAACCTTGGTGTTATCCCAAGCATCTTTCAGACTATTGCCAGCCTCATCAACCAGAGCATCCTGATCAGAATCAACAGACAGAGTCTTGTTATTGGTGTACATCTTGATGACTTTCTCATCAACATAGTAGTACCAATCATTACCATCTTTAGCTGCAGTCTTATTCTTAACGATAGAACCGCTGGTATTTAACAGATAGTAGTTGCTGCTGATATTCTTAACAATCAGGTTTCCGTCATCATCAGTTGCGATAGAACCGTCAGCATTTGTCTTATAATTTACTTCACCAAGAGTACCAACGTAAGAAACAGTATCCTCATCCTTATTCTGACCATCTGCTTCGCTAGCAAATGTACTTCTCAGAACAGAAGTATCAACTTTGTGAACATTTACAGTACCAGTAGCGCCGGTATCGCCATCAGCATAAACAACAATGTACTTATCATCGCTGCTTGCTTTCAGCTTCATACCAAACTGATAAATGTATTTACCATCGTCAATACCATTTACACCACGACCTTTGCCCTCAGCGCCACCAGTCTTGCTGAACTGGAAGGAATAGCTATCGCCATCAAGGTTAACAGTGGTATTACCGGTCTTCAGAGCACCATCGGAATCCTCGTCATTACCAAAGTAATACAGGGTATCCTGCGGGTCACTACCGAAATCTCTGATATTGCTGTCTGCATTTTCAGAGAAATCTCCCTCTGCCTTTAATGCATCATCCAGATCATCGGAATCCATATCTCTTGCCCACAGCTTGGTAATCTCACCTTTTTCGTTTACAGTTAATGCGCACAGACCGGTCAGCATAGAACCGGCCTTGTTTCCTGCCGGAGCGAAGCCATAGTATTTACCTTTAATCTTTTTGATCTTACCTACATAGAGCTCGCCATCGCCATCGGCATAATACCATCTCTCGTTTTCATCTTTAGCATCGCCATAAGCAAAGGTCTTACCTTTGTCATACTCTTTGAAGGTGTTGTCATCGCCATCCTCATCCGGAGCAACAACTTTGAACCAACCCTTGGTAGAACGAGCACCATCCTCTGGGCTGTTGAAATAACGCCAGTTAGATGCGGTAGAACCATCGCCATTACCAGTAGCAATTGTCCACTCATAGGTCATAACACCACGATTATCGAAACCATAGTATTTACCATTGATCTTCTTCTCTAAGATATCGCCCTTATCATTTTCACCGTGTTTACGTTTCTCACCGTTAGACTTGAAGTTGAACCAATAATCGTAGTCATCGTCCTTCTCCTCATCGTAAACGGTAATCTTCTGCCAACCGGTCTTTAAAGAACCATCTTCCCAGGAACCCATGTAATAAGTAGCAGTTTCCCAGTCAGAATCATCCATAGCTAAGGTAGCATCATCTTTGTTTACCCAGCCATACAGCATCTTACCATCTTCATCGAATGCATATTTTTTGCCATCGATAACTTTGAATTTGGTACTTCCAGTGTTCTCGCTTGCCTTGTAAGCTTTACCGCTGGACTGCATGTAGTAGTAACGATACTCAGCCGGATCATCATCGTCCTGATCCTCGTTGACAACCTTAACCCAGGTATTGGTAACCATAACACCGTTGCCATCTACATAGTAGGTATTGGAATCATCATCAATCAGCTTATCGGTAGCCATTGCGCCACCCTCTTCGGAATCAAGCCAGAACCAGTTGTCTCCAGATTTCTTCCACTCGTCTTCTACTTTGTTGCCATCTTTGTCATAGTAGTACCAGGTACCATCTTCCTCAACCCAGCCCTGAGCTGCGAAAGAAGTCATAGCACCACCGATAGCTAACAGAGCTGCTGCAGATGTAACTGCAACTACTTTAGTCTGCTTTCTCATAATGAATGCACTCTCCTTTTTACTTTTTTGAATTTGCTACGAAATTCCTAAATTGCATTACGAGACGATTATACTTCCTATAAGGCAAATTATTGAGCAACAAAAAACCGGCTGCCCAAGTTCATTGGCACAGCCAGTTTCTACCTCACTTTATATTTCCAAAAGTTTTTCAGCAATAACCTTGCATCGCTTTTTACAAAATGCAATTCCGTACAGAAAAATGTTGTGTCTGCCATCATTAAGCAAATACTCGGAATATCGCCGATCCTTGATCTGCTGTAAAGCTTTTTGACATGCCTGTTCCATATTTCTGAATTCTTTTGCATATTTTAGTTCAACAATGATTCCGGTATTTGGATCATCTGTTTCCACAATAATATCTGCAAATCCTTCACCGGCTTCTATGTTTGATTTCACAAGCCAACCGGCATTTCCGGTCAAAATACCGACCAGTAAATTATGATAGGAGCTTTCTTTTTCTTCATTTCGGGCTTTCGTGTCGAAAACACTGATGGAATTACTCAGTGTTTTCATCAGATAGTTTTCCATACCTGCTGTATTGCCTGATTCAAAAGCATTCCAAAACGCCTGCAATGGTTCTGTATTAGAAAAAATGCTCTTTTTAAACCAGTCCTGTATCTGCAGTTTGAATATTTCCCGAACTTCCTCGTTTGGAATCATAAGCTTGTAAGATCCGTCCGCATTCATTCCTGCCTGTGTCAGATATCCGGTTGTGAACAGGACGCTCCAGAGATTTTCAATACTGTTGTCTATCTCATCATAGGTCAGATCCAGACGAAGATGTTTTTCAATGAATTCTCCGGCAATCAGCCGTTCAATTTCATCACGTGTTGTTTTGCCCGCCTTGTCAATGAAACGTTTTACCAATTCGTTTCCGCTTGTGTTGATCCAATAGCTTTCCGGTCTGGCAGCCGGATCATCTTTTATTCTGTCTACATGGTTTATGACATCCCAGGGACAGTATACATCTGCGTTTCCAAAATGATATCCGTCATACCACTGCTTGGTTTCTTCAAATCTCTGTTCCAGATGATAGTCCTTAAGAAGCTGTTTTACTTCCATATCTGTAAAGCCGAACTGTTCATCAAATCTGGAATCCGTAATGGATAAGATTTTAAAATTATTCAGACCTGTAAATATACTTTCTTTGGAGACGCGAAGGCATCCTGTCAATACAGCAAATTGGAGTGCGTCATTTGTTTTTAAGACATTGCCAAACAAAATACGCATCAAAGAAACCATTTCCCGATAATATCCGTGCAAAAATGATTTATCAAGTGGAACATCATATTCATCAATGAGAAGCAGCGCTTTTTTTCGGTAATGTTTATTCAGAAGCTCTGACAAGGTTTTCAGTGAGCGTGACAGCACAGGTTCGCTCATCCAATAAGCACCTGATTTCATAGTTATGATAGCCTGGTACTGCTCTTTATCTTCCGGAGCAAGATTTTGACTGTCTAAAAGAAATCGAAACCGGCTTGCTTCGCTTCCGATCACATCCATAAATTGACACTTTGCTTCCTCGAAGGAAAGGCCATCCACATTTTTCAGTGTAATGAAAATAACGGGATAACCGGCCATGTGTTCCCTGCACAATGTCTGATTCCGGGAAATATATAATCCATCAAACAATGCGCAATTTGTTCCGATTTCAAAAAAGTACTTTAACATACTCATATTAAGCGTTTTGCCAAAACGGCGGGGTCTGGTAAACAGATTTACCTTTCCCTGGTTATCCAGCAGCTGTTCTATGAGTTTTGTTTTATCAATATAGTAATATCCATCCGTGCGGATTTCTTCGAAATTTTCAATTCCGACGGGTAATTTCATTGATTTTCCCATATTATTCTGCTCCTTTTTGCTTTGTATGCCGCCATCTGCTACGATTTTTTTCCAATCACACACCTTTTCTTAAAAAATGAAATCCCATAACACAGTACCTGGTCATAATCATCCTCCAGTTCTTTGGCGCACATGCGTGTATCAATCTGCCGGAGCGCCGCATTACAGTCTTTGGAAAGACTCTCGACATCTTTACTATACTTTATCTCAAAAACGACTGCCTGCCCCTCCGAAGGAGCGTAGACAATCACATCGCTGCGGCCATCACCGCGTTCTTTATTTCCGATTCCACAACCGCACATTGTCATCAAACCAGGTTTTGATGGTGGTTTCGAATATCTCACGAATTTCTGCATTTGGAATAATCAGTGCGTTTTTTCCTGCATCAGATGATTCCGCAGCCGAACCCGAAACCGTTTTTGTCAGATAACCGGTCAGATACAAAATTGTTGGTGCCGGTAAAAATGCTTTCCTTCGTGATTTTTAAACAGCCGGTAATGACTGCAAATTTTAGCGAAGGATTATCTTTCAGAGCTGTACTCAGTATTGCTTTCACCACATTAAGCATTTCCTGATAATATCCGTTACTGCTGGCTTTCGAGACCGGAACATCATACTCGTCCATCAGCAGGATAACCGGTTTTCCATAATGGATGTGAAGCATTCTGGTCAAAAGAAGAAGGCTGGTTTTGATTTCCGCCAAAGAAGCTTCCTGATATACAATTCGGCAGAATGCTGTCTTGTCATATTCCGTTACCCGTTCGCTTGCCAATAAAAAATCATATTGCTGAAATAAAAACGCAGTCAGCGCAGCCAGCATATCATATGCATCCTGAAAGCTTAAACCGTCAACATCCTTAAAGGTGAAAAACACGGTCGACCACTGGTTCATCCAGTTCTGGCACAATTCAGTCTGTCGGCTGATAGACAGCCCTTCAAATAAAGGACCGTTATTTTTTCGAATATCAAAAAAACTGGCCAGCATACTCATAGCCATAGTCTTTCCAAAGCGCCGCGGGCGGGTGATCAGAGTTACTTCTGTACTTTCGGAGTTCAACAGTGCGGAAATAAGAGGAGTTTTATCTACATAGTAATAACCATTCTGCCGAATCTTTTCAAAGTCAGAAACACCAACAGGTATCTTTAATCTGGTCATTTAAAAACACTCCCTTCTGCGTGCTCATATACGATTATGATAGCATGAAACGTTTTTGCAAACAAGCAGAAAGCCTTCTTTCCCAAAATCTTAGACGAACGTGGATACCTTAATTTCCGCTGTGATTTCGATATAATAATAAGACGGTATATTGTCTGTATAGATTGATTTTTTCAACCGTAGACAAAAAACGTCAATATTTTTTACAAAGGAGGCTCTCTATGGAAAAGGAGTTCAAAACGTATCTTTTAGACCAGAATTTGTCGAAAAACACCATCACATCATATCTGTACGCACTTCGGCAGTTTGAAAAAAAATACGACAAGCTCACAAAGCAAAACCTGCGGGATTACAAGGTCTATTTGATTGAAAACTACAAACCGCAAACGGTCAACCTGCGCATCCGGGCCATAAACTGTTATCTGGAAAGCATCCGAAAAGAACAGTGGAAACTCCCATCCGTGAAAGTTCAGCAGAAACCGTTTCTTGAAAATGTGATCAGCGAAGCAGATTATCTGTATTTTAAGAATTGTTTAAAACGTGATAATGAAATGTACTGGTATTTTGTGGTACGTTTTCTGGCAGCTACAGGCGCCCGTGTCAGTGAACTGGTTCAGATCAAATGCGAACATGTACGGATTGGATATCTGGATCTGTATTCCAAAGGCGGAAAGCTGCGGCGGATCTATATTCCGTCCGCCCTGCAGAAGGAAACCTTAAAATGGATGGAGGAAACAAAAAAAGAAAGTGGATTCCTGTTTTTAAATAAATATGGGGAGCTGATTTCCGCAAGAGGAATTGCCGTGCAGTTAAAGCATTTCGGTTCCAGGTATGGCCTGGATCCGTCAGTAGTGTACCCGCATTCCTTTCGCCATCGCTTTGCGAAAAGCTTCCTGGAACGCTGCAATGATATTGCCATGCTGGCTGATCTGATGGGACATGCCAGTATCGAAACTACCCGGATTTATCTGAGAAAAACCAGCACAGAACAGCAGGCTATCATCAATAAGATTATTGACTGGTGACAAAAACTATGGCATTTATAACGTGACGGAACGTAAAAAAGCTGCACGCATAATCGCGTGCAGCTTTTTTAGTTAACTATTTAGAAAAAACTTCTAAATATTAGATTCCATCATCGATAAGATCATCGTTCGGAGTGGTCGGAACGGTCTTACCATTGTTAACAACATACTTGGTGTTATCCCAGTTCTTCTTCAGAGCAGTAAGGTTAGCGTTCGGATAATCCTTAGAGTCATTAAGAGTATTGTTGTTGGTGTACATCTTAATAACCTTCTCATCTACATAGAAGTACCAGTCGTTGCCATCCTTAGCAGCAGTCTTATTCTTAACAATTGCACCACTGGTGTTTACCAGGTAGTAATTGCTGGTCAGTTTACCAGAAGCTAACTCACCAAGAGTACCAACGTAGTTAACGCTGTCGCCATCTTTGTTCTGACCGATAGAAGCGCTGTAATCACTTCTCAGAGTAGCAGTGTCAATCTTGTGTACGTTTACACCAGTGCTTCCGGTATCACCATCAGCATAAACAACAATGTACTTGTCATCGCTGCCAGCTTTGATCTTCTGACCAAATTTGTAGATGTACTTACCATCATCGATACCATTTACTCCACGGCCCTTGCCCTCAGCACCGCCAGTCTTGCTGAACTGGAACTGATAGGAATCACCATCCAGGTTAATGGTTACGTTACCGGTCTTCAGAGCACCATCGCTGTCCTCGTTGTTACCGAAGTAATACAGAGTATCGAAGGAAGACTTACCAAAGTCTTTGAAGTCGCCCTCACCCTTCAGAGCATCATCCAGAGAATCGGAATCCATGTCTCTATCCCACAGTTTAACGATGTTGCCATCTTTATCTACAGTCAGAGCACACAGACCAGTCAGCATAGAACCAGCCTTGTTTCCTTCCGGAGCGAAGCCATAGTATTTACCTTTGATCTTCTTGATCTGGCCTACATACAGCTCACCATCGCTGTCAGCATAGTACCATCTCTCGTTCTCATCTTCAGCATCGCCCTTAGCGAAGGTGGATCCAGTACCGTAATCTTTGAAGGTATTGTCATCACCATCAGCATCCGGAGCAACTACCTTGAACCAACCCTTGGTGGAACGAGCGCCGTCCTCTGGGCTGTTGAAGTAACGCCAGTTAGAGATTGTAGTAAGATCGTTAGTGCTTGCAGCTGTCCACTCGTAGGTCATAACACCACGCTCATCGAAGCCGTAGTACTTACCATTGAGCTTCTTCTCAAAGATATCTTTGTCAGATTTGGTATTTACACGTTTCTCACCGTTGGACTTGAAGTTGAACCAGTAGTCCATATCATCATCTTCGTCCTCATCGTAAACGGAGATTTTCTGCCAGCCAGTCTTCAGGGCACCATCTTCCCAGGAACCCATGTAGTAGGTTGCTTCTTCCCAGTCGCTGTCGCCCATAGCCAGGGTAGCATCCTCTTTGTTTACCCAGCCATACAGCATCTTACCATCCTCGTCGAAAGCATATTTCTTGCCGTCGATGGTTTTGAATTTGGTAGTATTAGAAGAAGTGCCAGCCTTGTAAGCTTTACCGTTAGACTGCATGTAGTAGTAACGGTACTCAGCCGGATCATCATCCTCATCCTGATCCTCGTTAACAACCTTAACCCAGGTGTTGGTAACCATAACACCGTTGCCATCTACGTAGTAGGTGTTGTTGTCATCATCAATCAGTTTGTCGGTAGCCATTGCGCCACCCTCTTCGGAATCAAGCCAGAACCAGTTATCTCCGGATTTTTTCCACTCGTCTTCTACTCTATTGCCATCTTTGTCATAGTAGTACCAGGTACCATCTTCCTCAACCCAACCCTGAGCTGCGAAAGAAGTCATAGCACCACCGATAGCTAACAGAGCTGCTGCAGATGCAACTGCAACTACTTTAGTCTGCTTTCTCATAATGAATGCACTCTCCTTTTTACTTTTTTGAATTTGCTACGAAATTCCTAAATTGCATTACGAGACGATTATACTTCCTATAAGGCAAATTATCAATAGTTTTTTACATTTTTTCCATGTTTAAGAATAAATGCAATTCTATGTAACTGCTTCTGGAAGTTCCCATCTCTCCATCACATTGACAGTATAATATAGTTTTTTTTGAAATGCTATAACGAAACCCTAAGCGTTTTCTTACGAAAATCTTACGGAAGTTATAGTTTTTGCGAAATATGTATTAATATTCGTACAATCTTGTTTGTGGGGTGTACGGATGTTTGGCTTTGTGCTATATTGTTCATATATTTTTATTTTGAATTATTTTTGAACAGTTGCAGAGTGCCGAGAGTCTCCGAAGAAGATGTATGGCAGCTCCCGCCAACTGGCAAGGAGGTTATTATATGGATCGGATTGGATTAATCTGCCGTTATATAAAGGAGGATCCGCGTTCTACCCAGCGGGATCTCGCACAGAAAACCGGCTTCTCGGTTGGCACTGTGAATACCTTAATTAAGGAGGCCATGCAGCAGCGCCTTATCGCGCAGGGCAAGAGTGTTGCCGGCACGTATGAGCTGACCGGCGCCGGTGATGCATTTCTGGAGCAGTTCCGCGTGGACGGTGCGCTGATCATTGCTGCCGGGTTTGGTTCTCGCTTTGTTCCACTAACGTTTGAGACACCAAAGGGACTTTTAGAGGTGTTTGGGGAACGGATGATTGAGCGGCAGATTAAGCAGCTGCATGAAGTGGGCATTACCAACATTACAATCGCGGTCGGGTATTTAAAGGAAAAGTTTGAGTATCTGATTGATAAATACCAGGTGAAGCTGCTTTACAACCCGGAGTATGCCACTAAAAACACGTTAACTACCATCTACCGGGCACGGCAGGTCCTGGCCGGGAAAAATATGTACATTCTTTCTTCGGATAACTGGCTGCGCAACAATATGTTCCACACCTATGAATGTGGTGCCTGGTATGCTTCTTCTTATATGGAAGGAAATACTTCGGAGTGGTGTCTTTCCTATAATAAGAAAGGATGCATTACGCATGTCGAGGTCGGCGGGCACGATTCCTGGGTTATGTACGGGCCAGTGTTCTTTTCGAAAATATTTTCCGAACAGTTTCTGCCGCTGCTGGAACAGTATTACCAGACTCCGGGCACAGAGCAGTTTTACTGGGAGAATGTGCTGATCGAGCATTTAGATACACTGGAGATGGATATTAACCGCCAGCCAGAGAATCAGATTTACGAGTTTGAGAATCTGGAAGAACTGCGTCAGTTCGACCCGCGTTACCAGAACCATTCCGACAATACGGCCATGGAGCTTGTCTCCGATGTATTTGAGGTGCCGGAATCGGAAATTCACGATATCCGCTGCTTAAAGTCCGGCATGACGAACAAATCGTTCCTGTTCCAGCTGCAGGGGCTGCATTACATCTGCCGTATCCCGGGGCCGGGCACAGAGCTCTTGATCAACCGCAAGGAAGAAGCCGATGTGTACCGCGCAATCCAGCCGCTGAAGATTTCGGAGCATATCATCTACATGAACGGTGACACCGGATATAAGATTGCGGAATACTACGAAGGTGCACGAAATTCCCATGCAGGCAGCTGGGAAGATGTAGCGGCATGCATGAAAGTGCTGCACAAGCTGCATGAGTCACAGCTGACTGTGGATCATGAATTCAATATCCGGGAGCGGATCGCATTTTACGAAGGACTCTGTGCGGCGCATGGCGGCACTTTATTTGAAGATTATGCTGTGGTCCGCAGCCATATGAATGAGCTGATGGACCAGCTGGATGCATTAAACCGTCCGAAGGTACTTTCCCATATCGACAGCGTGGCCGATAACTTCCTGTTTCTGCCGGATGGTTCGGTCCGGTTGATTGACTGGGAGTATGCCGGTATGTGTGACCCGCTCATCGACATCAGCATGTGTGCGATTTATTCCTATTACGATGAAGGTGCTGTAGAAAAGCTGATGCAAATCTACTTTGGAAGAGAACCGGAGGCTGTGGAACGTAAGATTATCTACTCCTATATTGCGCTGGGCGGCTTTTTATGGGCTCTTTGGGCGGTATATAAGGCATCGCTGGGCGAGGAATTTGGCGAGTATACGCTGATCATGTACCGGTATGCAAAGCAATATTACAAAAAGGTATGCTTATTGTAGGCAAGCTGTAATGAAAATGTTAACTATTTTCCTTTGTTCCATGTTATAATCAGAGTAAACATTTTGTATCTGTCCGCAGACAAGGGTTTCTGATTTATCAATCCTGTTACTGGGTATATTCTGTTACGGAATATGTCTGCACGACAGGAACCATAGTTTCGGATCACACAACTCAGGAGGAAGGGTATGAGACATACAAAAAAACTGACCGCTGCTGCCCTGGCCGGAATGCTCGGTGCCATGAGCCTGTTTTCCGGCGTGACTGCTTACGCTGCGACCGGCTGGCAGCAAAGCGGCAGCACCTATTACTATTATGATGCAAACGGGACTTTACACAAGGGCTGGCTGAATACCGATAATGGCTATTACTACCTGAATTTATCTACTGGAAAAATGACAGTCGGCTGGGAAAAGATCAATAACAAATGGTACTACTTCCAGGGAAACGGCGTTATGGCAACCGGCTGGGTCAAGGATAACGGCAAATATTACTACCTGCTGACCGACGGCACCATGCACACAGGCTGGGTCAGCATCGACAATGTTTACTATTATCTGTCCGACAGCGGTGCCATGGCAACCGGCTGGGTGAACATGGATAATGGCTGGTATTACTTTGACCCGGATAATGGACAGTGTACCGTAAACAGTGCACGGGCCATTAAGGATAGCTGGTATATGTTCGGCAATGACGGAAAAATGCTCACCGGCTGGCAACAGGTTGACGGTGCTTATTACTACTTCCACACAGACGGGAGGATGCTCACCGGCTGGCTCAATGACGGCACAAATGACTATTACATGGATCCGGCAAATGGCCGCATGTCTACCGGCTGGAAGCAGATTGAGAATTCTTATTACTACTTCAACAATTCCGGTCACAAACTCACCGGGTGGATCCAGATCAACGGAACTTACTATTACTTAAATCCGTCAGATAAGGGACGCATGGCAGCAAATACTACCTTAAAGATTGACGGAGTTTCTTATACCTTTGCTGCTAACGGCGCCTGCACAACCAGTAATGGAAATGCGCTGAATGTGAATAATACGGCGTCGAACACAACGGCTGGGACGAACACACCGGGAAGCAATTCCGGTACTTTTTCTAATAGTTTTACACCAGGCAGTTCCAACAATACCGCTTCTTCTACTCCGGGGAGCACCACTGGAAACACGACTCCAGGAAATTCTTCTAGCAGCAATAACAGCAATAATGAGTATGTTGCCACCGGTCCGGCTACCGGCAAGATCGATCCGAGTTTTAATGGAAGCACTCCATCCAGCAATACCACGCCTGGTGGAACAAACAGCAGTTCCAGCTCTGGAAATTATGTTCTGCAGGCAGGTCTGACGACCGGACCAAAACCGTAAATTCATCGTTTATCTTAAGAAGTTGCCTCTGGCAGCTTCTTTTGTGTTTTCGAACATCAAAAAAACATCCCGTACCGACTCATGTTCGAGTCGGTACGGGATGTTTTTGTTTTCATCTCAACTTGCAGAAAAATCTATGGTCATCTGTTCAGTTTTTAGGAAAAGAACAATCTGTTCACCGCACTAAAGATACCGCGGATAGAGGATCTGGTGATGTTGGAGCTTACGCCGACACCGTAGGTCACCTTGCCGCTGTCCTTGTCCATTAAGTGGATGTAGGATGCTGCCTGTGCGTTGGAGCCGGAGTTCAGCGCGTGCTCGTTGTAGTCCAGTACCTTGATCTGGACGCCGAGTGCTTCTTCCAGGCCGCGCTGTACCGCATCGATCGGGCCGTTGCCGACGCCCTCGAAACTCTTCTCCATTCCATGGTCGGTATAGATAACCTTGGCAAGGGTTGCGAACTCACCGTCGGAAGACTCGGTATCGGTAATCTGGCACTTGCGGAAGTGGATCGGCTCTTTCTTGTCTAAGTAATTCTTGCGGAACTCTTCCATGATCTGCTCCGGAGCAACCTCACCCTGCTGCTCGGAAATCTTCTGGATGATGTCTGCAAATTCTTTGTGCATGCCCTTCGGCAGTTTAAAGCCGTAGAACGTATCCATAACGAAAGCTACGCCGCCCTTTCCGGACTGGCTGTTGATACGAACGATTGGCTCGTACTGTCTGCCAATGTCGGACGGATCGATCGGAAGGTACGGAACCTCCCAGTACTGGCCATTTCTCTCGTGAAGGGCCTGTAAGCCTTTGTTGATCGCATCCTGATGGGAGCCGGAGAATGCGGTAAATACCAGCTTTCCTGCATACGGATGACGCGGGTCGATGGTCATCTTGGTGCAGCGCTCGTATACTTCTGCGATCTCGCGGACATTCTCAATCTCCAGATTCGGGTCGATGCCCTGGGAGAACATGTTGTAAGCGATGTTTAAGATATCGACATTACCGGTACGCTCGCCGTTTCCGAATAAGGTTCCCTCGACACGGTCTGCGCCTGCAAGCAGTGCTAACTCAGTTGCTGCCACGCCGGTACCGCGGTCGTTGTGCGGGTGAACGCTTAAGATTACGCTGTCACGGTTCTTGAAGTGCTTATGCATCCATTCAATCTGGTCTGCGTATACGTTCGGAGTGTTCATCTCCACGGTAGACGGCAGGTTGAAGATGATCGGCTTCTCCGGTGTTGCCTCGCCCCAGGTATCCTGAACAGCGGTGCAGACCTCCAGTGCGTAATCCAGCTCGGTGCCGGTGAAGCTCTCCGGAGAGTACTCTAACATTAAATCGCCATCGTAGTCTTTTGCGTATTTCTTGACTAACTCGGTTCCTTCGATTGCGATCTGCTTGATCTCTTCCTTATTTTTGTGGAAGACTACGTCACGCTGTAAGGTAGAGGTGGAGTTGTAGATATGAACTACTACCTTCTTGATGCCCTGGATTGCCTCAAAGGTTCTCTTGATCAGGTGCTCACGGCACTGTACCAGAACCTGTACACGGACATCGTCCGGGATAAGCTTGCGCTCTACTAACTGTCTTAAGAAGTCGTATTCGATCTGGGATGCTGCCGGGAAACCGATCTCGATTTCCTTAAAGCCCAGCTTTACTAACATGTTGAAGAACTCAATCTTCTCTTCTACTACCATCGGCTCTACCAGTGCCTGGTTGCCGTCACGTAAGTCTACGCTGCACCAGATCGGCGCTTTCTCAATTTCCTTGTTTGGCCACTCGCGCTCCGGGTAATGGATGACTGGGTTTCTTTTGTATTTCTTGATATTTAACATAATGCTTTTCCTCCAATTTGTTCGTTGTCCGAGGACAGCTGCTTTCGTTTCATGCTATCCTTGCTTTTATAGGTTGCTTCTTTACAGTTTGTACTTATTTCCGTCTACTGCCCTTTTTGTTGTCACATGACAGTTCCGGTAATGATCCTCGCTCAGCCCATAACGGGCAGTCGCTCGATCACGCCGTAGAAGCGGACAATGAACAATACTGATCCTACTGATTCAGCCCCATCTTTCATCATTCCTTTTCCTGAAAAATTTGATACGTTAAAGTGTATTTTAGCATATTTTGGTAGGTGTGGCAAGGTCTCACAACAAAAGAACTCCCGCAGCCAGCCAGTTGTAAAACCAGCTTCGGCATGCAGGAGTCCCTGTATGGATCATTTACAGCACATGTCCCTGTGCCTTCATCACTTCGATTACCTGGTCTACCAGCTTCTCGCACTGCTCCGTGGTCGGTGCCTCTACCATGACGCGTACCACCGGCTCGGTTCCGGACTGGCGCAGAAGAATGCGTCCATCACTTCCCAGGGTTTCAGTAACTTTCGCTACCTCATCCTGGACTGCCGGGTCATCCTGTGCCTGCTGCTTGTCGTGGACACGGACATTTTTCAGCACCTGCGGGAAGATCTCGACCTCGGAAGCCAGCTTACCGAGGGTCTCTTTCTTCTCCAGCATGACTTCCATAACCTTTAAGGAAGTCAGGATGCCGTCACCGGTGGTGGCATGCTTACTGAAGATGATGTGGCCGGACTGCTCACCGCCCAGGCAGTTGCCGTACTGGGACATGTTCTCGTACACATATTTATCTCCTACTGCAGTCTTCTCGTAAGAGATGCCCTCGCGGTCGAAGGCCTTGTAAAGGCCGAAGTTGGACATGATGGTGGTGACAACCGTGTTGTTCTTTAAGCTGCCGGTCTCTTTCATGTACTTGCCGCACACATAGAGGATCAGATCACCGTCTACCACATTGCCATTCTCGTCAACTGCGATACAGCGGTCTGCGTCTCCGTCGTAAGCAAAGCCAACGTCACAGCCGGTTTCTTTCACATAGTCCTGCAGCACATGGATATGGGTGGAACCGCAGTCGGTATTGATGTTTAAGCCGTTCGGCTGGTTGTTGATGACGTGTGTCTCGGCACCCAGGGCATCGAACACGTTCTTAGCAATGGCAGAAGCACTGCCGTTTGCGCAGTCCAGCGCCACTTTTTTGCCCTTGAAGGAGCGGGTAGCGATGGAGATCAGATAGCCGATGTAGCGGTTTCTGCCTGCGGAGTAATCGGTAGTGCGGCCGATCGCATCTTTTAAGGCGAATGGGATTTCACCCATCTCTCCGTCTAAATAGCGCTCAATCTCAACGATAACATCTTCTTCCAGCTTCTCGCCCTTGCCGTTGATAACCTTAATTCCATTGTCGTAGTACGGATTGTGGCTGGCAGAGATCATAATACCGCAGTCAAACTCCTCGGTACGCACGACGTAGGATACGCTCGGTGTGGTGGTAACGTGGAGCAGATATACATCTGCGCCGGAAGCAGTAAGGCCTGCTACCAGGGAATACTCGAACATGTAGCTGCTGCGGCGGGTGTCCTTGCCAATGGCAACGCGACAGCGGCCCTCCGGGTTATCCGAAGTCTTTTTTGCCTGTTTTCCGTAGTACCAGCCCAGAAAACGGCCTACCTTGTAGGCATGCTCCACAGTTAAGTTGACGTTTGCTTCCCCGCGGAAACCGTCCGTGCCAAAATATTTACCCATGATGAATTCTCCTCTTTTCTACTATGTTTCTGATGTCTGCGCTGCAATTGCATGCCAGCCGGATTGTTCCCATTTTGCTTTTCCCTGACAGGCGATTCGTCAGCCCAGGCGAAACCTGAAATTCCCGGCAGGCACACCTGCGCCGCCGGGAACCTTTTTCTTTATAACTGTACAATTTCTGCGCAGTTACCTGTATTTTCCTATTTGATTTTGCTGTTTACGCATTCGTAAACAATCAATATTCGATTTCCTTCAAGAAGCGTCCCAGCGCATCCTGCCATGCCGGAAGGCGCTCAAACCCGTTGTCGCTGAGCTTTTCCTTGCTCATGCGGCTGTTGGACGGGCGGGTGGCTTTTGCCGGGAACTCACTGCTGCTGACCGGAGTCACCGGAACATCCATGCCTGCCTGACGGAAGATTTCCTTTGCGAACTCGTACCAGCTGCACAGTCCCTCGTTGGTGGCATGGTAGCGGCCGTACTTATCGGTCTGGATCATGTCGACTAACAGTCTTGCCAGGTCGTGGGTGTAGGTCGGGGAACCAACCTGGTCATCTACTACACTAACTGCGCCGCGCTCTTTTCCGAGACGCAGCATGGTCTTGATGAAGTTCTTTCCTGCCACGCCGAATACCCAGGCGATACGCACGATAAAGTATTTATCGGACCGTTCCTCAACTGCCAGCTCACCCTCGTATTTGGTCTGACCGTATACATTTAACGGGTGACGCTCATCGTCCGGCTCCCACGGGCGGGTACCCTGACCGTCGAACACGTAGTCCGTGCTGATGTACATAAGCTTCACATCGGCCTCTTTGCAGGCCTGCGCCACGTTGCGGGTGCCCTCGCCGTTGATGCGGCGGCAAAGTTCTACGTTGTCTTCGGCTGCATCTACTGCAGTATATGCGGCACAGTGGATGACGGCATCTGCACCGGACGCTTTGATGACACGTCTGCAGGCCTCTGCATCGGTGATATCCATCTCCTCCACGTCGACGCCAATGCCCTCGATGCCGCGTTTTGCCAGTTCATTCATCAGGTCAGTTCCAAGCTGGCCTTTTGCTCCTGTTACCAGAACCTTCATGCTGTTTCCTCTTTCTGTTTCACGGTTTCTTTTATAACGGTTTCCGTGCGCTTATACTTCCTCGCGGTTTCCGTACATTTTCTCGTAATAATTCTGATACTCGCCAGAGATGATGGTCTCCCACCACTCGCGGTTCTCTAAATACCACTTAATGGTCTTCTTGATGCCGTCTGCGAATTTGGTCTCCGGCAGCCAGCCAAGCTCGTTGTGGATCTTGGTCGGGTCGATAGCGTAACGCATGTCGTGGCCCTTACGGTCGGTAACATGGGTGATGAGGCTTTCCGGCTTGCCCAGCTCTTTGCAGATCAGCTTCACGATGTCGATGTTGCGCATCTCGTTGTGTCCGCCGATGTTGTAAACCTCACCAACACGTCCTTTGTGGATGATCAGGTCGATGGCCTTGCAGTGGTCCTCTACGTACAGCCAGTCGCGGACATTTAAGCCCTCGCCGTAAACCGGGAGCGGCTTGTCTGCCAGTGCATTTGCGATCATAAGCGGGATCAGCTTCTCCGGGAAGTGGTACGGACCGTAGTTGTTGGAGCAGCGGCTGATGGTGATCGGCAGACCGTAGGTGCGGTGGTATGCCTGTACCAGCAGGTCAGCGCCTGCCTTGGAGGAGCTGTACGGGCTGCTGGTGTGGATCGGGGTCTCCTCGGTGAAGAAAAGGTCCGGGCGGTCTAACGGAAGATCGCCGTATACTTCATCGGTGGATACCTGGTGATAACGTTTGATGCCATACTTGCGGCAGGCATCCATCATCACTGCGGTTCCCTTGATGTTGGTGTCTAAGAAGATCTCTGGGTTTTCGATGGAGCGGTCTACATGGCTCTCGGCTGCAAAGTTTACGACGATGTCCGGATGTTCTTCCTCGAACAGCTTGTAGATAGCTTCGCGGTCGCAGATATTGATCTTGCAGAAGCGGAAGTTCGGGTTCTTTAATGCCTCTTCCAAGGTGGATAAGTTGCCTGCGTAGGTCAGACAGTCTACGCACACGATCCGGTAATCCGGATACTTGTTTAACATATGGTAAACGAAGTTGGAGCCGATGAAACCGGCACCGCCTGTTACGATGATAGTCATAGTTTGTTTCCTCTTTTCTTTTTCTGCAGCAATCCGCTGCGGCAGGCATGCTGCGCATAGGCTGTATACTGCTGTATTTCCTGTCGTTTTGCAGTCTTCCAGATCTGCTTTGACAATTCGCTCTATTTACTTCATGTCGTTGCCGTGAAGCTTATCGATGTACTTGCCGTCCAGAACATCCTTTAAATAGCGGCCGTACTGGTTCTTCTTTAATACCTCATAGGTCTCCAGTACCTGCTCTTTGGTAATCCAGCCGTTTAAGTAAGCGATCTCCTCCAGGCACGCGATCTTGCGGTGCTGGTGGGTCTCGACAGTCTTAACAAAGTTGGTTGCCTCCACCAGAGACTCGTGGGTACCGGTATCCAGCCAGGTAAAGCCCTGACCTAACAGGGTGACATCTAACTCGCCGTTCTCTAAGTAGATGCGATTCAGATCAGTAATCTCCAGTTCGCCGCGGGCAGACGGCTTTAAGCTCTTGGCATACTCAACGACACGGTTGTCGTAGAAGTACAGACCAGTCACGCAATAGTTGGACTTCGGATGCTCCGGCTTCTCCTCGATGGAAATCGCCTTGCCCTCGCTGTCGAACTCGACGATACCGAAACGCTCCGGATCGTCTACATAGTAACCGAATACGGTAGCGCCTTTCTCTTTGGCTGCTGCCGCGCGCAGGCGCTTCTTTAAGCCCTGGCCGTGGAAGATGTTATCGCCCAGTACCATGGCAACCGGCTCGCCGCCAATAAACTCCTCGCCAATGATGAATGCCTGAGCCAGTCCGTCCGGGCTCGGCTGTACTGCATAGGACAGCTCCACGCCAAACTGGTGGCCATCTCCCAGCAGTGCCTCGAAACGCGGGGTGTCCACCGGAGTGGAGATGATCAGGATTTCCCGGATGCCGGCGTTCATGAGGACGGACAGCGGGTAGTAGATCATCGGCTTATCATAAATAGGAAGTAACTGTTTGGATGTTACCTTGGTCAGCGGGTACAGGCGGGTACCTGAACCGCCTGCCAGTATGATACCTTTCATAGTGTTCTCCTTCTAAAAACATAAAATACCGCCCGGGTCTCTTTTGTACAAACGGACAGTTTTAGCTAGTTTGTACTATACCACAGATGCGCTAAGAATGCAATCTTCGGACGGAAAGGAACCGGGCGGGAACTCGATTTTTATGAAATTTTTATCGATTTTTCAGGAAGCTGTAGAGGATTTCTGAATTTCTACTTTTCTTTTGTGTTGGGTTTTGCATTGGTTGCTGCAGTGGGCTTCACATTGGCTTCTGCGCTGGTTTTCGCATTGGTTTTCGCGTCGGTTGTTGCAGTAACTTCTGCGCCGATTTCTGGTACATTCCGCCCGGTTGCAGGCAGGAAGTTTCCGTCTTCATCAACCTCTGCCGCAAACAGCAGGGTTCTGGCGTCGTTCTGCTCATAGCTGCAGGTCACCAGCACAAACATAGAGTCAAACGGCTTCTCCGGCACTTCGGCAAAACTGCACGGTGCCAGACGCTCACTCACCCATTTGTCAAACGATGCCTGGGACTTAAACGAGGTCTTGCGGACAATGCCATTAGAATCGCTGTAGTAGCAGCCAAGCGTCTTCAAATGGATGGTTCGTTCCGGCGTATAGATTTCAAAATAGCGGTGCGCCTCAAAGAAATCCTGGTCCTTGAATTTCACAACATCCTTGAACATGGAGCCATCCTTCATATGATGGCCGTAGATTGGATTGTTCCAGCCGCTGAAGTCCGGCTTGCTGTCGGCATCCAGATAAATGGTCCCGTACACGCTGTCCTTGCCCTCAAAATCCTTATGTAGATAATACTGGTTGTCCGGAGACTGGACGATCGGATAATCGATCTTGGTATCCGGCACCCGGATCCAGCCGATTGTATCCGGATTCGTCTCTAATAAAGAAGCAAAGTCGATCGGTGAAACATACGGTGCCTCGGTCTCCGCTTCGGTTTCTTCTGTTTCCGGCGGTGTGGTCTCTGCCTCCGTCTGGCTTGCAGCCTGCGCCAGACTCTCTTCGAGACGGCGCTGGGCTGCCGCATCCATCCACTCCTTCACCAGGCTGAGGGCACTGGCGATGATAATGAGCAGGAGGACGGCGATGATGAGACGGCGGGGAAGGCCGCTGGAGTTCTTTTTCGGTTTTTGGTCTTGTTCCATATCTGGCATAATATCTTTGACCCACCCTTTTCGCTTTAAATTTCGTTCATCTTCGCCAGCTTCGCTGCCTGGTCAGCTGCGATGCAGGCATCTAAGATTTCCTGAATATCTCCATTCATGATCTTATCTAATTTGTATAAGGTCAGGTTGATGCGGTGATCAGTGACACGGCCCTGCGGGAAGTTGTAGGTACGGATCTTCTCAGAACGGTCACCAGTACCAATCTGGCTGCGGCGCTCTGCCGCCTCCGCATTCTGCTTCTTCTCCAGTTCCAGATCGTACAGCTTGGAACGCAGAAGGCGGAATGCCTTTTCTTTGTTCTGCAGCTGGGATTTCTCGGTCTGGCTGTAGATGACGATTCCGGTCGGGATGTGGGTCAGACGTACTGCGGAGTCGGTAGTGTTGACGCACTGTCCGCCGTTACCGGACGCACGCATAACATCGATACGGCAGTCGTTCATATCAATCTGGACATCGACTTCTTCTGCCTCCGGCATCACTGCTACGGTAGCGGTAGAGGTGTGGATGCGTCCGCCGGACTCCGTCTCCGGCACACGCTGTACGCGGTGTACACCGGACTCGTATTTCATCTTGGAGTAAGCACCCTTGCCGGTGATCATGGCCTGAACCTCTTTGAAGCCGCCGATTCCATTCTCACTTAAGGAGATGATCTCTACTTTCCAGTGCTGGCTCTCTGCATAGTTCACGTACATGCGGTAAAGCTCTGCTGCGAACAGAGCTGCCTCGTCGCCGCCTGCACCGGCGCGGATCTCCAGGATAATGTTCTTGTCATCGTTCGGGTCCTTCGGCAGTAACAGGATCTTTAACTCCTGCTCCAGTTCTTCCACACGCTTCTTCGCGTCAGAAAGTTCTTCCTTGGCAAGCTCGCGCATGTCTTCGTCGCTTTCTTCTTCCAGAAGTGCCAGACTGTCTTCAATGTCCTGCTTTGCCTGCTTGTAGGCCTTGTAAGCCTCTACCAGAGGTGCCAGGTCCGCCTGCTCCTTCATGAGCTTACGGAAGCGGGTCTGGTTCTCGGTTACGTTCGGCTCGCCTAATTCCTGCATGATTTCCTCATAGTGGATGAGGATGTCATCTAATCTGTCAAACATGGGGTTCCTCCTATATTTTGTAATGGTACTGGTTTATGTTCATGGTTTGGTGCGTTCAGCCGCTTCCCAGTGATTCGCGGTCCTGCTGTTGCGTATGCTCTTTGTGTATGCTGTCCTTATTGCTCCCAGCAGCCGCATACCACGCGGTCCTTGCCCGGAAGGTCCTTGACTACCCGGACATTGGTAAAGCCTGCGTCTTCCAAAAGCCCGCTGACAGCTTCGCCCTGATCGTATCCGATCTCCAGGTAGATGCTGCCGCCCGGCTTCAGCCAGCTTCCGGCTTCTTTTGCAATCTGCCGGTAGAATTTTAAGCCGTCTTCCGTGCCGTCTAACGCCATCATCGGCTCATGCTCCCGCACCTCCGGTTCCAGAGTTGCAATGACTGCCGTTGGAATGTACGGTGGGTTTGATGTGATGACATCGAAGGTTTTTTCTTCGCTTTGCGGAAGGGCGGAAAACAAGTCGCCCTGGAAAAAGCGGATTGGTACCTGATGCGTTCTAGCATTCCGCTCTGCCACCTTTAACGCTTCTTCTGACAAGTCTGTGGCAGTCACAGATTCGAAGCCGCCCTTTACCGCCAGACTGATGGCGATACAGCCGGACCCGGTACACAGATCCAGCAGCTTCCGAGGCTTTCCCGGCTGCTCTTCCGATTGCTGTCCCCGCTGTTTTTTCTGCTGTTCTTCCGGTTGTTGTTCCTGTTGCTTTTTCTGCTGTTCTTCCGGTTGTTGTTCCTGTTGCTTTTCCTGCTGCTCTTCCGGTTGTTGTACCTGTTGCTTTTCCTGCTGTTCTTCTTGTTGTTTTCCCTGCTGTTCTTCCAGCACCAGCTCCACCAAAGTCTCGGTGTCCTGACGCGGAATCAGCACATGCTCATTGACAAAGAAGTCCAGTCCCATGAATTCCTGACTGCCCAGGATCTGCTGCAGCGGGACACGGGACGCACGCTTCGCAACCATAGCGCAGTAATTTTGAATCTGTTCCTGCACAGCCGCATCTGTTTCGGAGAGCGGACGCAGACGGTCCATTAAAAAATGAAGCAGATTTAAATCGAAGGCATTCAGAAGCAGCAGCTTTGCATCGTTTTCCGCGTCGGTATCGCCCGCCTGGCGGAGTATAGAACTGCCTTCGTTTAAAAGGTCGTAAAGTGTCATGATGCGTCCTCCGAATGCAGTGTTTCTTCTGATGTCAAGTCTGTGTTTTCTGCTGCACCGGCCTGCTCCTGCACTGTTGTCTGGCCAGTTGCTTTCGCTTCGGTTTCCGGAATTTCTGTCTTAGCATTCATGCTGTCGCCCAGAGCTTCGGCATCTTCAGTTTCCGGAATCTCCGTCTTAGCATTCATGCTGTCGCCCAGAGCTTCGGCATCTTCGGTTTCCGGAATCTCCGTCTCCGGGAAATTCTCCCGCAGGTATGCTTTCCAGTCAAACACAGCTTCAACTGCCGCGATTGCAACCTCAATCATGGAATCATCCGGCTCGCTGGTGGTCAGGTTCTGCATCCACAGTCCCGGCTTGCTCAAAAGATTGACAACCGGGTTGTCACTGCGGCCTGCCAGCCGTAAAAATTCGTATGAAACACCGGCAATGACCGGCACTAAAATAATGCGGCTTACCATGCGCAGCCATACATTATCGACCCGCACGACCATGAAGAACAGGATGCTGATCAGCATAACGATGATCAGGAAGCTGGTTCCGCAGCGCTTGTGCTGCTTGGAGCTTTCCCGCACATGGTCTACGGTGAGTGTCATGCCATGCTCGATGCAGTTGATGCACTTGTGCTCCGCACCGTGGTACATAAAGGTGCGGTGGATGTCCTCCATCCGGGAAATCACTTTAATATATGCGATAAAGATCGCGATGCGGATGAGACCTTCCAGGATTGCCATGATGGTATCGGAGTGGATGACCTGTTTGCAGGCATTTGCGATGAGCAGCGGCAGCACCATGAAGATGCCGATGGCCATGATCACGGAAAATACCATGACTACTGCCATAAGGACCTGTTCTACCTTCTCACCGAATACCTTGTCCATCCACAATTCCAGCTTGCCTGGCTCGGAGTCTTCATCATCCTCGAAAAAACTTGCGGAAAAGCTTAAGGTCCGCATGCCAAGGATCATGGAATCCGCAAAGCTGAAGACGCCCCGCACAAAGGGGAGTCCGCAAAACGGCACCTTTTCCGTCATGCTGACGTAGGTGTCTTTTTTGACCTCGATGCCGCCGTCGGGCCTGCGCACCGCTGTGGCATACTGGTCTTTATTTTTCATCATAATTCCTTCAATGACGGCCTGGCCGCCGATACCGGAATATTTCATTTGATCTGTATCTCCTTATATCTGTCCATGCAGAAGCCCGTTCTTTGCAGATCCGTGAAACTTTTTGCAGTCCGTAGGATCTGCTCGCGTCCGTAGGATTTATTCGCTGCTTCTGCAATCTTTATGAGAGCAATCTTTAAAATATCCGTATAAAGAAAAATAAGGCTGAGCCAAAGTGTCTCCACTTGAGTCTCAACCTTACTTCGCTCTCGTTATGCTTACGCCTTAACGCCGTATTTCTTGTTGAACTTATCGATACGACCGCGTGCAGAAGCAGCCTTCTGCTGACCGGTGTAGAAAGAATGACACTTAGAGCAAACCTCTACGTGGATCTCTTCCTTGGTGGAACCGGTAACGAACTCGTTGCCGCAGTTGCAGGTAACCTTAGCCTGATAATAAGCTGGATGGATTCCTTCTCTCATGATTTTCACCTCTTCACTTTCTCAATTATATAGTACTGTGATCGTCTAACGGTCTCGTTTGTACCGTTAAAATCACGCCACATCTATAAACAGCTCCATAATTGTATCATAGAAATATAGGCTTGGCAAGCATATTTTCTCGGATTTTCGAGATATTTTTAGGTTAGAACATCCGGCGCTTCTTCGCCACTTCCACGAATTCCCGGTTGCTGCGGGTCTGCGCGAACAGATCGAGGATGCGCTCCACAGAATCCTCCGGTTTTAAGCTGTTCGTTGATTTGCGGACAATATCCACAGCCTCGGCCTCATCGCGGCTGAGCAGCAGATCGTCACGGCGGGTACCGGATTTTAAGATATCGATTGCCGGGAAAATGCGTTTTTCAGAGAGCTTGCGGTCTAATACAAGCTCCATGTTGCCGGTGCCCTTGAATTCCTCGTAGATGACATCATCCATGCGGCTTCCGGTGTCAACCAGTGCTGTAGCAAGAATCGTCAGGCTGCCGCCCTCACGCATGTTGCGGGCTGCACCAAAGAAGCGCTTCGGCATATGCAAAGCCGCCGGGTCAAGACCACCGGAAAGCGTACGTCCGCTCGGCGGGACTACCAGGTTGTAGGCTCTTGCCAGACGGGTGATGCTGTCCAAGAGGATGATCACATCGCGTCCATGCTCTACGAGACGTTTTGCACGCTCGATCACCATCTCGGAAACGCGCTTATGGCGCTCCGGAAGCTCGTCAAAGGTGGAATAAATGACTTCGACATTTTTGCCAACCACAGACTCCTTGATGTCGGTAACCTCCTCCGGGCGCTCATCGATCAGAAGGATGATCATGTGCATGTCCGGGTGATTGGTGGTCACTGCCTGTGCCACCTGCTTTAAGAGGGTGGTCTTACCGGCTTTCGGCGGAGATACGATCATGCCTCGCTGGCCCTTACCGATCGGCGCCAGAAGGTCGAGCACACGCATCGCGGTGCTGCTCTTTCCCGGAGTCTCCATATGCAGACGGCTGTTCGGAAAGATCGGGGTCAGGTCCTCAAAGTTCGGGCGGTGCTCCAGCGCGCTGACCGGATAACCGTTGATATTGCGGATATACAACAGTGCTGCAAACTTTTCATTTGAAGTCTTTACGCGGCGGATTCCGTTGATAATATCACCAGTCTTTAAGCCAAAGCGGCGGATCTGGGTCGGGGATACATAGACATCGTTCTCGCCCGGAAGGAAATTCTCACAGCGGATAAAGCCGAAGCCATCTGGCATGACCTCAAGGATACCGCTTGCCGGCACACCGCTGTCTACGCCCTCCGGCTGTTTCTCATTCTCTTCATCCCGCGTATTCGGATACGGCTGGTCGCTGGTCTGGTCCATGTTCTGGGACTGGCGGCTCTGACGAACCTGGTATGGCTGCTCACCTGCCTGCTCCATGTTCTGGGGCTGGCGAGTCTGGCGTGGCTGGTACGTCTGGTCTCCTGCCTGCTCCACATTCTGTGGCTGACGCTCCTGATACATCTGCCCGCCGGTCTGTTCCTGACGATTCTGGTAGGAGCGGTCTCCACTCTGGTTTTGGCGGCCCTGACGCAGCTGCTCTCCGTTTCGTCTTACCATGGTCGTGCGGCTACCCTGCGGGCGGTTCTGGTGCAGGTTCCGGCGCGGCTGCTGAACATTTTCAACAGAATTTGTCTCGGAAGCGGCTACTCCGGCTGCACTGCAAAGTGCCTCGATCAGTTCTGCCTTTCTAAGGGAGGTGGCCCCTTTAATTCCCTGCTCTTTCGCCATTTCTTTTAATACAGCTACAGGTAATGTCTGTAATTTTTCTCGCATATATTTCTCCATTCTGAACTTTTATGTAGGTGGGATATAAAGTAAAGTTGTAACCGCAAAATACTAAGCAGTTACTATAAATAGATATCTTCTTAGAATACCGAAATGATGGATCCGGGCTGTAACGGCACACTAAAGAAGTGTTCCGACAGCCTGTTTTCATGATGCAAAGACCGCAGGCTGCTGTCTTTGCGTATAAGCTAATAAGGTTGCTGTTCACGCAACGTGTCCAGCAACCTTATTATAATAGATTCTTTTAGAAAAGAAAAGATTTAATTTCCCACTATTTTTCTTCGTCCTGCACAGATTGCCGCAAAAACCGCATATGTTCGACAATATTCGACTCATATCCGTTTTCCGACGGCCGGTAGAAGACCTGTCCTTCCATTCCATCCGGCAGATACTGCTGTTTTACATAGTGGTTCGGGTAATCGTGCGCATATTTGTAGCCGATCCCGTGCCCCAGCTTTGCAGAGCCGCCATAGTGAGAATCCTGCAGATGTACCGGCACCGGCATGGAGCGCTGGTTTTTCACGGCACTCATCGCCTCAAAGATTGCATTGCAGGCGGAGTTGGATTTCGGCGCAGTTGCCACATAAGTCACCGCCTGGGACAGAATGATCTGCGCCTCCGGCATACCGATGCGCTCCACCGCCTGTGCTGCACTGACTGCCACCATCAGTGCCCGTGGATCTGCATTTCCTACATCCTCCGAGGCACAGATCATAATGCGGCGGGCAATAAATTTGATATCCTCCCCTGCGTAAAGCATCCGCGCCAGATAATAGACTGCCGCGTCCGGGTCGGAGCCGCGCATGCTCTTGATAAAGGCAGAAATGGTGTCGTAATGGTTGTCCCCGTCCTTATCGTAGCGCACCGCCCGCTTCTGGATACATTCCTGCGCCACCTCCAGCGTAATGTGGATCAGGCTGTCAGCCGGATCCCGTTCTGTGGTGAGCACGCCCAATTCTACGGCATTTAAGGCCGCACGGGCATCCCCGCCGGAGACATCGGCCAGAAAATCGGCTGCATCATCATCGATCACGGCATGGTAGCTGCCCATGCCCTTTTTTTCGTCGTGTACTGCCCGCAGGATCAGCTCTTTTACATCATCCTTTTCCAGCGCCTTCAGTTCAAAGATCCGCGAACGGGATAAAAGCGCCCCATTTACCTCAAAATACGGATTCTCTGTGGTCGCTCCGATGAGGATCAAGGTGCCATCCTCCACGTAGGGAAGCAGATAGTCCTGCTGGCTTTTGTTGAAACGGTGGATCTCGTCGACAAAAAGGATCGTCTTTTTCCCGTACATGCCGAGCGCATCCTTTGCTTCTTTCACGACATCTTCCATGTCCTTTTTACCTGCTACAGTCGCGTTAATCTGGCGGAAACTTGCGCTGGTGGTGTTGGCGATGACCTTCGCAAGCGTTGTCTTTCCCGTTCCAGGTGGCCCGTAAAAAATGATGGAGCCGAGCTGGTCCGCCTTGATAGCCCGGTAAAGCAACTTGTCCTTTCCGATGATGTGTTTCTGCCCGACCACCTCATCCAGTGTGGTGGGGCGCATGCGGGACGCCAGGGGCGATTCCTGCTCCTGGGTGCTCGCTCTCATATAGTCAAACAAATCCATATGTATTTTCCTTCCTGTTTAACGCAGCGTTAGTTTCCTGTCTGGCGCAGTGCTGGTTTTCTGGCCACCCCTGCGCTCATATCTGGCTTGCCCGGCAGATGTGCATTGCCGTTCCAGTATAGTTGCGCAGAACTTTTTGCGAACATTTGTGCTTTTCTCTAGTATAATCTGCGTCGGCTGCGCAGTCAACCCGAAGCACGACCGGTTTTCTAACACTTCAGTCCACCAGCAATTCCTCTACCGTCACAAATTCATAGCCCTGCGCCTGCAGATCATCGACAATCTGCAAAGCCGCCTCTACCGAGGTTGGAAAAATATCATGCATAAGAATGATGTCCCCATCCTTCACATCCTTTTCAACCCGCCGCACAATGCGCTTTGTGTTCTGAAATTTCCAGTCCAGGGAATCTACGTTCCAGAGTACTGTGGTCAGATTTACGCGGCATTCCAGCTGCTCATTCCAGGCTCCGTAAGGCGGACGCAGATATTCCGGGCGTTTCCCGGTGATGGACTGGATCAGCTGCTCTGTCTGCTCGATTTCCGCACAAGCCTGCTCTGCCCCCTCCTTTGTCATCTGGATGTGACGGTAACTGTGGTTGCCGATGAGGTGCCCATCTGCCTGCATCCGCTGTACCAGTTCTTCCTTTCCGGCAATATTTTCGCCCATAAGAAAAAAGGTTGCCTTCACGCCACGCTGCTTCAAGCCATCTAAGAGAGCCGGCGTGCAGGTCTGGTGGGGACCGTCATCGAAGGTGAGGGCAACCTGGGGAGAGTGATCCTGCGAGACATGATTCTGCGTGGCATGGTCCTGCGAAGCATAGCCTTGGGAAACGTGCTCCTGTGAAGCAACTTGCTGCCCATCGGCGGAATCGGCCTGCTGGAAAAACTCACCGTTTCCGTTTTGAGTCTCAAAAGACGAAACAGCCACACTGCCCGGATCGTTAGCATACCGCGCGATCGCAAAGGCTGCTCCAGTCAGGGCTCCATCTGCAAGAACCACTGCCAGCAAAAGCAGACTCAGCATACGAAATCTCCACTTTCCATTAGCCATAAGCTCCCTTCTCCTGTTTTCTATTCGCGATACTGTTCACGCATTGCGCAAGCAGCAGCTTTTATTTCATATATATCTATATCTGGGGGAAAATATGTTTTCTGCAATCGTTTTCCAGAATCGCAAAATATCCCTTGCCTTTTTTCAGTATAAGCGCTACAATGATGATGTCAAATATTTTGAAGTATTTTTATTTTACTTCATTAATTCCGATATTAGAAAGCAGTTCATGGAAATTAGAAACCTGATTACATTTACCAAAGTGGCTGAGACCCAGAGTCTCTCAAAAGCTGCAGCAGCTCTGGGGTATGCCCAGTCAACCGTCACCATGCAGATGCAGCAGCTGGAGCAGGAGCTGGGGACCCAGCTTTACGAGCGCGTAGGCAGGCAGATCCGCATTACCCAGACCGGGCAGGAATTCCTCACCTATGCAGCCGCGATCATCCGCATGTCCGAAGAAGCGCTGATGGTTGGAAAACAAGATAACTCCACCGTCACCGGCTCATTGCGGCTAGGCATTCTCAGCCCGCTTGCCGGGCCGGACATCAGCAGTCTGCTTGCGCAGTACCTGCAGAAATATCCACAGGTGAAGCTGCGGGTGGAAACCATCCAGGACCCGGAGCTATTGCTTTCCCATCTCCGGCACAACGAGGTGGATCTTGCGCTGTCTCTGGGTAGCCGCTACACTGGTGAGGATCTCATTCATGCGACAGAGGACCAGCCGGCTCCGCTCCACCTTTATGTTGGAAAAGGGCATCCGCTGGCAGGGCAGCAATCTGTAACACCGGAAGAGCTCTCTCTTTATCCGTTTATCCGAACCGGCTATTTTGAGGCAGGTCTGGAAGCACTTCCATGTGCCGCCTCCAGACAGATACAAATTTCTGACCCGGGACTCGCCCTTTCTGTTGCGGCGGATCATTGCACAGACAGACTGTTTCGCACAGGCAAAGCAGATGGCATGCACGGCACCCCTGACGCAAATACATGCACTACAGATGCAACCGGCACATCCAGCAATGTATCAGGCCATGCACATACAAACGCCATGGTTCTGGCTCCCGAACTGATTGTCCGGCAGCACCAGGCTGCAGAGCAGCTTGTTCCGCTGGACTATGAAGTTTCCGCGTCAGCTTGCTGGCTGCAAGTTCTGTACCACCGGAATAAATGGCTCACCGGAGCCATGAAAGCCTGGCTTTCCAGTCTGGAAACCGGTTTATAAAACCTTTTTTATTTATATTTTATTTGTCTGACAACTTTTCCCTATTTTGGTTTGGCATAGTGTGCGCGGCCGGCTACTTTCCCCGGCCACGCACCCATCACACTATTTAATCTGCCCCGCAGATCAGGGGATTTGCAAATATTATTCCTACCACTTTAGTATATCAAGAAATGCCGAAATTGCTTGACAGATTTGGGGTTGGGTGGTAAACTCACAATGTATTTTGATATGAGCTTTTGATTCACATATTTTTGTAAGTCAAGAAGTACATTCCCGATTTACAAAAATATGTGATTTTTGTTTCATACGAAAATACAAATTTTATTTTTTATAGGAGGTACCACAATGAATAACGGTACAGTTAAATGGTTCAACGCTACTAAGGGTTATGGCTTCATCACCAACGATGAGACTGGCGAGGAAGTATTCGTACACTTCTCCGGTATCGTAGCTGACGGCTACAAGACCTTAGAGGATGGCCAGAAAGTTACCTTTGATACCGCTGAGGGCAACCGTGGTCTTCAGGCTGTTAACGTTCACGTTGTAGCTTAATTTACCACCTAGAAAATGAGATACCCGGAACTTCACGAGGAGTTCCGGGTATTTTTTATTCTCGTTTTTGCTCAGAATTTTCTGTGAACAGTTTCCTGTTACCAAATACATGCTCTTTATCATGTGTTCCATACATAATTCCCGCACGACAGAAAAACCCCGGAAATCCTTGCGGATTCCGGGGTTCATAGCTCTTTGTTGAGTTTTAATTACTTCAGGGTAACTTTTGCGCCCTCAGCCTCAAGTTTAGCCTTGATGTCCTCAGCCTCTTCCTTAGAAGCGCCCTCTTTCAGGACTTTCGGAGCACCGTCAACTACGTCCTTAGCCTCTTTCAGACCAAGACCGGTAGCTTCACGTACAACCTTGATAACTTTAACCTTGTTCGGGCCAACCTCGGTCAGCTCTACGTCGAACTCGGTCTTCTCCTCAGCTGCCTCGCCTGCGCCAGCTGCTGCTGCAACTACAACGCCTGCTGCTGCGGATACGCCAAACTCTTCCTCACAAGCCTTTACCAGCTCGTTCAGCTCTAATACGGATAACTCTTTGATAGCTTCGATAAACTCTGCAGTGGTTAACTTTGCCATTTTAATTTCCTCCATTAAAATAATTATATTTCTGAATCAATGATAGTTCGATATGATATCGAATTGCTTACTTCTGAATGTTCATGCGGCTGACCGCAGGATGATGTTCAGATAATTAAGCCTCTGCGCCCTGCTGCTCAGCGATCTGGTTAAGCACACGAGCGAAGTTGGTGATCGGAGACTGGATGCTTCCCAGTAACTTTCCGAGAAGTACTTCTCTGGACGGGATGGTTGCGATAACCTGCATACCCTTCTGATCATAGTAAGTACCTTCAACAACACCAGCTTTGATCTCAAGCTTGTCTGCCTTCTTAGCAAACTCAGCCAGGATTCTTGCCGGAGCTGTAGCGTCATCCTTAGATACAGCGATTGCGGTCGGTCCTTCTAAATCCGGATCCAGAGCTGCAAAATCGGTACCCTCAGCTGCACGCTTGATCATGGTGTTCTTGTATACTTTGTAAGCAACACCAGCTTCTCTTAACTGCTTACGCAGCTCGGTATCCTGAGCAACAGTAAGACCACGATAGTCTACTACTACTGCGGATGCAGCGCCGTTTAACAGCTCGGAGATCTCAGCTACGATAGGCTGTTTTAACTCAACTTTAGCCATGAATGTCTTCCTCCTGTTTTATTATATAACTGGAGACTGCAAGGAAAAGCCCCACTGTCAGACAGAGGGGCTCTACAAATTCGTCATGAAATACAAATTGTACGTTCCTCGGTAGGTGGTTGTAACCTTACGCCTTACGGCACCTACTGTCTTCGGCAGTCAATACTTGTGTATGATAACATACTATATTCGGATTGTCAATCAGTTTTTTGCAAAATCTGATTAAGCCATCAGCTTAACTACGTTCAGCTTAACGCCCGGGCCCATGGTAGAGGTCAGGGTTGCGCTCTTGATGTAGGTACCCTTTAAGGTAGCCGGTTTTGCTTTGTTGATTGCATCCATAAGCGTCTGGAAGTTGTCCGCTAACTGCTCCTCAGTGAAAGAAGCTTTACCCACTGGCACGTGGATGATGTTGGTTTTATCAAGTCTGTACTCGATCTTACCAGCTTTGATATCGTTGATAGCTTTGGTTACGTCCATGGTTACAGTACCAGCCTTCGGGTTTGGCATTAAGCCCTTCGGTCCAAGTACACGGCCCAGACGACCAACAACACCCATCATATCCGGGGTAGCTACAACTACATCGAAATCTAACCAGCCCTCGTTCTGGATCTTCGGGATCAGCTCCTCAGCGCCTACGAAATCTGCGCCTGCAGCCTGAGCCTCATCAGCCTTTGCTCCCTTAGCGAAAACAAGGATTCTGGTAACTTTACCAGTTCCGTGCGGCAGAACTACTGCACCACGGATCTGCTGGTCAGCGTGACGTCCGTCACAACCGGTTCTGATATGAGCCTCAATGGTTTCATCAAATTTAGCTACAGCAGTCTTCTTAACAAGTGCGATAGCGTCTGCTGCATCATAAAGAGTAGCGCGGTCTACTGCTTTAGCCGCTTCTACGTATCTCTTTCCATGTTTCATAATAAAATAACCTCCTAGTGGTATTGTCGGGGATGTTCCCTCCCACGTATTTAAAGTTTCATCTCAGTTCTGTATGAGGGATTACTCCTCAACAGTGATACCCATGCTTCTTGCAGTACCTGCAATCATGCTCATAGCTGCTTCCAGACTTGCTGCGTTTAAGTCAGGCATCTTGGTCTCAGCGATCTTCTGAAGATCTGCCTTAGAGATGGTAGCAACTTTGGTCTTGTTCGGGGTTGCGGAACCAGATTTGATCTTGCAAGCTTTCTTTAACAGAACAGCTGCCGGCGGAGTCTTGGTTACGAAGCTGAAGCTTCTGTCTGCGTATACGGTAATAACAACCGGGATGATCAGATCGCCCTGATCTGCAGTTCTTGCGTTGAACTCCTTGGTGAACTGTACGATATTAACGCCGTGCTGACCGAGTGCCGGACCAACTGGCGGAGCAGGAGTAGCCTTGCCTGCCGGAATCTGTAATTTGATGTAACCAGTTACTTTCTTTGCCATGATAATGACCTCCTAATAATGTGGTATTGTCGGGGGTGTCCCTCCCACGAACCGGCAACGCCGGTCCCTTTTCGTTGTTACATGTGTTTCACTTCTGTGAAATTGAGTTCAACCGGTGTTTCACGGCCGAACATTTCGACATTGATCGTAAGAGTGTGCTTACTTTCATTGATAGACTTAACGGCACCGATCGTGTCCTTCCATGCGCCGGCTGTTACCACGATGGTATCGCCAACTGCATAGTCCAGAGCAACTTCAGTCTTTCCAAAGCCGAGGCTCTCCATCTCCTCATCGCTTAACGGAACAGGCTTGGAGCCCGGTCCTACAAAGCCGGTCACGCCGCGGGTGTTGCGTACTACATACCAGGTATCATCGTTCATGATCATGTGGATGAGCACATAGCCCGGGAACATTTTCTTGTCCGCAAGCTTCTCCACGCCGTTTTTGAGTTCTGCGACTTCGAGCATCGGAACGGAAACTTCGAGGATCTGATCCTGAAGGTTACGGTTCTCAATGGTTTTCTCAATGTCAACTTTTACTTTGTTCTCGTAGCCCGAATAGGTATGAACTACATACCACTTTGCTTCTGACATCTTATCACCCTCGCCTTAATTAAATAATGAAGCTGAGGCCCCATTTGATAATGAAATCCAGGATTGCGATGATAATTCCCAGCGCAGCGGTAACCGCTACTACAGCAACTGTCTGCTTGCCAACGGTTTCCTGGTCAGGCCATACGATTTTGTTGAACTCAGCTTTTAAACCCTTGAAAAAGCTCTTCTTCGGAGCCTTCTCAGTGCCTGTAGTTTCTCCCATAGTTCACACTCCTTACTTTGTTTCTTTGTGTAAAGTATGAGTTTTGCAGAATCTACAATATTTTTTGGTCTCCATGCGATCCGGATGTGTCTTCTTATCCTTCGTCATGTTGTAGTTCCGCTGTTTACATTCTGTACATGCCAGTGTAATCTTTGTGCGCACGACTTCCACCTCCACTTGATTTTTCGTTGTTTTTTCAGCCTTTCTTTCGTGCCTTGTCAGCCCGTAAGCTAATTTTGAGCATAAAAAAAAGACCTAAGCTCTTCCATTCGCCATACCACTATAGCATAACGATGTCCATGCGTCAATCTTTTTCTTTATTTTTTTGTAGGAAACCCGCATGTTTGCATCGTTTTTCTGCTCCTTTGCCAATTTTTTCTGGATTTTTCTGCTTTCAGGACAATCATCCAACATCCGGTGATCGGCTGCCAGACCAGATTTCCAACAAAGTTTCCAGCAAAACAGGGAACCAAGCTCCATTCTGGTCAGACACCGCCGCCGATGCAGATGGAGACAAAATACACTTCCCGGACTCCCGCCTCTTTTAGTACCCGGGTGCAGGCCTCGATAGTACTGCCAGTAGTGTAAATGTCATCGACGAGGATGACGGTTGCGGGCAGTGTGCTTTTCCTCACCGCAAATGCCTTTCGCAGGTTCCGCAGGCGTTCTTCCGGTCCAAGCTCTTTCTGTGGAGCTGTCTTTCTGGTACGGATCAGCATGGTTTCATTCACAGAAAGTCCACTCAGACGTCCAAGGCGCACCGCCAACTCTCCAGCCTGGTTGAAACCGCGGCTGCGCAGCCGGACCGGATGTACCGGGACCGGTACCAGAACCGCCTCTTTGTGTCTGGCAAAAAAGTTCCCATATCGCCTGACAATGGCCTCTGCATAAAAATCCAGATATTCCCGCCGGTTTTTATATTTGATCGCCGCCATAGATTTCTGGGCCACGTCATTGTAGCGGATCAGGGCAACGCCAGACTCAAAACTCCGGTGCCGCCGTTTGCAGTCCGGGCAGTACTCCTCACGGTCACTGATCAGCTCCGTACCACATTTTTTGCAGGATGGCTGCCGGATAAAATGCAGCTTCTGCACACAGCCCGCGCAGATTAAAGCACCCTCTGGCAGAACGATCTGTCCGCATACCGGGCAGCGGCGCGGGAAGAGAAGCTGGAGGAGATTTTCCTTGAGAGATAATTTCAAGGGCAATTTTGCAGTTATGTTTGCAGATGATTCTACAAGCGGTTTTGGGGCCACCTTTGCAGATGATTTTGTGGGTGATTTTATAATTCGGATTGCATAACCTCCTGAATTCTCATTTTCAAGCCAGTGTAGCGGCGCTGCTCCACGACATTGTCGACCATGGTCTGCAGCATTTCCGGGATTCCCACCAGGCAGACGCAGGCACGGGCCCGGGTCACCGCTGTGTAGATTAAGTTTCTTGTCATCAGCATGCGGGGGCCGGAATAGACCGGAATGACCACCGCCGGGTATTCACTTCCCTGCGATTTATGGATCGTGATGGCATAAGCCAGCTCCAGTTCCTCCAGCTGTTTAAAGCTGTAGTCTACCATTTTTCCTTCATCAAACTCGACCGTCAGTTCTTCCGCAAACGTGTTGATCTCGCGGATGATTCCAATATCACCATTGAACACACCCGCACCCGAATCCACCGGAATCCCATATTTGTTGCGGGTCTCCCACTCGATCTGGTAGTTGTTTTTGATCTGCATGACCTTATCTCCCACCCGGTAAACCGTACCATTTACCTCCTTTTCCGGCTTCGATGGGTCTTTGGGATTCAGGAAGCTCTGGAGAATGGTATTTAGCCGTTCCACACCAAGCGCACCTTTGCGCATCGGTGTCATGATCTGGATATCGAACATATCGGCATGGACATAATTCGGGAGCTTTTCCCGCACCAGCGTCAGCATGGCGCTGATGATCGCGTCAGGATGTTCCCGGCGGATAAACAGAAAGTCCTTGCTGCGCTTGCCAAGCGGGATCCGTTCTCCATCGTTGATCTTGTGGGCATTGACGATAATATCGCTCTCTGCCGCCTGACGGAAGATGCGGGTTAGCTGCACCACATTGAATGCACCGGACGCGATCATATCGCGAAGGACATTTCCCGGACCAACACTCGGAAGCTGGTTGATATCTCCTACCAGGATCAGGCGGGTTCCCGGGTTCACCGCACGGAGCAGCGCATGCATCAGGTAAATATCTACCATAGACATTTCGTCAATGATGATGGCATCTGCTTCCAGCGGATTTTCTTCATTTCGCTCAAAATGCATGCCGGAGGTATCTTTATCGTCCGACGGAACCCCGGTCAGCTCCAGAAGGCGGTGGATAGTCCGCGCCTCATAACCAGTTGCCTCGGTCATGCGCTTGGCTGCGCGGCCGGTCGGCGCCGCCAGCAGGATTTCCATCTCTTCCTGTTCGAAGTAACGGATGATAGTATTGATCGTGGTCGTTTTACCGGTACCCGGACCGCCGGTGATGATCAGAAGGCCGCTGTTGACCGCCTCGATCACTGCTCGGATCTGCAGCTCATCGGGCTCGATTTTCTCCTCCGCACAGATCACTTCCAGTTTTTTACGAATCTCTGTTTCCGGCTCGGAACCGCGCAGGTTTAAGTCGTGAAGCATACGGGCCGTGTTGAGTTCCGTGTAGTAGTACTGGGATGCGTAGACATGACGGCTCTGTTTTGCTGTTTCCTCCTGTTCCTGGCGGTTTCCTGTCTCCGGGGCTGCGCCTGCTGCTCCCAGACTGATGTTTTCAGCTCCTGCGATTTCGTCTGCTGCTCCCAGGCTTCGATTCCGCGTGCCCGCAATTTCATCTGCTTTCGCACTGTTTTTCTCCAGGATTTTCTCCTCATCCACCTTCACTACGATCTTCTTTTCTATCTGAAGATCTGTCAGATGTTTTTCCATAACAGACGGATCCACATGCAGCAGTTCCGAGGCTGCTGCCAGCAGCTCCTCCTGTGGCAGATAGGTGTGTCCGTTTGTCACAGACTGTAGGAGGGTATAATAAATGCCGCTGCGGATGCGGAAATCCGAATCTGTGAAAATGCCGACCTTCTGGGCGATCTCGTCTGCCATCTTAAAACCGACTCCCTGGATATCGTCTGCCAGACGGTACGGATTTTCTTTGATGATGCCGTACATGCGGGTACCATATTCGTTGTAGATTTTCAGGGCCAGATTCATGGAAATGCCGTAGTCCTGCAAAAACATCATGGCCTGACGCATCTCTTTTTTGGCTTCCATCTGCTCTGAGATCGCCCTGGCCATTTTTTCACTGATGCCCTTTACTTCTGCCAGGCGCTCCGGCTCTTCCTCGATAATGCGGAAGGTATCTGCCTTGAAGCGGCGCACAATGCGGGCCGCAAGCGCTGTTCCCACCCCACGGATGGCTCCGGAACCCAGATAGCGTTCCATGGAGGCCGTATCCTCCGGTGCTTTCAGCTCATAAGACTCCACCTGGATCTGGTCTCCATAAACCGGGTGCTCTACATTACGCCCCGTGGCCTCGATAAAATCTCCTTCACTGATATAAGGGAAGGTTCCTACCAGAACATAATCCAGGCCGTCCGCACTGACGTCCAGAATCGAGTATCCGTTCTCCTCATTGCGATATTTGATCCGTTCTACATATCCGCTTACTGTTGCCATTTTTGTTTCTCCTGTATCCTCCTGCATAATCAGTAGACCTGCCACCGGCGCTTTGCACCCCGCAGACGGGTCGCAATGGTGACATGATTTCTTTCCGCCGCAATGCGATCCCCGCGGAGCATTTTTATATGATAGGACGAAATTTCCTATCATATAAGAAAAGTCCCGCGTCCGCGATGGACACGAGACCCTTTCGATCTTTTAGTTAAATTCCTGCTCTTTTTTGTCCCCGTGCTGGAATTCGATAAACTTACCGGTTCCGATTGCCACTGCAGTTAACGGGTCTTCCGCTACCATGGTGGTAATACCGGTCTTTTCTTCGATCAGCTGGTCGAGGCCATTTAACAGGGAGCCACCGCCGGTCATGACAATACCGCGGTCGAAGATATCGGCTGCCAGCTCCGGAGGAGTTCTCTCCAGGACATTGTGAACGGCATCTACGATCTGCATAGCCGGCTCGCGCAGTGCTTCCAGCGTTTCCTCAGAAGTAACCTCGATGGTCTTCGGAAGTCCGGTAACCAGGTTACGTCCACGCACCTCCATCTTTAAGACCTCTGGTCTGCGGTATGCAGAACCAATGTTGATCTTGATCTCCTCTGCGGTTCTCTCACCGATGAGCAGATTGTGCTTCTTTCTCATGTAACGGACTAATGCTTCGTCGAAATCGTCACCGGCAACCTTGATGGAAGTACTTACTACGGTTCCGCCAAGGGAAATAACTGCGATATCTGCAGTACCGCCTCCGATATCTACGATCATGTTACCGCATGCCTTGGAAATATCGATTCCGGCACCGATCGCTGCTGCAACCGGCTCCTCGATAATAGATACCTCGCGGGCACCTGCCTGATAAGTCGCATCTTCAACTGCCTTTTTCTCAACCTCTGTAGCACCGCTCGGGATGCAGACTGCGATACGCGGCTTGCGCAGGGTTCTCTTACCTACCGCTTTGTTGATGAAATATTTTAACATCTTCTCGGTAACGGTATAGTCTGAAATAACGCCCTGACGCAGCGGTCTTACCGCAATGATGTTTCCCGGTGTTCTTCCGATCATCAGACGTGCTTCCTCACCAATTGCCATGATCTTGTTGGAGTCACGGTCAATCGCTACTACGGAAGGCTCCTTCAGGACAACGCCCTTGCCTTTGATATATACCAGAATGCTCGCCGTACCTAAATCGATTCCGATATCGTTGGATACTAACATAAATTTCCTCCTGATGTTTCCTGTTCCATAACTGTGTATTTCCGCCACAGTTACCTTGTTTCCCAGTTCTATCGTGATTATTCACGCATACGTGTCCAAAAAGCAGGATCTTTCATTTTGAAAATCCTGTTTGTGGACCATTACGTTCCATCTATGAATATGCGCAAAGAGCGCATTTTTCGTTCTAATCTCTCTTATTATATACAATCCAGGAGGTTTTTGAAAGGGTTTTTTTATTTTTTATTATGTTTATATTTTTTTTATGATGGCGACACAGTTTCGTCACAATTCTTTTTTATACTCTAAGTACATTATCCGAAAGGGTAATGAAACCTTTGTTTCAAGTGTATACTTGAAATTACAAAGCTTTTTCATACTCATACCGGGCAGCCCGAAACTGCCCGGCCCCCCTAAAACATTTTCTTTTATTTTGTATACCTACCATTCCCAAAATCAAAAGGGCGAAAAGGACTGCCAAACCTTTTCGCCCTTTTGATTTATCTGTTATGCTTCCTTTTTCCCACAATACCTAGTCCCGCTGCCGATAGAAGAATTAATACAACAGGCAGAACGGTTTTCCGCTCATCTCCCACCTGTGGAAGACGGATTTTCCATCGGCCATCCGGTCCTAAATACAGCCAGCCAGTGCCATCCGGCGAAGAAGGCTGGTACCAGGCCAGGATGCGGCCTATGCGAAAACGCGGCTGGATCTCTGGTTTCTTCGGTCTGTCATCGTCTGGCGGTGTCTTTTTTCCCTCCTCCTTAGGTGGCTTGTCCGGCTTCGGCTCGTCTGGAATCTCCTGCTCCGGTATCTTTTTATCCTTTACGGCCAGAGCAGTTCCGTTCCATATATCAGCCCGGTCAGCCCACGCGATCCGGCCTCCATCCTCAGATATCCGGAAACGGACCGGTTCAAAATATTCATAGCCTTCTGGTGCTTTCACTTCCTTTAAAAGATACTCACCTCCTGCTTTTAAGCCCTCCAGCGCATGCCACGGCGCTTCTTTTTCTGTAGTCCAGTATGCCAGCGGAGTATCTTCGTTATAAACAGGTTCTCCCGCCTCGTTTATTTTTACAATCCCGTAAACAGCCAGTTCCGCTCCCGCAAGGAAAATGTCTTCCGGCCATGTGTCCAAAAACTGCTTCTGCCTGGAATTAACTTCTGCTGTCGTTTCTTCCGTTCTCCATACATTTGGCAGCTTATCTTGACCCTTACTGGCTTCTGCAGTTTTCATTGCGTCTGCATCCACCTTGGCGATCACAATCCTGGTTTTCCGGTCAGTTACAGTAATTTTCTTTTGGGCCATTCCCTTCCATGGATAAGACGCCGCCCCCAGATCCGGCTCAAACTGCCACCGGATCACCTCCGGATTTAAAACATAACCGGAAGGTGGCACCACTTCCCGCAGCTCATACCAGAATGGACGGACCGTACCATCCTCCAGCACTTCACCAACCGGCAGATCTTTTGTTTCGGACGGTGCTTCCAGGCGCAGCCGAAGCACAAGCTCCGGTGAAGCAGGATTCTCTGTATTCTGACCTGCGCTACCCCGGTATTTCATATTTTTACATACTGCATTTTGGTATGACATATTTTGATGTACTGTGTTTTGATATGTCCTGCCTTGGTATGACATATCACGGTACGCCGTCAGTTCAAACACTGCACCCTGCAGCATATTTCCGGCCGAGTCTGTTTTTTCTAATTTTAGTGTTCCTGTCACCGGCCTGTCATTGACGCGCACGATCCGGATTTCCGGCTGCCACTGGTATTCGATCTGCACCGGAAGAAATGTCGTGTAATAATCCGGGCTTTCCTGCTCCGCAAGCCAGTATAGGCCATCCGTCAGACGCCGGATCCGGTGTGGTTTTAAGTCGCCCTGTGCATATCCCTGCGGGATTCTCCTGTTGATGGCATCCAGCTCCGTGTAGCGCCCATCGCTTCCACTGACCCATGTATCAAACAGATAACGGCTGCTTCTGGTTAAGCCACCTTCTTCATTTGCCCGATAAAGAGCCAGTCTGGCTCCGGCCAGTTCCTTGCCGCCATTTTCATATACCTTCGAGATCAGCAGGGTTCCCTCTTCATTTTCTACCCGGTAAAGCTGCACTGCTCCCGTGTCTTTTACCGTGACCAGCACTACTCCGGCCCGCGCAAAGCCCTCCGGCACTTTTGTTTCAACCAGAACATAGCTGGCTCCGGCAGGCAGGTAATCAAACCGCTGGTGGTTTTCTAACGTCAGGTATGTACAGGCATATGGATTGATCTGTGGCAGTGCCTTCCAGTCGAACTGATACTCAAACCGGTATAAGTGGTCCGCAAACGGGTCCTGCTCTTTTGTGACCCCGATCCGGATTTTAACCCCGTTTTCCATCCGGTACACCAATATCGTCTGCTGTGGATCTGCCGGTTTTAAGCGTTCTTTCTGGTATTCTGCCTCAAACTCTGCCCGGTAAAGCCGCTCGCCCACATCCCACATCACACTGCTTCCAGACTTTGCCCCGTGCTCCAGATACATGGTTTCAAACGCAGCCGGAAAATCACGGTAAGTCGTACCATCATCGGTGATCCAGCGCACAACAGGCGAAGCTGTCTCATATTGCAAAAGGCCATTCTCATAACAGATCTGGCCGTTTGCATCCAGCTTCGCATGGTAGAGCGTAAATTCCGCGCCGCCCACAGCAGTTTCGCCGTCTGCACGATCTTTTCCGTTTTCCAGACAGTATTTTTCCACCTCTATGCGCGTGTGATCATCCTTTATCTCGTATTTCTGGACTTCCGGGCGTTCCGCCACCGTGATTGTCACCGGTTCATGGGAAACAAAGCCCGATGGCACCTGGATTTCTTTCCAGAGATACTCTCCCGTCGGAAGATGCGCGATCGTATGCGGCTGGTCTGTTGTTGTCCAGACAGCGGCCGGAGCCGGCTGGTGAACATTCGCATCGATCTGTGCATATTCTGAAGCAGTCTGGTTTTCTCCCGAAACAGCCTGCGCAGCTTCTGCACCATGGGCACTCTCCGTTTTCCACAATCCCAGTACCGCGCCCGTCACATATCCACAATCAAATGCAGAGTTTTCCCCTGTTTCTGCTTTATCTGATCGCAGTCCACTGCCAGAAACAACGGACTTTCCGCCCGTATCTGAACTTGCGGTATCTGAAGCAGTTATATCTACGCCATCCGTTTTTGAAAATTCCGTTTTTGTTGCTTCATCTGTCATGATGACCTGTTGGAGCTCATTGGTTTCCTTTACCAGGATTCCCATCGGAAGTGCCTTGACAAACCCTTTTGGTGCCTGTAATTCTTCCATAATGTAGCTGCCTGCTGCCACCCGCTCCAGAATGTCTGTACTGCCCTCTGTCATCACCGACGCAAACGGGTCATTTGGATATTGTTCCGACGTGATCCATGTATTTTCCATGACATAGGCTTCGCCCTGTCTGTGGGAAAGCGGCTCATTTTCTGTCTGAAGCAGCGTATGCTCCTGTACCGCATAAGCCGCATGGTTGTAGGCTTCCAGATTGTCTGAATTCTGGGAGCGCACAAAATCTCCATTCCGGTCGTAAAGCTTTGTAGCCTTATCATAGGTATCTTTGCTCTGCTGGTAATAGGTCACAAGTCCATGCTGGTCGTATACCGGATTCATGGACTTTTCAAATTTCCCGTTGTTATCATCCAGCAGCACTTCATCGTTCAGGTTCTGCCCTGTCTCATTCTGGCAAAGAGAGGATTCCCGGTGGCTTTCTTCTCCCTGGGCAGATTTCCAGCTGCCTGTCAGGTACGCCTGCTCCCCATCTCCTGAGAGTGCCATACGGCAGGTCGTGATCTTATCACGGGCAATGATATTACCATACTCGTCCCGGCGAAGATTTACCGGCCACACAAGCACCTGTTTTTTGTTCTTCCCGGTTCCAGCTCTTCCACGGATCTGGTCCCAGCTTCCATTGGTCCCGTCAAAATCCTTCACCACATATGCCATACCAGTATACGGATCTACAAGCGCATCCCGCTCTCCCCCGCGCCCTAAATGATACACATGCGTTCCTTTATCCAGTGTCAGGATCTTATCCTTCTCATCGTATACGATCTTCGTCAGGTCACCGCCGGTAAATTCCAGAAATTTGAAAGCACCTTTCCATGCAAACGCCTGATAACGTCCATCCCGGCCATCGCTCTCCGGCGTAATGGTAACTAACAGATTACTCAGATCATAATAAAGGATATCGGTATCCGGGCGCATCACGGTAACGGAATTCCAGCTGTTGCCTTCTGCCGGAATGATCTCACCATAACGGTCCACACCCGCAGGCCAGGTTACCGTATACAAATGCCCTTCCTCATCGCGTTCCGGGAGAAATTCCGTTTTCTGTCCTCCGTAGCCTTCCTTTACATACATGCGGTCAATATACCCCGCATCGTTTCGCTCGATCACAAGTCCTTCGTAAGTGAAATCCTGGGTATCCCCGGACGGTGTCAGTAAAATGGCATCAAATAATGTCATTTTTGCGCCTGCCACATACCCGGATCTTCCTTCGCCATTAGAATGTTCTGATCGCAGATCCTGGTCTGGCTCACTGCCTGCGGCGGCCTGCGCTTCACGCTTTTCTACCTGTAGCCGGATCGGTTCATTTTCCAGATAGACCCGCGCTGTATGGATCTGGTCCTGGGGCTTGTTTTTCCAGGTTGTCTGTTCATCTGCCGCATCTTCATAAACGACAGAGAGTACCCTGCTGTCCCGGTTTCCATTCTGGTAATAAGCCACCTGGTCGGAATAGATTTCCAGCGCCACTGGTTTGGAACGGACATAGCCTGCAGGCGGCTTTGTCTCGCAAAGCACATAGGTGCCGGCAGAAAGCGGCTGCGGTGTGTTCAGATAGCCGACTGTCTGCAGCTGATATTCCTGAGCACCTGGGCTTTGTAGCTGGGCATTCGAACTTTCTGCCTGATTGCCTGGACATTGTACCAGCCCATCCCGCACTGTGACAAATGCTTTCATGACTCCCGTTTCCAGCCCGAAACGGTCCCCCAGCAGGATCTGCTCTGATTCCTCACACACAGGTGTACCAGCCGGGACCATGCCGGTATACGCAGCTTGTCCTTTCAGCATACTCCGTCCTCTTGTAACCGGCCGGATATCGGTTGCTCCCATCGCAGTCAGAAAGTCCCTGGATCCGTCAATCAGCGTATCCTCCTCATAGAAAAGCACTTTTCCTTCCCCGTCCTTCGCATCGTCCCGCTTCGCTGCATAAATACGAAAGATGGCTCCATCATGCAAAATATTTTCATGGGTCTCAGAATCCAGCTTTTCGATGCGGAGTCTTGCTGTGTAGAAGCGGTTGCGGAAACGTACATTGCCGTAACCAAGGCTGCTCTTATTATCTATTCCAGATACAGAATATGGCACTAACATCGGTGCATAACAGCCATCATACGCGGTCTGTGCCCCCTGCATCGCAGGGATCTGGTCCCGGTAGAAGGTTCCCGGCACATTGTCATCTGTTTTTGCACCTCCCGGATATGCAACATCATTCGCGGTCTGTGCCTGCTCAGAAACAGAGCTATAGCGGTACACAGCCGAAACCAGATTACGGCCACTTTGTCCTTCACTTAAGTAATACGGAACCACACCTGTTGTCCGGTCATCCCGGCTATTATAGTAATTCTGAAACGGCCGGTACTTTGACTGGGTCAGTGCAAAGTAATCGCCCGCGTCAGGATGATCCGGCGGGCCATTTTGGATCCGGTCTGGCTCCATTCCATACTTGTAAATTTCAAAATCACCACGGTCACCGTGCGCCCGGATCACATGAGACTCCTCCAGAAAACGGATATGGTATCGCTTTTCCAGATCCGCCGCTGTATACGAAGCCTTGTACTGGTAAAAGGAGTCCATTTCCCCGGGGGAAGCTTCTGCACCAGCTTCGTCAGCATATACCGCCGGGAGCGAGATTTCTTTGGGTTTATCAACCTCATAATGGCGGTTTTTAAAGTCCTCTAAACTTGCATATTTCGGCTGCTGTTCGACCACCACATAGGTTCCATATGGAAGCCTTGCTGAAATCCCGTAGTATTCTGTTTTTGCTTCCTGGCGCTTCGCTTCGTCTTGTCTTTGCTCCTGAGCGTTTTCCATCTCTGTCTCGCTGTATCCGTTTTGTGTATCTGCAGATACGGTTGTGACATCATGGTCTGCGCCGCCTCCTTCCTCTGCATCCCATGCAATGGCATACAATTCGTCAAGATCATACCTAAAAAACGGTTTTAAATAGTTCTGTGCTTTTTCTATGGCCTTTTGCAAGCCCTGGTCCAGAATCTCGTCCGAAAATGCTGTGCTGCCACGGATGGCATGGTATTCCGTTTTTCCGGCACGTTCCGGTGTTTCTGCATGCCCTGCAATTCCCACACTCTCTGCCGTTTCTGCATGCTCCGCCGTCTCTGCATACTCCGCCGTCTCCACCAGCTTCGCGATTTCATCATCCAGATACCACGTAATGGCAAACTGGCGGACCCGGTCAGACACAGCACTATTCCAGACCGTAGCGTCACTGCGGTTGATTTTATTGCCGATCGGACGGTAGCTGGTATAGGTTGGCGCGGCATCATCCCATTTATCGTGATTTGCCGTCTCTACCGCATCGAAAAATTTCTCATAATTCAGGCGTTTTACCGTGCGGGTTTTCGTTCCGTCCTCTGCCAGCACCTCTGTAGTCTCCAAGATTGCCGTATAACCGCCAGACGGATGCTCCTGGATTTTCCCATTCTGGTAAGCATAAAGCATTTCATTGCAGATTGCTGCATCATTGGAATCTTTGTATAACGGATCTGTGCGGTGCAAAACCTTCGTGTAGATCTGGTTTACTTTTTCCGGGAATGCCGTATTTGCCTGCTTTTGTTCCGCAAAACTCCGCTCATTTCCTTTCCGGTCCTGCCAGATCACCTCGCCGTTTTCATTGCGGTAAAGCTTGCGCAAATTGGATTTCAGATAAACCTTGAAACGGAAATTGTCCATTGCTTCCGTCTTGTCATAATTTCTGGTCCACCAGTCTTCATGTGCATCAGCATAAGAACTGGTATTATTGTAAGATGTCTTTTCTATGGTCTTGCTTATCCGGATCTGCTGGCGGATTCCCCGCTCTTCCACCGGGACCGGGCTGGTAGCCGTACCACTGCCAGGTCTTCCCTCTCCATCCTGCCACACAAAATCCCGTCCCGGATACACCAGTGTAACACGCTTCACAAAACTATTTTCTTCTCCTGCATCTCCCGTCTGATAATCCAGGCTTGCCTGCACACGCACCTGTTTTACCGTCTGGTAATAAGAGGCCGTGCCCATCGTATCACCTGGTGACCAGCCGCCCGGCATAAGCGCAATATCTTCCTCTGTCAGCACAACCTGTTCTGCCCCTGGCAACACCAGCTTAAACCAATATTGCTGTGCAGTGTCATCGCTATGAACCGCCCCGTAATGATCGGTATAGCTGCTTTCCACATGCCAGACAGTTTCCTGTATTTTAGAAGTAATCTCGCTCCAGTTTCCATAGGATTTCTGGGTTTCTCCCGGCACAGTTTCTTCTATGTAATTGACTTTCGGAATCCGGTTTCCGCTTGCATCAAGCGGTGTTTCCCCAGGTTCATAATATACATTTTCCTTGATACAACGGGTCATGAAACTTCCATCTGATGAAGCCTCCGCATCCGGCACAAGCACTGCTGAGGCTCTGGAATGCACACCTTCACCTTCCCCATGTTCATCCTGTAGCACGGAAAAATCCGCATATATGCCAAAGTTATCCTCCGACTCTGTTTCCCCATAAACAGCATAGATATATCTGGGAGATTTTCCCGTCTCTTCCGGCACAAAGGGAACCCGCAGATAAAAAGCTGCGTCCCGTTCTTCCTTTTCCGGCACAAAAAAGCATTCTGGATTTCCGGTACGTCCCGCATAAATGCTAATCAGAAGCGTATCATCTGTTTCCCGGATCTGGTCTAAGCCTCCGTAGGAGTAGTATGCGTGCTGCTGATAGAAATCCAGCAATGCAGCTAAAACTTCTCCTATTGTTGCCGCGTTCGTCTCCTCCCGCTTCCGCGGAATTTCCAGCGTGACGACCGGGGCACCGAACTGGATCTGACTGTCTTGAACGCCGCTCCGGTAGCCGGTATCATAGACTGGCTGCTCCAATGTACTGTAACGAAATCCAGCATCAGAGCTCTGCTTTGGTGTTCCTTTCCCATTTGCCCGCAGGATCAGCTCCAGCTTATACTTTAAAAACATAAAATCTGCCACGGCAAACGGCTTTCTCAGCCGGTTCAGCACAGCAGCTTCATCCAGTCCTTTCTCCGCCCGCCTCATCAAATCTTCGCATTTTGCCGGATCCAGCTCTTTTTCTTCTGCATATGCCACATTGCTTACTGTGCGGTTTACCGGGCGCTTTCTGGTGAGCATGGTTCCGTCCGCATCATATTTGGGATACTGGCCTTCATATTCCGTCGTGACATAGACCAGATTTCCAAATACGTCCCTCTCGATCTGCCCGGTAAAACTTCCAGTGCCGATCTGTGCCGGTTCTGTTTTCACGGTCTTGTCCAGGCGATAGAGTCTGCTTCCCGCCGGAATCCCCGAAAATGCCAGATCAAATCCTCCGCTTTTTTCACTATTCACTTCGAAGAACAATTCCCGGAAAGTTGGATCGCCATAAGCGCCGCTTGCCCCGGACTGAACCTGCTGCTCTGCATAAAGTCCCTTTGTCACCGTCACATAACCGCTGTATCCACTGTGTCCGTTGTTTCCGCTATCTCCACCATTACCGCTCTCTGTCACCGCAGATAAATCCTGGCCGGTATTTGTAAATGGGTGCTTCCTGTTTCCAACGGACAGCTCGTATCCCTCTGAGCGGCTCAGCTCTTTCACATAATATTCCCCCATCAGAAGCGGTCTGCCGATCCAGCAGTTCCCGTTTGCAGTCTGGTAATCCAGGTAGGTTCTCTGGTACTGTCCATCTTCTGTATAATCATCGAATGTCTGGCTTCTCGTATAGAGGTTTGATGGTGCTGACCGGTTCCAGTTTCCAGGCCGGTCCACGATCCCGGCCTTTTCATAATCATAAAACCGCCCCGGCGCTTCTGTGAATGCAAGAAACGAAGCATCTCCGTTTTTATCGGTCGCCGTTACCGCTGTCAGATCGTCCTTCTGGTAAACCACACCGGTCTTTCCATCCGGGTGTACCAGATCCTTTGCAGCGAACAATCCATACACAGCACCCTCCAGCACGGCGTCACCCTGCGTATCTCCATAAGAATCGTAAGCATTGCTTTCCCCTGCCTTTAAGTCCATGTCCCGCTTATTGATATGGATCTCGCCTTCTGTCCGGTGGTCATAGATCCGCCACCAGTCATCTTCCCCATCCTGACCATTACAATGGCTGTAGTGATCCGACGGACCAGGCTCTGTCGCACTTCCGCTGCTTCCAGCATTCAAGCCACGGTTATAGGCCTGAGCAAAGAGATCACCGCCGCCACCGCCGGTACTGTCCCTATGGACTGCTTTAAAGTTAACAACCTGAAAAATATCCTTCGGTGTCTCTGTATCTCTTCCTTGATCTTCTGTCTGAGACAAAGCCGTGACAGGTACAGACACATCTGGAACGCGTTTCCAGGAAGACGTATCTGATGTTCCTTCCGGGAACTGAAGCTTCAAAATCCACTGCTGCACATGCTCCGCATCGTCCTCTTCATTCTGGCTGGCACGATCCGTTTGCAAAGCAGAACTTCTGTTTTCCACTTCCCGCAAGACCAAATCCGATGCCGTTGCCGTTTTACGTATTCCTGAGATCTGTCGTTCTTTTGTCTTGCCACTTTCCACACCCGATCCTGTTGCTTGTTCTCCCGTCTCATCACTTTCCACATCCGATCCTGCTGCTTGTTCTCCCGTCTCGTCACTTTCCGCATTCGATATCGTGGCCTTCCGCTCCGTCTCCTTCTTCATATCCGGTACGCGGTCTTTCTGTTCTGCTTCTTCACCTTCCGTATCCGGTTCATTTTCTTCATCCCATGCATCCGATGCCGTTGCCATCATGTTCTTCTGAGTCTGCCCGGCTTTCTCCTCTTCTTTTTGGGCACATTCCTCTTTCCGGTCATCGACCAGTGACTCTTCATCGATCCATGTTGGGAAAAAGATAGCAAAGATTCTCTGCCAGATACTCTTTGATTCTTTTTTTACGACCGGCACTTCCGTCTCTGCAACCATGCGTCCCTCTTCTGCCTGTCTGCGCTGCTGCACCAACACCCTGGCCGGTTCGGCTGCTGCCTGGTCACTGACCTGGATGTCTCTGCTGTAAAGGCCCGCGAAGCTGGCGTTGGCTCCATTTTCAGAAGCATCGGTTGTAATGACTTCGATCGGAAGGTCATCTCTGTGGTTGCCATGAAGTGTATAACCTTCCTGCGCTGTATCCTCCGCAATGGCATAGCTGTATTTTAATGCAATGAAACGTGCATAGGTTTCCCGGGTGTCGCTCTCACAACCGGAATCGGTAAAGGAGCGGGTTCCGCCAGCCGAGACGGTAGCACCGGCTGAGGGAGTTTCGCCTTCCTCGCCGCCGCCCGATGCGATACTTCCAATCTCGCCCATATCTACTTCCGGCATCAGCCAGTGAAAATGGACACCGGAAAAATCGCCACCGGCCCAGGCTTCGCAGGAACGAAAGGTGCTCTGCCAGAGCGATGCCAGACGGCGGTTTTCTTCTTTCGCCGCATCGATCTCTGCCTGGTTTTCAATTTCCCCGGTTTCTTCGTCCTCCTCTTCTTCCGGCACCGGGACAAAAACAGGCGCCGGATGTCCGTCACAGAAGGTCTTATCGTAATGGTAACCATGCTCTACCGTCTTCCCGGATTCTCCCTCTTCATCCGTTATCATAGCTGAGACAAAGCGGAAATCGTCCCATAAAACAGGGCTGTCCTTGTGAAAGCTCTTATAAGGTGCGCCTCCTGCATAGATATAGGCTGCACCGTCACGGTCTGTGTGAACCTCCTCCTTATCGTCAAAGCGTTCATATAAGGAAAACACGGCATTTTCCAGTGGTTTTCCGGTTTCATGGTCGTACTTTCTTAGGCGGACATTGTAGGTGGAGGTCCACTCCTCCTCATGCCGGTAGATTTCAAATACCAGGCTCCCGGCACCACCCTGCGCGGCACCTCCCGGTGCCGCCGCTCCGGTTCCTGCGTAATAGCAGACTTCCGGGGCATTCACCTCTACAAATGCCAGACGCTGGTGCGCAGACAGCGGAGCTGCGCCGTTATACATCTGGCGATGCGTGCCCGCGCAGCGGCTGCAGCGCCAGATCTGCAGACACTGGTCATACACCTCCTCCGGGGAAGAAAAGGTTCCGCCGCCAGAAGCATACTGTGTCCCACGGACATCAAACATCAGATACAGGGCACCGCTGCCGCCTGTGCTGGTCAGACGGATTTCCGTATCGGTCTTCTGACAGACCCAGCCGCCCGGAAGCTGCGGTGTAAAGGAGCCGTCCGCTCCCGTGGTGGAATATTTCAGGGGAACGGTACGGATAAATTCCGCATCCGCGCCGGACGGATCAAACGACAAAACGTACTCCCCAGACTGCCCATTTTCCTGTGAAGGAGTCAGCCGCAGCGGATTTCCTGCCTGCGTATGTCCCTGCAGCACGGACGGAATGCCCCCGCCAGTTGCATGGACAGCTTCCACTCCTCTCCACTGTCCGGAAATGCCAGGCAAAGCGGTGGTTCGTGCACCCCCGCCCAGCAGTCCCGCCAGCTGCAGATACGTTTCTTCTTTCGCCAGCACTTCCTTCAGCCACGGATATTTCCCGCGGACTGCCGCAGAATGGATCAAAAGCTTTAAATCCGCTTCCGTTACGAACTGGGAGATTGCCGGTATTCCCTGGGCTGCCGCCCCGGCATTGATGTTCTGGATGACGGCATTGATCTGCGGCATATTTCCAAAGCTTGCCTGCAGTGTCAGCATCCCCCAGAAGACCAGTGCCATTTCTTCCCGGCTGAGCGTCTCGGACGGCAGTATGCAAACATACTCGTCCCCGTCGATCAGGGCCCGGTTCGCTCCGGCTCCGTCAATACAATAATGATGAAATCCCGCCCCGTAAGCAATGATGGTATCGCCCGGCTGCGCTGCCTGCGCTCTCCATGGCAGCTGCGGCAGAATTGGAAGCAGTGTTTTACTGGCCAGAACAACTGCCAGAAGCATTGCCGCTGCCCGCTTTACGGATTTTTTTCTTTCTCCCATTCGTTTTCCCATACCCCTGTTTTCCCTGTATTTTCCTGTGCATTCGCGGCCTTGCATCCTACGCAAAGCGCACATACTGTTCTTTCCTGTTCACGCATTGTGCAAACAATAACGTAGTTTCTTCTTCATCCGCAATTTGCCGTTATCCCTTCGAAGCCTCTTTCTGCACCTGCGCACCCTCCGTTTCTTCCTGCCGCTGTACCACTCCGTTCACAACCCATGCGCCCTGCTCATTGGTCTGTTTTCCGTCCGGAGCCGTATAGTTCTTTTTCAGTGCACCGCGGCTGCCATTGGACTCCTCTTCAAAGTACAGACACTGTCCGCCGACCCAGTTCCAGCCGGTAAGCATCCTGCCCTGGGTTCCATCGGAAGACGGGTTTAAATAATACTGGTTTCCGTCTGCATCCTGGTACCAGCCGGTCACTAAAAATCCTGCCTCATCAAACCGGAACCAGTCGTAAGCGCTTTGCCCGGCAGCTGTGCTGGCATACGGATTATGCACGGCAGCCCATTCTTTTGCGTAGGTACGCTCCTTGTCCGCAAACATCCACTGGCCTGCTGCATTCTGCATCCAGGTTCCCGTTACCACATAAGAAGGCATGGACGGGCCGGCTGCCTTTATCACTCCGCCAGAAGTAATTCCGGTTGACCCGCCAGAGCCTTTAGAGCCGCCGCCCCCGCCGCCAGAGCCACCGGAGCCGCCGCTAAAAACGCGCGGCACTGTTTCATCCACGGTGACAAACTGGATCCGGACCCTGCACTGCGCCTGGATATGTCCGTGCGTCTGGTCTTCACTCACTGCAGTGACGATTTCTTCCCGGATTCCGTTTCCATTTACCTTTTCTAACGGCTTTTCCCGCTTCAGCGTCCGGTCGCGGTGAATGAGGTTCTGGATCCACGCCGGATTGTTTTCTCCCTTCGGGTCCCACACCGGCATGACCTTACAATCCTGCTGGTTTGCTCCCGATACTTCCAGACGGATATTTTTCCCGCTCTCCGTATCCTTCCAGCTCACCTGCTCATAAAACGGATGCTCCGGATTCAGCGATGCAGTCAGCACGACCGGCTCTGAAACCGTGATGCTTTCCGACGGCTGGTAACAGCTTCCGGTCAGTTTTCTTGTGACCGTAAAGTGTGCCTCTGTCTGGTTCAGGCTCAGTGTTTCCACCCGCACCGTTGTCAGGTCTACGATCTGGAAATCCACCGCAACGCGGCAATTTGCGTAAAGTGCCTGATGATTCACCGATGTCTCCGGATTCGTCACGGCAGATACCACGCCGTACCGGGTGTAAACCGTATCACGGATCTTTTCCCGGTACTGGTTTGCTGCCTGCGCCTGGACCTCCCGGTTGATGATGTTGGTAATAAAGGCGGAATTCATATTCGGCATGACCGAAGCATCCTTCATGGTATAGCCTGTTTCAGAGCAGTTTTCCAGAAGATCGGTATCGTCGACCAGCCAGCGCACCGTCCTGTCTACCGTCTGGCCATTTCCGTTATGCTCCACATGAATGAGCACCGGCTGCACTTCCACACTGTGATCCTGGACTCCGTCTACATAACGCGCGATTAAAACCCCATCCGTATTTTTCACCTCTGTGACGATCTGCGGGTGCTTCCGGTCCCCGCTCCGGGTCTGCACCACCGAAATCCTCGTTTCTTTCGGATCGGCAGTCAGCCTGGTCGTTACCTTTACATACTCTGCATTCAGCTGTGTGTCGCACTCCGGCATAAGAAACGAATAAGCACCACCGCCCACATACTGCATCAGCTGTTCGTCTTCGTTTTCATCCAGATAAGTAGGCGGCTTTCCCCCGCCCGCCTCATTCAGGTCCACGATCATCTGATAACGGTTCTCCGCTGTGTTTTTCGGTGCTGTCGCCACGGTCACGACCGCGCCTGCTTTGATCGCAGATGGGTGGTCCTTGTCAATGTCCCGGTAGTAAGAGCTTCCCGTAGAAGAGATTGCAAACAATGCCGCTACATCTGTATCGTAGGTTCCGTTCGCATTTCGTGCATCGATGCGCGGAATATAGACCAGATATCCTCTTGCAGGTTCGCCCATGAAGCCCGGGGCAAAATGATCCATCGCAAACGGCAGATCCTTTTTGTAGCCCTCCATCGTAAACTCGCGCCCAAGCTTCTGGGTAACAATGTAGCGCACGCCATCTTCCAATTCCTCATAAAAGAAACGGTCCCCGCAGTCATACTCGATCTGCCCGGACACGGTCTTATACTTCCGTTCCAGGTCAGACCAGTAGCCAATGTGCGCATCTTCCGCGAAGCGGTTGTCCCCATCGATGGTACTTCCAAACACCTGCTTTGCCTTCGCAAGTGTGTTGGTAAACAGGTAAGAAATCCTGCTGTCCCGCTCCGTTCCGTAGGTAAAACGGGCACTGCTGTCGCGGGTTCCCACAAAGGTTCCCTCGCGGGATGCACTTCCGGCATTGGTCCGCGAGATTGTTCCTGCCATGCGGGCCAGGATCAGGTTTCCGCTCTCATATTTTCCAACGATGCCGCCCACCGCCAGACTTGCGTTGCCGCCGATCGTGCCGTTGACATAAGAATTGTAAATGCCGCTTAAGCTCATACTCCCGGCAATTCCGCCTACATATCCCTTGCCCTGGACCCGGTCTGAATCGCCATTCTGGGTGATCACCACGTTATCGATCAGATACGCCTTTTCTACGCGGCCGGCTATTCCGCCCACCGCACCGCCAGCTTTCGCTCCATTTGCGGTAACTGCATTGATGGCAATGCCTTCTGCGCGGCAATTTTCCACGATTACGGAGCCATCTGCCTCCTGGATCTGTGTCCCGGAGGCCGTTCCTTTTCCGCTTCCACTGATCACTGCCGCAATTCCTCCGGCATCACGCTCCGAATAAACATAACCGGACACCGTTACATTGCGGACTACCGCACCGTTTTTCAGCGTTCCGGCAAGTATTCCAGCCTGGTCTGCACCGCGGATCTGATCCCCACGGATTTCCAGATTTTCCACAGATCCGCCATCGATCACGCCAAACAGCCCCAGATTTTTCTTTCCATCTAACTCCCCGATGATTTTCAGTCCGGTGATCGTATTGCCGCATCCGTCGAAATGCCCACGGAACGGAGTCTGCACCTCTCCATTCATGTCTGCGGCATTCCGGTACCAGCCGATCGGATTCCAGCTTCCCCGGTTAATAGAAATGCCACCCAGATCCAGACTCTGTGTCAGTTCAAAATAGCAGTCCGCAAAATCTTCTCCGGCTGCTACTGCTTCCGAAAGTCCCATCAGATGCGACAAATTCTCAATCTGGTACGGTGCCTCCTTTGTTCCTTCTCCCGGAAAATTTGCGTTGCCATTCCAGTCCGTCCACAGATCCCCGGTTAAGGAAATCTGCGCAAACAGCGTCAGATCGGACGGGGTCGCTGGCTGGTCCTGCAATTGTACATCGGATGATGTCGCAGTCTGTCCCCACAGTCGCGTGCCTGGCAACAGTTCTGTCTCGTCCTGCAGCTGTGCGTCAGACGATGTTGCCACTTCAAACCAGAGCGCATGTTTCAGCCTTGCAAGCCAGTCGTCTTCCAGCTCAATTTCATCCGCTTCTTCATCATCTTCCTCATCATGCATCTGGTCATACTCCTGAGCATCGCCGGATTTCTTCCCTTCTCCTGTTCTGTGTTCTTCTGCTCCCTGTTTTTCCCTCCATTCTCTTCCGCCATGGCCAGCATCGCTTCCGCTAGCCCAGACTGTTTCTCCCTCGCGCTCCGGCACCAGTCTTCCGGCACTCTCTGCCATTGCCGCACCAGCCGGAAATACTCCCGGTGCCATCACCACAAGCAGCACCGCCATTGCCGATGCCGTTTTCCGCCGTACATTATAATTCTTGTTGTTTTCCCCCATAAATCCCCCTTGTTATTTCGTATTTCCATGGCCGTCCGCGCGTTGCGCAAGCAGCCACAAATTCTGATCCATTCTTTGCCATGAAAAGTTCCGCCGCCGATCAGGCGCATGAATTCAAGGATGCCATGTGCGCCTGCCAGAAATTTCGTTTGCAGTGTTGCACCTGGCTGCAGGCGCATGCAGGTTTACCGCTGCGGCAATACAAATGCCGGACGTACCCCGGTTGTCCCGGTTACTTTCACTTCCTCATCCTCCATTTCTGCTCCTGTACGCTTCGTTCCAGCCGTCATCCCGGTCTCCCTTTGCACCAGACTCCCATGCATGCCTATATTGGCGGCTGCGTTTCCGTGCGTGCCCGTATTTGCGGCTGTGTCTCCGCGCCTGCCCGCACTCCGCAGATCACTGCGCACTGCCTCCGGTCGGATATTCCCCTGCACCAGATCGACAATATAAACCTGCGTGCCTGACGCTGCTTTGCAGGGTGTCCGGAGCCAGTACCCTTTGCAGAATTCACTGATCTGCGTTTCCGGATTCCGCTTTGTGACCGGTCCGAATTTCCACAGCCAGTCACGGTAACGGTATGCCTCATCCACAGAAAGAAGAAACAGCTTATCTTCCAGCTTCTGGCTTCCCAGATAATGCGCACGCAGCCCTTCTTCCGGAAAATGTTCCCAAAATCCGGCCGGTGTCTGACCCTCGTAGCCTCGTTCTACGCCGGTATTGATCCAGACCGCATCAGCAAAATTCTCCGCTGACCTGGAAAGCCAGGCACGTACAGACGAATATTTATACTCTGCGCTGTTTCCAAAGCGCACAATAGGCCCCGGGTAATACACATACCCATGCGAACCGTCTCCTGGTGTCTCAAATTCATAGCGCGAACCTGTGTTGGCCGAAATCACTTCATCGCAAAGAAAAAGCGCCCCCTGTCTGTGATCGTCCATGTGGTCCGCATAATTCTGGTCGATGCAGCGAAAACGGTATGATTTTCCACCGATATTGCGCGTCACTGTATCCCCAATGTTCCAGTGCCTGAGCTGAGTTACATGCTGGTTTTCCTGTGGATTTCTTTGCAGACTAACCGGTAGATTTTTCTGTAGACTGACTTGTATATTTTTTCCAATACTGACTTGCAAATTTTTTTCAGAACTGGCTTGCAGATTCTCCCGCAGCCCTGCATGTTCTCCCCCATACACCATCACTGCCGGTCCGGCTGCTAAAAAAGTCCAGGCGCATAGCAGAAAAAGCAGACACTTTTCCCTTGTTTCAGCCTGCATCGCATCCCCCTCTCTTGATTGAATACGCTAAAAATTGATAATAATGGAATTCCTTTTTAACCCACCATCCGTAATTTGTAGAAATTGAAATGGGATTAAAAACTAAGAAAATAAGATAATATGAAAAATCCAGATTTTAGATGAATCATTCCTGTGCCATCATCATAGCACAGGAATGAAACCAGTACAAGAAAAGTTCGTCGACAAAAAACGACAAGAATATTGTTTGTGTTACTGTTCACGCATTGCGCAAACAGCAGCCCGATTACCCTCTCAGGCAGAACTCACTGCAATCTACTACGCGGGTGGCAAAGCCTTCATAGAATTCCGGCTCATGGCAGATCAAAAGAACACTTCCTTTATAGGCCTTCAGGGCGCGGGCCAGCTCGTCCTTGGCATCGACATCCAGATGGTTGGTCGGCTCGTCCAACAACAGGACATTGGTCTCGCGGTTGATCAGTTTACATAATCTTACCTTTGCCTGCTCGCCGCCAGAAAGGACGCGCACCTGGCTCTCGATATGCTTGGTGGTCAGTCCGCATTTTGCCAGGGCAGAGCGCACCTGGTACTGGGTGTAGGACGGGAATTCCTTCCAGATTTCCTCGATACAGGTCGTGGTATTGCCCGGTGCCATCTCCTGCTCAAAATAGCCAAGATACAGATAATCGCCCAGCTCCACGCTGCCGGAAAGTGCCGGGATCAGCCCAAGGATGCTCTTTAATAACGTGGTTTTTCCGATTCCGTTGGAGCCCTTTAACACGACCTTCTCTCCACGCTCCATGCTGATGTCAAACGGGCGGGTTAACGGCTCGTCGTAGCCGATCACCAGATCCTTTGCCTCAAAGATCATCTTGCCTGCGGCTCGGGCTTCCATAAAGTTAAACTCTGGCTTCGGCTTTTCCTTCGCCAGCTCGATGACTTCCATCTTATCCAGCTTTTTCTGGCGGGACATGGCCATGTTCCGGGTCGATACACGCGCCTTGTTGCGGGCCACGAAATCCTCCAGCTCGGCAATTTCCTGCTGCTGGCGCTTGTAAGCAGCCTCCAGCTGCGCCTTCTTGACCGCGTAGACCTCCTGGAAATGGTCATAATCGCCCACATAGCGGTCCAGCTTCTGGTTCTCCATGTGGTAGATCAGGTTGATAACGCTGTTTAAGAACGGAATATCGTGGGAGATCAGGATAAATGCGTTCTCATATTCCTGGAGATAGCGCTTCAGCCACTCGATATGCTGCTCATCCAGATAGTTGGTCGGCTCGTCCAAAAGCAGGATGTCCGGCTTCTCCAGAAGCAGTTTTCCTAAAAGCACCTTCGTTCTCTGACCGCCGGACAACTCGGAAACATCCTTGTCCATGCCGATCTCCTGCAGGCCAAGCGCACGGCCGACTTCCTCTACCTTGCTGTCAATGATATAGAAATCGTGTGCCATCAAAAGATCCTGGATCGTGCCCAGCTCTTCCATCATGGCATTCATCTCATCCTCAGATGCTTCGCCCATCTTATCGCAGATGGCATTCATCTGCTCTTCCATCTCAAACAGATACGCAAATGCGCTCTTTAACACATCGCGGATGGTCATGCCCTTTTCCAGCACAGTATGCTGGTCCAGATAACCGGCACGCACATGCTTCGCCCACTCGACCTTGCCCTCATCCGGCTGCAATTTGCCCGTGATGATGTTCATGAACGTGGATTTTCCCTCTCCGTTTGCACCCACCAGGCCTATGTGCTCTCCCTTTAAAAGACGGAATGACACATCCTGGAAAATAGCACGGTCACCAAAACCATGGCTCAAATGTTCTACATTTAAAATACTCATTCAAAACTCCTTCCAAATTTCCTGCTGCATCAAAACTGTGTCTCATTTTACATGACAAACCCGGCCATGGCAAGCTATTTCCCCTGAAATTCCGCATATCTTATCGTAACAGAGCACGATTCATGAGGAATGCTATGGTTCTTCCCCTCAGTCACATTCCGTCCGCCGCCGATGCACGCATTATCTGGATTGCCAGTGAACCAGCCAGACGGGAACGTCTTGAAAAGCAGGGCTTTATCCCGGGCGCAGTCATCCACTGTGTGCGCCGCTCCCGCCGCAGGCGCTTTTTTCTCTTCCGGGTCAGCGGCCGCCTGATTTTGCTGCCGGGAAAGCTGGCGGGAGAGATCTTTGCGGAAATCTCTTAACAAGCACAGACAATCGCTGTATAATGAGAGAAATTTGTTACACATCAGGAGGAAACACAACCATGAAAAGCCAGATTACAAGAGACGAAGCATTAAACTTACTGAAGACATACAACAAAGAGCCATTCCATATTCTGCACAGCCTTACCGTGGAGGGCGTTATGCGCTGGTATGCAAAAGAGCTTGGCTACGGGGAAGATGAGGAGTTCTGGGGTATCTGCGGACTGCTCCACGACATCGATTTCGAACTTTACCCGGAGCAGCACTGCATCAAGGCACCGGAGCTGTTAAAAGCTGGCGGTGTGGGTGATGACATGATCCATGCTATCTGCTCCCACGGCTACGGCATCTGCTGCGATGTAGAGCCTGTCCATGAGATGGAAAAGGTGCTGTTTGCTGCTGACGAGCTGACCGGCCTGATCGGTGCCGCTGCCCGCATGCGCCCATCCAAGAGCACAAAAGATATGGAGGTTTCCAGCTTAAAGAAAAAATTCAAAGATAAAAAATTCGCTGCCGGGTGCTCCCGCGATATCATCCGTACCGGAGCCGAACGCCTGGGATGGGAGCTGGATGATCTTTTTGCAAAGACCATTGAAGCTATGCGCTCCTGTGAAGATTACGTGAATGCGGAGATGGAGCAGGAGTAAAACGGATACTGTTCCAGCTGTCTTCAACTTATAACCACATAGAAAAAGCCGGAGATCCTTATAAAATAAGGCTCCGGCAAAAAATGAAAGAAGCAGGCGACGGGAATCGAACCCGCCTCCTCAGCTTGGGAAGCTGATGTTCTACCGATGAACTACGCCTGCATTTCATATGGAAACACTGTCTATTATAAATCGTATTTTTCAAAAAGTAAAGAGATTCCTGTTCTTTGAAAAAAGCAGGAATCTCTTTTCAAAATGATTATACTTCCTTCGGGAAGATCCGGCTGCCATAGCGCGCCGCAAATACGTGACCTTCTTCGTCACGAATCGCAGTCAGGTAAATGTCGGAATAGGTTTTCCGTACCATACCCTGCCACGGATATACGGCCTGAAGTGCGGTCGGATTTCCGTTTACCTTCATGCTCAGAGTTCCGTTTTCTGCAGTCAGCGTGAATGCATCACCCTCACCGGATACATAGCTTCCGGCTAACTCTTCAAGTTCTTCGGCGCTCCAGCTGCGTTCTGCGTGGATCTGCCGTTCTTCCTCGACCTCAAGGCCGCAGTAGGCATTCAGGGCTGCATCTGCGATGGCTGCCACGGAAACATCCATGGTGTTGCACAGCACTACAATACCAACCTCTTCCTGCGGACAGAAAGAGAAGTTGGAGGATACGCCCGGAAGGCTTCCACCGTGCTCATAAACAGCACGGTCACCTACCTGCTTCGTCTCCAGACCGTATCCATAGTATATGCCCGGCTTCATGAACTGTCTCGGCTTTTCCATCTCCTGAACAGAATAACGGTCCACAATGCGGTTTCCATTTCCCGCTACGCCTTCATTCAGATACATCACTGCGTATTTCATCATGTCGCCCAATGTGGATTTCATGCCACCGCCTCCATGTAAAACGAAAGCGTCGTTCTGGTAATCCCGGTCAGCTCTCCAGGTTCCATTTTCCAGAGAGTACAGGATTGCTGCATTTTCATCCTGGCTGTTACGGATAAAGCTGATATTGCTGCGGTCCATACCGATCGGTTTTAAGATTTTCTTGTCCAGATACTCTGCAAAAGAACCATAACCAGAATGGCGGCGCACAATGTCGGAGAGTAAACCGAAGCCATCATTGCAGTAACTCATACGCTGTCCCGGACGACCGGTAAAACGAGTCTGGGCATCCAGACGTCCTGCCACGCGGCGAATGCCTTCCTCAGCAAAATCCTCACGGTAGATGAGCTCTTCATCCACGGAATCCTCAATGCCCATCTCTTTGGCGGTCTTATCCACTACAATACGCGGAAGCGGGAAATATCCGCCGCTATGGCACATCAGATGCCAGATTTTCACTGGTTCGGACTGATTTTTATTTGTAAATTCCGGGATATATCTGGAAACCGGATCATCTACGTTCAAAATGCCGTCCTTCTGCATCTGCATAATAGACAGTGCGGTAAAGGATTTTGTTACGGATGCCATACCAAAGATCGTGTCTCTTGTAATCGGAAGCTTATTTTCTGCATCACGGTATCCGAAGTAATTCTCGTACTGGATCTCCCCTGCGGCGTTGATGATGCCAAGTGCAATTCCCCGTGCCTGGCCATCTTTCATTACACGGGCAACCAGCTCTTCTAACTTTGCCTTGCCCTCCGGTGTCATACGGTTCATGCCAGCATCTCCTTTTTCAGACATTTGATGCCAAGGCCCGGATCAGAGGAAAGGATCAGGTGTCTGGTATCTTTTACGGTAAAGCCACCCTCGTACGGAAGCTCTTTTAAGGAGAAGGTTGCGTCCAGATCCGCACGTGTAATGTTCTTTAATGCTGCACCCAGGGAAGCAGCCGCGGTTACACCGATACCGCTCTCCTCTGCCATACAGCCCAGCATGACCTCCACGCCTGCTGCCTCTGCGATCGCAGTGATCTTCTTTGCCTCATACAGGCCGCCGCACTTCATCAGCTTGATGTTGATGAGATCTACAGCTCGCTGGGATACTAACTGCAGGGCATCCTTGGAGTCCCAGCAGCTTTCATCTGCCATGATCGGCACAGAGCTGTGGGCGGTCACGAATTTCAGTCCCTCAAAATCGAAGCGCGGAACCGGCTGCTCTACCAGCTCGATATCGTACTCATTCAGGCGGTTGATGAGTTCAACAGCCTCCTTGGCTTTCCAGCCCTGGTTTGCGTCCAGACGGATCTTCACCTGGTCACCGACTGCCTCACGGATTGCACGGACTCTTGCCAGATCGGAAGCAAAGTCTACGCCGACCTTGGTCTTGATCACGTTAAAGCCTGCCTGCACATGTGCCTTTGCATGCTCTGCCATGACTGCCGGATCATCGATGCCAACGGTCATATCTGTCTCGATCTCGCCGGAAAGTCCGCCCAGAACCTTATACAGCGGAAGATTTGTGCTCTTGCCGATGATGTCATGGCATGCCAGATCGATGGCTGCCTTTGCAGTACCTGCATACGCTACGGTACGGTTCATCACGGTATAGATTGCCTCCATGTCACGCGGATCCATGCCGATCAGTTTTTCTTTCAGACGCTCTACCGTTGCGATAGTACCATCCAGATTTTCCCCAGTGATCAGCGGTCCCGGAGAGCCCTCACCATAACCGGTGATGCCGGCATCAGTCTCAACCTCAACCAGGCAGCTGACTGCGTGAGTGATGAGACCCAGTGCAATGCGGAACGGGCGCACCAGCGGCACCTGCATTCTGTAGGTCTTAATGTTGGTGATTTTCATGATACTTTTATACCTCCTCAATTATTTTTCTTCTGTAGTTCCGTTCTGTGCACAGGCTCCATTGCAAAAATGGCAGGCGCACAGATGACCTCCTCCGATGTCCCTAAGCTCCGGCTTCTGTGTGGAACAGATTTCCTGAGCCATGAAACAGCGGGTATGGAAGATACATCCAGACGGTGGGTTTGCCGGGCTCGGCAGATCGCCCTGGAGAATGATCTTCTTTCTCTTGGAATGGCGCTCCGGTACCGGAATTGCAGACAGCAGCGCCTGGGTGTACGGATGGGAGGGGTTCGCAAACAGCTCTTTCTTGTCCGCCAGCTCTACCACATGTCCCAGATACATAACCATGACACGGTCTGAAATATGCTTGATAACGCTTAAGTTGTGGGAAATGAAGATATATGCCATTCCCATGGATTCCTGCAGCTGGCGCAGCAGATTCAGTACCTGAGACTGGATGGAAACATCCAGTGCGGATACCGGCTCATCACAGACTACCAGAGACGGGTTAAGCACGATCGCGCGGGCAATACCGATTCTCTGACGCTGTCCGCCGGAGAACTCGTGAGGATAGCGGTTGTAGTATTTGGTGTTCAGTCCTACGACCTCCATCACCTTTAACACCTGTGCCCGGGTCTCCTCCTGGGTCTTATAGCGTTTCTGAATATTTAACGGCTCGGCAATGATCTCGCCGATGGTCATTCTCGGATTTAAGGATGCGTACGGATCCTGGAAAATGATCTGCATATCTGCGCGCATTTTCCGCAGTTCCTGACCGCTTGCCTTGGCGAAATCCTTTCCTTTGTAGAAGATCTCGCCGGAGGTCGGCTCGATCAGACGGAGCACAGAGCGGCCCATGGTAGACTTACCGCAGCCGGACTCACCAACCACACCCAGGGTTTCTTTCGGATTCAGGGTAAAGGATACATCGTCCACCGCCTTGATCCATGACTTATCTTTCTGGAAGAAGGAAGATTTTCCCGCAAACAGTTTCCGCAGGTTCCGGACCTCCAGAAGCGGGGTCTTTTCATTTACTTCACTCATCAGATGTTCTCCTCCCACTCCTTCGTATATTTAAAACAGCGCACCATGCGGCCCTCGGCCTCGACTAACTCCGGCATCTTCTGACGGCAGATCTCGCGGGCCTGCGGACATCTCGGGCAGAACGCACAGCCGGCCGGCATGTCATCAAAGCTTGGCACCATACCCTTGATAACACTCAGTTCTTTGGTGTCGTCATCATCCAGCTTCGGAATGCACTTCATCAGTCCGTCCGTATACGGATGCATCGGCTTATCAAAGATCTGGTCGCAGCTTGCGTGCTCAACGACCTTACCTGCATACATAACCATAACATCATCCGCAACCTCTGCGATAACACCCAGGTCGTGGGTAATCATCATAACGGAAGTTCCGGTCTTTTCTTTTAACTCATTGATGAGGTCCAGGATCTGCGCCTGAATGGTTACGTCCAGCGCAGTAGTCGGCTCATCACAGATCAGCATAGCCGGATTACAGCAGAGTGCCATGGCAATCATGACACGCTGACGCATACCGCCGGAAAGCTGATGCGGGTACTCATCGAAGCGGCGCTCTGCAAGCGGGATCTTAACCAGCTTTAACATCTCAATGGCGCGGGCTTTTGCTTCCTGCTTGGTCATCTTCTCATGAAGGAGCAGTGCCTCGATCAGCTGCTGTCCAATGGTATAAACCGGATTTAAGGATGTCATCGGCTCCTGGAAGATCATGGCAATCTTCTTGCCGCGGATGCTGCGCATCTGAGCCTCTGTCATCTTTAAGAGATCTTCCCCCTCAAACAGGATCTCACCGCCCTCGATCTTACCGGGACGCTCTACCAGACCCATGATCGATAAGGAAGTGATACTTTTTCCGCAGCCGGACTCACCTACAATGCCGAGGGTCTTACCCTTTTCCACATTGAAGGAAACATCGTTAACCGCTTTCACAAGTCCGGCCTCAGTATGAAAGTAGGTCTTTAAATTTTTTACCTGTAAAATATTCTCTGCCATCTCTCATACCTCCTAACTTCTCAGCTTCGGATCCAGTGCATCTCGTAAACCGTCACCGAAGATATTGAATGCAATAACTGTGATCATGATCGCCACACCAGGCATGATGCTATATACCGGGCGGTAGCTGATAAAGGTCTGTGCCGCACTGATCATATTGCCCCATGACGGAGTCGGCGGCTGGATACCGATGCCCAAAAAGCTTAAGGATGCCTCATACATGATTGCGTTCGGGATACCAAGGGTAACCAGGACGATAATGGTGGACAGACAGTTCGGAACCAGTTCCTTCATAATGATCCAGTAGGTAGATGCTCCGCAGGCACGGGCTGCCTCTACGTATTCTTTTTCTTTTAACTGCATGACAGAACCGCGGATCATACGCGCGGTGCGGACCCAGGTCAGAAGGCCCAGGGCGATAAACAGGTTCAGGACACCCTTACCCATGAAGGTCATGATCGCCATAGCGAAGATCAGATCCGGGAATGCCTGGAAGATCTCCATGACACGGGAGATCAGGCTGTCGATCCAGCCGCCGTAGTAACCGGCCAGGGAACCTAAGGTTACGCCTACGATAGAAGCAATGATCTGTGCCACGATACCGATACTGATGGATACTCTGGAACCGTAGATGATACGGGATAAGATGTCGCGGCCGAATTCATCGGTTCCGAACGGATGTGCCTTGCACGGTCCGCCAAGCACAGCGCTGTAATCCTGATAAGTCGGATCGTACGGTGCGATGATCGGAGCGAAGATTGCCATCAGTGCCAGCAGGATCAGTACACATGCGCAGAACATTGCCATTTTGTTCTTCTTTAAACGGCGCAGGCTGTCTCCGTAGAAGCTGGAATACTGCATGCCGTTTTCCATAACATCCTGCTCAAACTGTTTCTGTTTATTAAAAAATCCAAGTAATTTCTTAGCCATCTCTTATGCTGCTCCTTTCCCGTAGCGGATTCGCGGATCCAGAAATGCATAGGAAACATCAACGATCAGGTTTACAACAACGAATACAAATGCGATGTACATAACTGTGCCCTCCAGAAGCGGAAGATCACGGTTGGACATGGCATCTACTGCCAGCTTACCGATTCCCGGAATGGAGAATACCTTTTCGATCAGCATGGAACCTGTCAGCATGTAACCAAAATCGGTACCTACGAGAGTTACGATCGGGATCATGGCATTTTTCAGGGCGTGCTTCAAGATAACGGCCCAGCGCATGGCACCCTTTGCCTTCGCGGTACGGATGTAATCCTGTCCCAGTACTTCCAGCATACTGGTTCTGGTGATTCGTGCAATATTTCCTGCGTAACGCGCACCCAGCGCAAGACTCGGAAGTATGTAAGATGCCGGCGTATCGAATCCTGAGATCGGCAGAATGTTCAGCTTTAAGCCGAAAAGGATCTGCAGGATGATCGCTACCCAGAATGCCGGTGCAGATACACCGATGATAGAAAGTACCATAACAACGGTATCGATGCCTTTTCCTCTCTTGACTGCTGCAAAGATTCCGCACGGAATACCAATAACAGAAGCAAAGATAAAGGACATGCATGCCAGCTTTACGGTTACTTTAAAGCAGCGGATCAGCGCATCGGTAACAACCTCCTTGGTGAAATAGGAGGTACCAAAATCCAGATGGATGGCGCCTTTTATAAAATTCAGATACTGTACATAGTATGGCAGATCCAGACCGAGCTCCTTGCGCACTTTCGCAATGGTCTCCGGATCTGCACGCTTCTCCAGCATCAGGGCAACCGGGTCACCCGGTACCACCTGAAGCAGAACAAACGTGATCAAGCTAATGCCCAGAAGAACAAAGATCGTCTGGAGCAGACGTTTTCCTGTGTATGAAAGCATTTTATTTTCTCCTACATGCGAACAGAGGAACTGCCAAAATGCGCAGCCCCTCTGTTTCTCTAAACATTTTTAATTGTTGCCGCAATAATTACTGAATATCAGCATTCTTCCAGAACATACGGAAGGTCGCATCCATCTCAAATCCGGTGATATGCGGATTTAACAGATAGAACTTGGTCTCATTGTAGAGAGGAGTGGTTGCCCAGTCTTCTCTGGTCATGATATGCTCTGCTTTTTTGTAGATTTCCTGACGCTCTGCCTCATCGGTGGTTGCAATACCCTCATCCATGAGTTTATCGAACTCGGCATTGTGCCAAAAGCTGGAGTTGGTGTCAGTCTTGGTCATCGGGTACAGCATGCTCTCCGGATCAGAGTAATCTACATACCAGTTGGAAATACCGCAGTCAACACCGCCGTTCTTCTTCATATCGGACCATGCCGCAGAGTCAACCTGTTCAACCTCTACATTGATGCCTGCTGCCTTTGCCTGCTGCTGGAATGCGGTTGCGATTGCTACGTTGCCCTGATATTTGGTGTTTACGGTTACACGAAGGTCAATGCCATTCGGATATCCTGCCTCTGCAAGAAGGGATTTTGCCTGCTCCGGATTGTACTCGAACTCCGGAAGGCTGTCATCATGACCGATGATACCAGCTGGAATGTAAGAGGTCGGAACGGTTGCAGTGCCGTGAAGGATGCTATCGCAGATAGCCTTACGGTCGATGGAAAGCGCAATGGCCTCTCTTACCTTCGGATCGTCATAGGTCTTGCTGTTTACAGTCAGGCTGTAGCAGCCAGTCGGCTGGAAGCCATGCATCTGATCTTTCAGATCCGGGTTGCTGGAGTATACCGGGTAGATGGACGGATCAACATCTACATAGTCTACATTGCCCTTCTGATACTCAAGGACCTGGGTGTTAACATCCTCGATGAACTTGTAGTCCAGACCGGACAGTGCAACTGCGCCGCCATGGTAATCATCGAAACGGGAAAGGGTTGCGCCGACACCGCTCTGGTAGCTGTCAAGCTTGAATGCACCGGTACCGATCAGGGTGGTCATACCCCAGTTATCGCCAGCTGCCTCACATGCCTCCTGCGGATAGATTGCGCAGTATGCGGTAGACAGAACGGAAAGGAACGGTGCGTACGGTTTCTTTAACTGAATGGTAAAGTGGGTATCGTCCTGAACCTCGATACCGGACAGCTCATCTGCGGTACCGGCGCTCATCTCGTCGTAACCAACCACATTCTCAAGCAGGGTTGCCATCTTTGCCATTTTGATCAGACGCTCGTAAGAATACTTAACATCGGAAGCCTTCAGAGTCGTTCCATCATGGAATTTTACATCCGGAAGCAACTCAAAGCTGTAGGTCATGTTGTCATCGGAGATGGTCGGCATAGCTGCCAGAAGAGTTGGCTCCAGTCCATTCTCAGTGGTGGTCAGCAGAGACTCCGTAATGTTGTCGGTAATTTTCATTACAATGCTGTAGGTATACTGCTGCGGATCCAGTGCTACCTGCGGATCTACTGCTGCAATGCGTACAACCTTGTCACCACTTTCCGTGGTTGCTGCTTCGGTGCTCTCGCCTGCTGCTGCAGAAGTTTCTGCTGCGGAAGTGCTTGCGGAATTGTTAGAACCACCGCATGCAGTGAGGGACGCTGCAAGCACACAGCTCAGAACAATTCCTGCCAGTGTCTTTTTCATGTTTGTTTCCTTCTTTCCTCGTTTTCGCTTTATGCTTCTTTTGTGATACCGAATTCTATGATGAGTTTCAGATTTCCCAGCCGAAACCGCTGTCCGGACACCGTGACAAAAAAGGGACGTATACCGAGACCAATCTTTCTCCGATAATACGTCCCTGATTTTTTGCAATATCCGGTTTGACAATTTTTTATATCATCTGCCACATTAATTCGGTAAAATCTTAAAGCTATGGTCATTATAACGATGTATTTATGTAAATGCAAGAGGGAATTTTAATTTCCACTCATTTCTTATATGTTTTCCGTGTGATACGGTCGTTTTCTCTTTTTGTCCGCGTGTCACGGTCATTCTTCCATCGTTGATAGACAGTTTGTCAGGATCACTTTGGATCATGGCAGAAAAAAAGAATCCGAAATAGTCCGGATTCTTTTCTCTGTACAGCTTATTCTTCGTCATCTTCCTCTGCCACAATGGCACCGATGGTGCCTAACATACTGGTTACCACTGCTACAACAACAAACAATACCAGCAGCAGAATACAACCAAGAAAAATCATAATATCCATTTGTAAACGCCTCCCGTTCTTTATTTTACCTTCCTGCACAATGCTTTTGTAATAACCTGCCCACACTCATAATTATCCCAAGTATAACACAGGTCATACCGCAAGTAAAGAGGACCGTTTAATCGTCTGCAGCGTCTGAGCAGCACGGTTTTGCAGTCTCCGGTTCCCGGTCATAGGTATCCAGAAAATGATGGCGCACGCCGCCCTGCTTGTAGGCTACGACCGTATCCAGATTGACATTCTCCACGCTTTTAAAGATATTGCTCTCCACGAACGGATTCTTCTCTTTTAAGGTTCGGATCAGCTCCTTGACTTCCACGCGTTTGGACTGGTTTTCCTCATTATTGCAGGTGGTGCAGGTGTCGGTGAACTTGCAGGCACACTGGATGAAATGCAGGTTGTTATAATCTCTCCACGCCTTGATATCATCCTCGCGTACCAGATACAGCGGGCGGATGAGCTCCATGCCCTCGAAGTTGGTACTGTGGAGCTTCGGCATCATGGTCTGAACCTGGGCGCCGTAAAGCATTCCCATAAGGATTGTCTCAATAACGTCGTCGTAGTGGTGTCCCAATGCGATCTTATTGCAGCCCAGCTGCTTTGCAAAGGTATAAAGGTGTCCGCGGCGCATACGAGCGCACAGATAGCACGGAGATTTTTCGATGGTGTAGACTGCATCGAAGATATCCGACTCGAAAATCTCAATCGGAATCTTTAACTTTCTGGCATTCTCTTCGATGACCTGGCGATTCTCCGGACTGTAGCCCGGATCCATAACCAGGAATTTCACCTCAAACGGGAACTTGTTGTGTTTCTTTAATTCCTGGAACAGCTTGGCCATCAGCATGGAATCTTTTCCTCCTGAGATACAGACCGCAATGCGGTCTCCCTCCTTCACCAGCTCATACTGGTTGATGGCTTTTGCAAATTTGCTGAAAATGTTCTTGTGAAATTTTTTGCGCAGACTCTTCTCGACAGAGTCGCAGATCTCATCCGCCTCCTGTTTTTTTATCTCAGCCATAAGCCAGGCAAGGTAACCGCCCTTTAAGCTGACTGCGTCATAGCCCTGTCCGCAGAGCATATCCGCCACATCACGGCTCACGCGTCCACGACTGCAGCAGATGATGAGCTTTTTCTCCTTTTCTTCCGGCGGATTTTCCTCCAGTTCTTCCGCAGAACTGGCAATGGCGCCCCTGATGGCACCGTGGTTGATCTCCTCCGTACTGCGGATATCGTAAAGCACATAGGTGTCCGGAGAAAGGGCGTTAAATTCTTCTATGGTAAGTTCGTTCATATTCTACTCCTGTTTTGTTGCTAAGTTGCAAAAACAGACGCCTGCGCCTGCAGCCGTCTGCTTTCTTTGTTGCGCACATTCATCATACAGGAAACGCACGCAAAACTCAATATCCTATTTGCAATCCGGTTTTACTCGGTCCCGGCACTTACCACATCCGATCCGTTTTCCTCGTTTTCCGCTGCGGCCACTGTCCATATCTCCGAGGTCACCCACTCGCTCTTATTATGGCTGCTCTGGCGCACAGTACGGACACGGAATTGGTATTCGCCCGGTTCGATCATCTGGGAAGAAAAATCGTAGTGGTTCTTGTATACCGAACGCATGATGCCGGTGTCGATGCCGTTTCTGACCAGCTGAATCTGATAGTAACGGGCGGATTTCTCCGTATTCCAGGATGCCGTGCCCGGATGAGCGCTGTCCCAGCCGAAGCCGGCAGACGAAGATGCCGCATTCTGCGCCAGAGAAATGGCGGAACGATTATCAAGCTTTGACTTCTTATCGTAAATTAGCTTTACCCGCAGCGTCAGCATTGTGTTTTTTTCCGAGCGCTTTGCGCTGACAAACTGAACCTTGTCATAGCGGTTCTTTGACGAAGCTGCCAGGTTTAAGCGGAACGCATCAGAAGAAGCACTGGCAAAATACCACTGATCTTCATCTGCCACTGCCAGAGTCACTTCTATCTCCGGCGGATTGCTGTCACTGAAATCATCGGAATCCTCGTTTACAACCTCTGTATCACTGATGTAATAGCGGTCTGTATTCGCGCCATCCACAGTAACAGAATAAGAATTTCCATCCACACCAATGCCGAGGTCAGAATCAAACACAAGATCCATTTTGCCGACCTTACGCTTATCCGATGCCGCATAGCTGGTGCAGACCGCTCCCACAGATAAGATGAGCGCGGCCATGCTTAGCAGCAGCCGTTTTGTTGTCTGTTTCATCACGCTTTTGCATCTCCTTCCTGCTTCCGTTCATAAAGACTGCAGATCAGATCCACACAGGTGTCCAGGCCAAGCTCCGCACTGTTTAAGGTAACATCATAGCTGGCACCGGCACCCCAGCGTTTCCCGGTATAGCATTCATAGTAATTCCGGCGACTCTTGTCAGTCTTTTTGATCAGCGTAATGGCCTCATCCCGGGTGATCCTGCGTCTTTCCATAAGACACGCGATCCGGACATTCATGTCTGCATAGATAAATACGGAAGTCACGCCCGGCTGCTCCCGCAGCACATAATCGGCACAGCGGCCAATGAACACACAGGACTCCTTCTCTGCCAGCTGCCGGATGACCTCCGACTGCAGGTTAAATACCATGTCATTGATGGCAATGCCTCTTCCGGTCTTATCATTCTGCATCTGACGCGGCACAGAGTAAAGAAATGGATTCGGCCGCTTCTCCTCCGCTTCCGCAAGAATATCCTGATCCAGTTCTCCGTAATTGCAGGCCATCTCGATCAGCTGCCTGTCATAGCATTGGATTCCAAGGCGTTTTGCCACCTCCATGCCAATCTCACTGCCGCCGCTTCCGATCTGACGGCCTATGGTTATGATTCGGTTTCCTTTCATATGCTTCTAAACCCCCTGTCCATTTTTCCTTTTATCTACAGCTTTTCTATCTGTTCCGGAAGATTTCCACAAATGCTTTCCACATCTTCACGATCACGATCCAGATCCGGCGCAGCGGGCTCTGGCTTGCTGCCTCAGTCTCCGCATCCAGAACCTCCTCATCATCATCCAGGCTGATCTCTGCGGTGCGCAGGATGATCTGCACGGATTCCGGCTCCTGATTCTCATCGGATGTGAAGGATACCTTCTCCGCCTTCGGATCCATGTTCAGAAAACGGGTATCTCCGTCTAAGTCATCCCATTCCTTATCGATGGCCTCCTTCATGGTCACGCCTGCATGGCGGATGGAAGCGGTGCTGTCCAGCACGCTTAAGCTCTTATCCAGAAGCTCCAGGGTACCGCGGATGCTGTCGCGGGTGGCAGCGTCCAGATTGTCACTGCTGCTCTTTAAGGTATTCTGCACGATGGCTGCCGTGCTCAGGCTCGTGTTCAGTGCCTCGGTGGTCCGGTTCATCAGTTCCTCGGAGTCATCCAGTGTTGCCTGCAGATCCGGGTAGTAGCTGTCCATGGAATCGTACAGAGCCGCGGTGTCCTCGGTAAGCATCTCCAGGCTGTCGGTCAGCTCAGAGGAATATTTGGCTGCATCTGCCACATCGCCCAAAAGACCGGAAAGCTCAGAAGCCAGTTTGCTGCTGGCTGCGGACAATTTCTCCAGTGCTGCCTTCTTCGTCATCAGAGTCTGCAGCAGCTCCGGCTGGTTCAGGGTGATGCCGCCTGCCACACCAGATACATTGCCGGTGCTTCCGGCATTGCTCGGGGAGGCAGCACGGTCATCGTAAAGATCGACCTCCCAGTCTTCATCCATATAATAGTCATCATCCACATTCTGAAGGCTGACACCCATGGTTCCAAGAGCCGTTACATAAGCCTGCTCGCTGGCCTGCAGCGTTGCGTCCAGCGCAATGATCTGCTGCATCAGCTGATTCAGCGGAGAAACCTGACCGGACATATCTTCCGCCCCACTCTTGATTCCCTTCAGTGCACTGTGCAGCTTATTTAACGGATCCTGCATCTCGCGCACCGTGTTTACGATATCGCCCAGGCTGTCATGCGCTACATCTGCCGCCTCTTTGGCGGTCTCGATATGCGGGATCATCGCTTCCAGCTGATCCGAGACAGCGATTAAGGTCTCAAGCGCACGGTCATTGCCTGCCAGAATACTGTCTTTTGAACCACTCCAGGTCTGTCTTGCGCTCTCCGCAGAGTTCATGCCGTTCTGTAAAGAATGGATGCCGTCCCGCATGGCCTCAACAGACAAAGCCATCTGCTGCATGCTGTCGTGCATCTGATCACCGCTCTCTTTCCAGGTATCCTTTGCCTCCTTTAAGTCGGTCACGTGCTCTAAATCACTGCCGGTTAACGGAGTCATGGCCATGAACACGCCGCTGGTCTCAAAGCTGTCGGTGCCGATGCGGACGGTGAAGTCTCCATCCTCACCCGGAAGCGCCGTAAACACAACGGCGCTGTTGCCGCCGATGGTCTGCTTCTGAGCGCCGTCTGCTTCCAGGCTGTAACAGTCATTGGTATCCACCATAACTGCTACAGCCAGAACAAAGTTGTTCTTATAATATTCATTCACATCCGCGCTGTCGTTAAACTTCGCGTCAATGTGGATCTCAATGAGTCCGGAAGCGCCTGCCAGCTCGTCTGCGTTTTTCGGCACACCGTTCAGCTTATAGGAAACATCAAAATTCCATGGGAGTGCCACCTTCTTCGCATCCAGCTCACCTTTATAATAAAAGCGTCCCCTGTAATCCGGCGACACGTTCCAGGTTACCTTGTTTCCCTCAATGACCGGCTCCGTATAATCGGACATATTGGTCACCGCTGTGTAATTGCCATAATCGGTGAACGTGGTCTGGCCATTCAGATCACAGCCCTTCACCACATTGACCCGGTCTACGTTTCCATAGTAATCCAGGTTTACATACATATTTTCATCCACAGCCACAGATGCCTGGCCGGCAAGCACCGGCAGAACCGTGCCGGTACATGCCATAACTGCCGCCAGCCCCATGACACCCAGTCTCTGATATCTTTTCTTCATGACATTCTCCTCCTGCTGCCCTTATTTCTCTTTCCTGTGTTCTTCCAGCTTCGTCCGGATCTGCTCTGCCCGCTCATGGAACTGCTGCCTTCTGGTCACATAGCGCTCGCGGATTCTTCTTCTGGAGCCTTTCCATTTTTTCTCAATGACCAGTCCGTCGGTCAGCACCAGAAGTGCCGGAAGCAGCGTCAGTACCAGGATCAGACTCAGGAAGCCTCCTCGTCCGATCAGATGTCCCAGATCTCCAATGGCCGCCGTCGTAGAAATCAGATATACAATATATCCTGCCAGGGTGATAATGCCGCCGGATGTAAAAATAGAGGAACAGGACCGGGTCACCGCCTCAATGCAGGCCTCCTTCTTCGAAAGTGTTGCACGCTTCGCGATATAATTGTTGGTAAGCAGGATTGAATAGTCTACCGTCGCACCCATCTGGATACTGCTGACAATAATGTAGCCCATGTAGATCATATCCACGCCCTGCACATACGGAACCGCCATGTTGATGAAGATGGCAACTTCAATCGGGATCATGACCACGATCGGGATCATCACTGACTTAAAGCTGAAGGCTACAACCAGGAATACGCCCAGCAGTGTCAGCAGATTTACCCGGGCGTTATCGTCCGTAATTGTTTCCTTTATATCCTGGGTAGACGGTGTCTCTCCGACCACGTACGAATGCTCCGGATAATATTTCTTCATGAGATCCCGGATCTGATCCGTATATTCGAAGGATTTGTCACTCTCGCCCTTGGTTCTTATGTATAAAAGCATCCGTGCCGTGTCCTTCGTGTGAAGCTGGCTGACGGTAGAATCCGGAAGGAAATCCTCCGGTATGCCCTCCGGCAGTGTGTTGGCCATGGAAGTTACACTCTTTACATATGGAAGATCTTCCAGTTCATCGGACAGCCTCTTTTCTGCCACCGGGTCCGTGTTCGGATAGATCAGAAGCATCATGTTGCTTCGGCCGAACTTTGCGGTGATCTCCTGGTCATCCGCATATACCTGAGTTCCCGGAGCACCGCCCACAGCGCTGTTTCCGTACTGAAAATTGTTCATCTGCTGAGCCACATAAGCAGGCGGGGTAATGAGAAGCACTGCCGCCAGAACCAGATAACGGATGCGGTACACGCCCCTTCCAAGCCTTGTAAAGTCCGGAAAGAAGGAACGGTGCTTGGTCTTATCATTCCATCTGGTAAATTTCAGGATCATGGCCGGCATGAACAGTACCACCGTCAGCAGACTGAATATGATACCCTTTGCCAGAACCAGTCCCATATCAAAGCCAATGTTGAATTTCATGGTAACTAACGCCAGAAAGCCGACTACGGTAGTCAGGCTGCTGGCAAAAATGGAGTTGATCGCTTCCTCAACTGCCTTGACGATTGCTTCCTCCTCCGAAAGTCCGGTATCACGCCAGTTCATGTAGGCATCCAGCAGGAAAATGGAATAGTCCATGGAGGTTGCCAGCTGTAAAATGATGGCTACATTATCGGTCAGAAAGGAAATCGTACCGATGAATATATTGGTTCCCTTATTCAAAAGCACTGCCACACCCATAACCAGCAAAAACAGGATCGGCTCTGTCCATGCAGTGGTCGCCAGACAAAGTACCACAAAAATCATGATGACCGCGACCACCAGGATCTTGTTCATCTCCTCATGGGTAGTCTGGATCAGGGATTTGTTCTGCACTGCCATACCGACATAGCAGCCCTTGTCTCCGGTGATGGCTTTCATCTCATCGATAGCTGTCTCGGTCTTCGGGGAATCTGATTCCTCATCAAAAGTGATATCCATAACCGCACAGCGGTCTTTGTAGTAGTCTTTGATATCATCCATATTGATGAAATCTTCTCCTGCATAGACATTGACCGTGGTGTCGCACCAGAGGACCTGATCCACACCGTCAATGGCCTGGATCTTATCTTTATATTGCTTCGCCTCGTACAGGCTTACATCCTTTAGCATCAGCCGGGCTGTTCCCGGATATCCAAACTCCTTCTTCATCACATCCAGTCCCATGCTGGACTGGGCCGTGGAAGGAACATATTTTGTCAGATCGTAGTTTACATTCACAAACAGCATGGCTACCGCACTGAAAATACAGCCCGCAATGAACAGCGACTCGATCCAGGCACGCTTTTCAATGATAAAACGCGCCAGGCGAATGGTAAAGCCGGTATCCTCCGTGCCTTTCTTCTGCTGCTCTTCCATTCCCCTTTTGTGGGGCAGATGCGCTTTCAATTTCTCTTTCAGAGATTTTTTGTCTTTCATATCTGATCTCTGCTCCTCTTTCCCTTTTTCTTTTCATTTCTACCGCATCAGGATCACCATAAAATAGTGTTCTCCGTCTTTCTCCGCATGTGCCATGCCGATACGCCGGTAATACTCCAGGGAATCTTTCCGTTTTCCGCTGGAATCGTATTTGTCCTGAGTCTTGCCGATGAGCTTGTCAAAGGCGTCATCCGCATCCTCCCGCCCCCGCAGGTAAAGTTCTCGGCAGCTGGAATTTTTCCGGTAGGAAATTTTTTCCAGGTAATTCTTTAAGGTTCCCTCACCGGGAATCGCATCACCGCTGTAGCCATTGACCAGAGCCGCTTCCAGACGGTAAGCTGCTGCCTGATTCAGCTTTTCATCCATGAGGAATCCGGCATAACGGTCGTACTGCGTCTTTTCATCACCACTGTAGTCTTCTTCCCGGTCCGGGTATTCCTCAAAATACAGATTCCGCTTCTCGTCATTTAGTTGATCGAACAAGAACTGTGTTTTCTCATCGTAACAGAACACCGGATAAGCACCGCCGCCGGTATTCGGTACCCACTGGGCAGTCTTTAAAGAGCCGTTCCAGTTAAATTTATAAAGGGCATTGTCAAACTGGAGATCCTGCCGGTTCCTGCTTCCGTCTGGCAGGAGATAATACCAGTCGTTCCCCTCCTTTACCCAGTTTGCGCGAGCCGTTTCTGTTTCTTCTGAATCGATTACTGTTGTCGTTCCATATACAGACGCCGGCTTTGTCTCTGCCACAGCACCACTTCCTGCCTCAATGGTAGAAGCAGCCGCCAGCACCGGCACCGGGTAAGACAGCAGCATAAGTCCTGCCGCCAAAAATGCGACACCTATAGGAGTCGTTAAGAACCCCTTGTTTTTGTGCAATTTATCTCGATAATCCATAGAAACCTCCTGAATTCCGCTTCATTTTCTTGCATTATTATCTATGTATATGTTAAAATACACAAGTATCAGTTTTATTTGGAATGTTCATAATGAAACACCTTTTTTAGATTTGTCCAGAATTATACATTATGAACCCATTCTGTTTTTCATGCGCAAATTCATCAATCACGGAGGTTATCATGGCACAGTCTACATCCCGGAAAACCAGCATTACCGCACGCCGCACCTATGCGCTTTTAAAGGGTGCTCTCTTTTCCCAGCTTGCAGCCCTGCCCTTTGAACAGCTCACACTGACCGACATCTGCAATACCGCGTTGATTTCCCGGTCTACGTTTTACCGCTATTTTGAGGATAAATATGACCTGCTCCATTACTGCCTTGGCTCCATGGTAGATGAGCTTGGCCTGGATGAAGATGTCATGTATTTCATCAACCGCTCTTCCGTGCGGGATTTCCTGCTGATCCTGCTGCGTCTTATCGGCGAGAACCGGATTCTGTACCAGAAAATCTACCGTGCCAATCAGGATGGTGACCTGATGCGCATCATCCGCACCGGCCTCATCCGCATTATGAATGATAAAATTCAGGCTGCTGAACAAAAGGGCTACCGCTTGAAGCTTCCTGCCCCTATATTCACCAGCCTGATGACAGATTTCTATTTTAATATTGTACAATGCTATCTCGATCAGGAAGAACCCTGTGACCCGGACAGCTTTGTCGACAGTGTATGCCTGTTTATTGAACGCGACTTTTTTGCACCGCCGGAGTCCTGATCCTTCTGCCCAGCGCTCCGGTGTTTTTTATCGCCAAATTGCACTTCCGACAGCCTGATCCTGTTGTGGCACTCAGCGTTCCCGCGCCCAGCCGTATGCGTAGCGCACTGCTTTCTCCCACCCGCGGACCATAGTCCTGCGGGTCTTTTCATCCAGCTCCGGCGTAAAGATCCGGTCTATTTCCTGATTTTCCTTAACTTCCTCCTGATTCTTCCAGTAACCGACGGCCAGACCTGCCAGATAGGCCGCACCCATGGCTGTTGTTTCCACACAGGCCGGGCGTCTGACCGGTGCCTGGATGAAGTCTGCCTGGGTCTGCATCAGGAAATTGTTGGCACTGGCTCCGCCATCTACCTTCAGGGAAGTCAGGTCAATACCGGAATCCGCTTTCATGGCCACCAGTACGTCGTGTACCTGGTAGGCGATAGACTCCAGCGTGGCCCGGATGATGTGGTATTTGTTCACGCCCCGGGTAATACCCACAATAGTTCCTCTGGCGTACTGATCCCAATGCGGCGCCCCAAGGCCGGTGAAGGCCGGAACCACGTAGCAGCCGTTGGTATCCTTCACTTTTTTTGCCATATACTCGGAATCCTCTGCCGAATCGATCAGCCGCAGCTCATCCCGCAGCCACTGGACCGCCGCCCCGGCTACGAAGATGGAACCCTCCAGCGCATAATTCACCCTTCCGTCCAGTCCCCAGGCAATGGTGGTGACCAGCCCATTTCGGGAGAATACCGGCTTTTCTCCGGTATTCATGAGCAGGAAACAGCCTGTTCCATAGGTATTCTTCGCTTCACCCGCCTCAAAACAGGTCTGACCGAACAGCGCCGCCTGCTGGTCTCCCGCTGCCCCGGCAATAGGAATGGCTCCGCCCAGATAAGAAGGCTCTGTCTCCCCGTATACGCAGCTTGACGGCTTCGGCTCCGGCAGCATGCATTTCGGAATATCCAGGATCTTTAAGATTTCATCATCCCACTGCAGAGTATTGATATTGAACAGCATCGTGCGGGAAGCATTGGAGTAATCGGTTACATGTACCGCGCCCTTGGTCAGCTTCCAGATCAGCCAGGTTTCCACTGTGCCAAACAAAAGCTCACCCTTCTCCGCCCGCTCCCTTGCTCCCGGCACATGGTCTAACAGCCATTTGATCTTGGTAGCGGAAAAATACGCGTCAATGACAAGTCCCGTTTTCTTCCGGAAGCTGTCCATATAGCCCTGTTCCTTCAGGGAATCGCAGTAGGCTGCGGTACGGCGGCACTGCCAGACAATGGCGTGGGCAATGGGTTCACCGGTCTCCTTATCCCATACAATGGTGGTTTCTCTCTGATTGGTGATACCGATCGCCGCAATGTCTGCTGCTTCTGCGCCAATGCGGCTCATAGCCTCCACGGCCACTCCCAGCATGCTGGCCCAGATCTCATCCGCGTCATGCTCCACCCAGCCAGGTTGTGGAAAATACTGGTGAAATTCCCGCTGCGCCATGCTGCAGATCTCGCCCTTTTTATTGAAAAGAATACAGCGGTTGCTGGTTGTCCCCGCGTCCAGTGCCATAATATAATCTGCCATGATTGGTTCCCCCTTTATATGAGATTTTGTCTGATCATTACTCTATTATCCTTAAAACTCAACGATAAAGCTGTTTTCCCTCTCTCCTACACCCGCATCGTAGCCCCAGACCTTGGATAGCAGCAGCTCCTCATTTTCAAAGGGCTTGGTCAGATAATAATCTGCTCCGGAGTCCAGTCAGCATATCCGGTCCTCCAGTCCAGTCAGCCCGTTTTTCTGCTTTCTTGCATCATACCATTTTTTTTCGCACTCGTACAGTTGATTCAATGACTTCTTCTTAAAATGCACCGGAAATGCCAACAAACGCGGCTGGGGCAAGAGCGGAAGCAACGGCGGTGAGGGCAGTGCAAACGTCACCATCAAAAAGAGGGACGGAACGGTAATAAAAAAAGGAAGCAGCTGCTATACCATTACGGTAGATTCCTACAGTGCTTCCTGAAGCATATAATGTTATTTGGCAGATCTGAACATTCACTGTACAGACCTGCCAAACGTTTTCCTCTTAGTCTACTTTTTCAACAGAAAGGATTTTTCCGGTGAAGGCATCCACGGTATTTACCGTACCGGTATAGGTTACCATCACGGTATCACCATCCTTCACACTGTCTAACCCCTGTGGCTTCTCATTCTGATCAAAGCTGAAGCCGTAATCCTGACCATCAAATGTGATGGTAAACATGAAATCCTTGATATCGCTGATCGTGCCTGTCATGCTTGCTTCTTCCTGATCTGCGGCAGAATCTGCCTTAGATTCCTCTGAATCCTTTGCTTCATCTGTGTTCAGACTCTCAGCAGCGGCTGTGCTTTCTGCCTTTGTGGTCTCCTGCTGTGTTGTCTCTGCCACTGCAGCCGTTGTCTCACCTGCTGTAGCAGACGGGGTATTTTTTGAAGAACAAGCTGCTGCAAATACCATGACCATTGCGGTACTCATCATAATCAATGCTCTTTTTTTCATTTTAACCAACCTTTCTTTTTTCAGCAGACGGAATCTGTTTTTCCTCGATCTGAAAACATTTCCGGCTGCTGATGCATATGCGATCTGTAACTGTGTCTATCTCTACAGCCACTCCTATTGAACAATAAAATTGTGTCCAAATTGTCATCGTTTTATGAAGAAAGGAAACTTTTTTCTTAAGATTCCAAATGCAGATATGGGACAGCAACCGGACGCTGGCTTTTACAAGCACGCAAAAAGTCCACGGACCAGCACATTTACTGGCCCGTGGACTTTTTATTCACTTTCTCTCATGCGGTTCTGCTGCCATCTCAGCCTGCTTACGCATCAGCCTTCAATGGTAACATATTTCTTGGTTTCTACAGCCGGTTTTGCTTCCTTCTTCGGAACAAACAGCTTCAGCATACCATGCTTGAACTCTGCCTTGATGTCCTGCTCGGTCACATCTTCACCAACGTAGAAGGAACGCTGGCACGCACCGGCATAACGTTCACGGCGGATATACTTACCGGTTTCTTTCTCCTGCTCATCCTTATCAAGTCCCTTAGCGGCACTGATGGTTAAATAGCCATCCTTCAGTTCTGCGGTGACTTCCTCTTTCGTGAATCCCGGAAGATCGATCTCCAGCTCATAGCCGCCTTCCAGCTCTTTGATATCGGTTTTCATAACGTTCTTGGCGTTGTGACCATATAGTTTCTTCTCAACGTTGTTCTCTGCGCTGTTATCGAAGAACGGGAAACCTCTCATAAATTCATCAAACATATCCTCACCAAAAATACTCGGCATTAACATAAGTCATCTCTCCTTTATCTATCTAAAATTTACTTATTATCAAATTCAGTCTTCTATAATTATGGCTGCGGTTTCTTCCCCGGCCAGGCAGCCTTACTGTTTTCCGGGGAAGTTTCAGTCATTTGTATTAGCCTTCAATGGCTACGTATTTTTTATTTTCTACCTTCGGCTGTGCTTCCTTCTTCGGAACGAACAGTTTCAGGATACCATGCTTGAACTCTGCCTTAATGTCCTGCTCGGTGATATCTTCACCTACATAGAAGGAACGCTGGCACGCACCCGCGTAACGTTCACGGCGGATATACTTACCGGTTTCTTTCTCCTGCTCGTCCTTATCAAGTCCCTTGGATGCGCTGATGGTTAAGTAACCATCTTTCAGCTCTGCGGTAATCTCGTCTTTTGTGAATCCCGGAAGATCCATCTCCAGCTCGTAGCCGTCTTCCTGTTCCTTGATATCGGTCTTCATCATATTCTTTGCATGACGTCCGTAAAGTTTCTTCTCTATTTTATTACCTGCATTCTCATCGAAGAATGGAAAATCTCTCATAAAGTCATCAAACATATCCTCACCAAAAATACTCGGCATTAACATAAGTCATCTCTCCTTTTCTATCTATGCTCAACCTTGTTTCTTTGGAACCAGGATCTTTCAGAGACCTCCGGGAACCTCTTTCTTTGTTCCCTCTGTATCCCCTTCCTTTGTTCTACATGTACTATAGCACGCATTATTAGCACTGTCAAGAGGTGAGTGCTAATTTTTTTGTGAAGATTTTGTGAACGCCGCAATGCTGGTTCCGAAGCACAATACACCGGCAATGCCACACCGGCTTCTTTCAGCCAGATTTTTCCCTGTGCTTTTCGCATACTGCCGGATTGCAAATGTTTTTCCCGTCTGTCATGCACCCGTGATCAAAAGCGCTTTCTTTTGTGTTGAAATTTTCTCCGCTTTTCCAAATAAATATCCCACTATTTCGTCCGTTTTTTCACCGCCCGCAGCATATACAGCGGTGTTGCGGCGTAAAAGAACTTCTCGCGTTCGCTCCAGAGTTCTTTCGTGACATCCCGCACAAAGGAGATATCGGTACACGGGAGCTGTCTGAGCACGCCCATGTCGAAATCCGGGCGCTGCGCGTTTCCGAATACCCGGTAATTTTCCGGCTCCAGTTCACTGTCGATGTATTCGTAGGAACCGTCATGGGTATAGCCCCTTCCGTATTTTTCCAGACCTTCGCGCTCGCGGCGGATCGCCTCGTCCCGCACCGGTCCCAGCTGATACGGCAGATGCCAGTTGGCATCGAAGATCAGGAGCACGCCGCCCGGTTTTAAGACCCGCAGCCACTCCCCGTATACCTTCAGATGCTCTCTTATGATGTGGGTCACATTCCGGCTGACCACCAGATCAAAGGTATCGTCTGGAAATGGCAGGGCACCGAAATCTCCCTTCAAAAGCTCCGGTGATACCCTGTAATGTTCCGCATTTTTTCTGGCGTGCTCCAGCATTCCTTCGGAACCGTCAATGCCCGTCACCTGGTGTCCGGCCTTTGATAACAGGACAGAAAAAAAGCCCGGACCGCATCCGGCATCCAGAATCCGGAGCGGACGGCTGTCCGGTGCCTGGGACTCAATCAGTTCCAGCCATTTTTTCGGACGGTCCGTGGCAAATTCCTCCTCAACATAATTGTTATAATTATCAGACCGGACGGTCCAGTCTTTGTTGATCTGTTCCTGTGTTAACATTACAAAATTTCCTTTCTGTAAATATCTTCGGATATCTTCCTTTTCTAATATCTTCCATTCCTGCAATTCGAAATGAATACGCAGGTAATTAGCAATTCCTACACTTTCTGCCCTATTAATTTACACCGTTATTGCCATTACACAGACAGCACCGAATCGATCAGTTTTTTCGTATACGGCTGTCTGGGGTTTTGGATCACCTGCGCAGTCTCCCCTTCTTCTACAACCCTTCCCTTATAAAGAACATAAAGCCGGTCGCAAAAGCTGCTGACCAGTGCGAGATCGTGAGAAATAAATAAAATTGAGAGTTGCTGATTCTGCCGGATCTCATTCAAAAGCGCTATGATCTGCGCCTGCACAGACACATCCAGCGCAGAGGTCGCTTCATCACAGATCAAAAGCTTTGGGGTTTGTGCAAGCGCCCGCGCGATCGCGGCACGCTGGCATTCCCCGCCGCTGACCTGTCCCGGGTAAAGGCCGAGAAAGCTTTCATCCAGGCTGACACTGCAAAGCAGCCGCCCAGCCTCTTCCCTGCGTGCTTTTTTGTCCGGCATGACCGGCTTTAGGGCTTCGCAAATGCTTTCCCCCAGTGTTAAGCGCGGATCAAACGAGCTTCTCGGCTCTTGAAAGATCATCTTTATGTTCCGGTAAGCCGCACGCAGGGCAGCTCCCTTTGCTGTAGTCAGCTCCGTTCCGCACAGCTTTACTGAACCGCTGTCCGGCAAGACCAGGCGGGTAACAATGCGTGCCAGAGTCGACTTTCCAGAACCGCTCTCTCCGACAATTCCAACACACTCGCCCGGTCTCACAGTAAGGGAAATGTCGTTGACTGCACAAAACCGCCTGCCGCCATGCTCATGAAATGTTTTTGTGATATGTGATACTTCCAGTATCGGCTGCATGTCTGACTGCAAAATTATCACCTCCCGAATCGTCCATGTTGCTGGCCACGCACGTGCACGGCAATGGTCTTCCTTACCCGTAAATCTTGGCTGGCAAGTGTTGCTGGCCACGCACACACGCCCGGCAGCATCCCAATGCGCGCCCAAAGAAACTATCCACATGCGCCTGCCGTCTTCATAAGTTTTGGAACTGCTGCCAGCAGTTCCCGGGTGTACGGATGCTTCGGATGTTTCAAAATCTCTTCCCTGGTACCGCACTCCACGATCTGCCCATCTTTCATCACCACGATCCGGTCTGCCATCTTCGCAGCGACTCCCATATTATGCGTGATCAGAAGAATGGCCGTTTTATATTGCCGGCGCAGCTCCAGCAGTTCTTTAATCACCTGTGCCTGTACGGTAACATCCAGTGCACTGGTCGGCTCGTCAGCCAGAAGAACATCTGGCTTTAGAACCATCGCTAATGCGATAGCTACCCGCTGATTCATACCACCAGACAGCTGCACCGGGCAGCTGTCGAGAATCCGGTCGGGATCTGAAAATTCCATTTGTTCCAGAAGCAATTTTGCCTGCTTTCTCGCATCCGCTTTTCGCACGCTTTTGTCATGTGCATGCATGGCATCGTAAAACTGCCGCCAGATTTTGCGGGTAGGATCGAGCGATACGCCCGGCTCCTGAAACACGACGCCGATTCCGGTACCCCGGATGCTGCAAAGCCCGCCGGTTCCAAACCGCCTTTTTCTCCGGTTCCAAAGTCGTCTGTCCGCAGTCCGGCAGGCTTCTTTCCCTGCTGAAAAATGATCTGCAGATCCAGAAGCGTTTGTTCTCCGAAGTTTCCGGGCAGCTGACTCACACAAACTCTCTCCCCGAAACAGCACCCTTCCCTCCGTGACCATCACCCGGTCCTGAAGTTGAAGGATTGACTGAAACAGCGTGCTCTTCCCCGATCCGCTTTCCCCGATCACGCAGACAATTTCCGCAGCATGCAGCGAAAGGCTGATTCCCTGCAGAACAGAATCGGAACCATCTGCATAGCGCACTGACAGATTTTTTAATTCCAGCAATGCATTTTGTTCAGGCCAGCTTTCCTGCTCCGGCTGCATTACACATTCTGGCTGCGCTTCCTGCTCCGGCTGCATTACACATTCCGGCTGCACATCCTGCTCCAACGGTCTTGCACACTTCAGCTGCATTTTCTGCTCCACCAAATCCCCTCCTCTCCACTGGCATCTGCTTTCCCTTTTCCAGCAAGGCAACCTTACTCTGTTTCATCATAATCCACGGATACACGGACCTGCCTGACACAAACCATTCCTTTCGCTACTTCACGCAGGTCTGCGCCGTAATATGATAATAATCCACCGGTGACTGCTCCAGTCCCTCAACCGTATCCTTCATCGCCATATACATATTTAAATGAAACATATTGCAATAGGAGTTATCAGCCAGCACGGTCTTGTCGATCTGCTTTGCAAGCTCCGCACGCCTGCCGGTATCAAATTCCACGGCAAGTTCTCCAAGCAGGGCATCGACCTCTGCATTGGAATATCTACCAAAATTGTTGGTACCGTCCGTTCCGTAGCTGTTCATCAGATAAGAATACGGATCACCAGTCGGAAGCGTTACCTCTGCGTATACACTTAAATCAAAGGTTCCTGCATGGCCGCGGTCTTCGGTGCTGTCTAACTGCTCTACACTTGCCTCAATGCCAAGCTGGCTTAAAGCAGACTGCAGCGCCTGACTGCTCTGCGGCAGACCGGTTCGTCCATAGGTAATGATCTGGAGAGAAACTTTTTCTCCGTCTTTGTCCAGAATTCCATCTCCATCCGAGTCCCTGTAACCATGTTCCTCCAACAGTTTTTTTGCGCCCTCCATATCGAAATCCGGGACGTTGGCCAGAGATGCTTCATCGCTGAATGCCGTAACCGCCGGAAACGTGGTTTTCGTCGGAGTTCCCGCTCCGTTTACCAGCACCTTCGCGTAATTTTCACGGTCCACTGCCATGCAGATGGCTTTCCGGAATGCAGGATCACCGGTAAATTCATGTTCCAGATTAAAATAAATCTTGTATACACGGGAGGTCGCAGCCTGGGAAATCTTGAAGCCCTTTGTACCGTCAAACAGGTCGCGTGCATCGTAAGACAAACCGTAGCAGGCATCCAGTTCCCCTTTCTGCAGCGCCATACTGGAAGCGTCCAGATCATTGATGGCGCGGATCGTCACATGCTTGCTTGCCGGTCTTCCACCCCAGTAATCATCAAAGGCATCCAGTTCCATGCGCTGGTTTTCAACATATTCCACCAGCTTAAATGGTCCGGTTCCTATTGTTGCGTTGCCCGCATCATCCAGGCTTTTCACATCCACAATGCCGGAATATGGGTCGCACAGACAGTTCGGCAAAACCGGATTCGGCGTGTTGGTTGTGATTTTTAATGTATTGCCCTCTGCGTCGATGGATGCGATATTCAATTCCTGCGCCGCACGGCTCTGCATGGAGCAGGTCCGTAACAGAGAGGCCTTTACCGCTTCCGCATCCACGGGATTTCCACTCTGGAAAAGTACCCCGTCGCGCAGTTCAATAGTCCAGGCCAGTCCATCGTCTGAAACGGAATACTCCTTTACCAGATTTTTTTCCACATTTAAATTTTCATCGAACCGGAATAATGATTCCATGACACCGGTACGCATGCCGACCCAGGCATACGCTCCCGAAGCCGGGTCAACATTGCCGACATAATCACCGAAGACAAAATTGCTGCGTGTGTCTGTGCCAGCCTCCAAATTGCTGGACGCATTCGCATCTTTTTTTCCAGCAGAACCTTCCGGAGCGCCTGCTGCAGCGCCCGGGGTCTTCCCGTTCATGGTTGCTGCATTCGATCCAGCTTCACTTCCAACGCCCCCAGCCGTTTTACTGCCACATGCTGTCAGCGTCAGAACCGCCAGCATGATCAGACATGCAATTGTTGTTTTTTTCATTTCTACTCTCCTTTTCATTCTATCTGAAATCCCAAACTCTCCGATTTCCTGTTTCACTTCCAAATTGCCGGTGTCCATCTGTTTTCATATCTGCCCTTGTCTCCATATATCTGTCTGCAACCTTCCCAACATCTGTTGCGGCCTTTCACAGCAACAATCGTACAACTTGTCTCTACCGGCCCGGGTCCAGCACATCCCGCACGCTGTCTCCCAGCAGGTTAAACAGAATCGTGACCAGAAAAATCGCAAGCGCCGGATACAAAACAATCCACGGACACTGCTGCATCAGACTGCGTCCTTCCGAAAGCATGCTGCCCCACTCCGCGGTGGAGGAGCCGAGTCCGAGAAAGCTCAGTCCGGAAATACTCAGCATAGCACTGCTCAAATGCAGCGTTCCGGTCACAACGACTGGCCGGATGGCATTGGGAAATACATGCCGCAGCAAAATAGACCCACTGCTCTGGCCATTTAAGATTTCCGCCTTGACATAATTTTCCTGCCGGATGGAAAGCACATAGCTGCGTGTCAGGCGTGCATACTGCGTCCAGCCCGTTGCCGCTAATGCAAAAATCCCGTTTTTCAGCCCTGGCCCTAACATCCCTGCTACTGCGATCGATAACACAATGCCCGGAAATGCAAGGAAAATATCGACAACCCGCATCAGGATTTCATCTGCGATGCCGCCTGCATACCCGCTGACCATCCCTATAGTACAACCAATAAACATAGATAATACTACGATCAAAAGCGAAGCAAAGATGGAGCTGTACGCTCCTGCCAGAATCCGGGATAAAATGCATCGTCCCAGTCCATCTGTCCCCATCGGATATTCCGCATCCGGCGGATGTTTTGCCGCAAGCAAATCTACCAGTTCCGCATCGTGCGGAGCCAGACGCGCCGAAACCAGACTAAATAAACAAAGTGCAAGAAACAAGAGCAGGTAAACCATCATTTTTCTTTTTGCCCAGGTTTTTGAATGCTTCATGCCCCCTCCTCCATTCCGGCGTTAATCCGCGGATCCATATAAAAATAGAAGAAATCTGTCAACAGATTGATGAGCAGATAGATCACACTCATCCAGACAACAAACGCCTGGATGACCGGGTAATCGCGGGAAGTAACCGCACTGGTTACCATATATCCCATTCCCGGCAGGGAAAAGATCACTTCAATGGCGGCCGTTCCTCCTAAAAGAGAACCCACCGACATGGACAATAACGTCAAAATTGTTGTCATGGCATTGCGCAGCACATAAGAAAACAGTACAATTCCCGGAGCCAGGCCCCGGGAATACGCGCCATCCACATAAGATTTTCTCAATTGCTCCAGCACGGCTGCCCGCACCTGCCGGATATATTTTCCGGTCATAGGAATCGCCAGCGCCAGCGTCGGAAGCACCAGACTGTCCCAGGAACCTGTAGAAAGGATCGGGAACCAATCCAGCTTCAGCGCCAGAACATACAAAAGCAGCAGTGACACAATGTAGTTGGGCAGGCTGTTGCCGATAAAACTCAGAAAACGAATGCTGATATCTACCGGTTTTCCCTGTTTCACAGCAGTCAGGACACCAAGCGGAAGCGAAAAAAGAACCGTCACAAGCACCGATGCCGCCGTCAGTTTCAAGGTATTCGGCAGCGCGGACAACAATTTCCCAGCCACCGGAGCACCATCCAGATACGATACTCCCATATCGCCGCGGACAAAGCAAGAGAGCCAGTCCACATACTGAACCAGAAATGGACGGTCTAAGCCAAGCTGATGCCGCATTGCTTCTACGACCTCCGGAGCCGGTGCCGTGCCCTGCCCCTGGAGCATCATCTCGACCGGATCCTTCGGAGAAAGATACATCAGACCGTATGTCAGAAATGTCACACCGAGCAGTACCGGAATGAGCGCAATGATCCGTCTCAGCGCATATCCGCATGCAGGATGTTTTTCCCGTACACTGTGTAAAACTGACATAGCCATTCCCCCTTTCCCGGCAATTTCTCCTATCTTTCATCGTCCCAGTACAATCGGACCTCTTCCTGCTGCCATGCATGCCTGTGTGCACGCAGCAAAATTCCGTCTAGGTTTCTGGTTTTTCCGCACAGATCATAAACGTATGGATCGGATGGTCTCGCTCCCAGTCCAGCGGATCCTGCACCCCCGGTCCAATATCGTCAATCACCTTTATAATCTGCATTCCCAGCCTTTCTAACACAGCCCTGTCCCATTCCGGTCTTTTTTCTTTGGAAAGAGGAAGGGAATATGCCGTCTGCTCCAGCTCCAGAATCCGCGATTTCGGAAGATTTCCGGCATAATTGTGCACCGGATACTTCGCGCGGAAAGCCTGCTCTGCTGCCTTTTTCTGCGCACGGAGTTCATCGTCGTAAAGATACAGATACCAGTTGGCATCAAAATAAACCATACGGCCGCCCGGTGCAAGAACACGCGCCCATTCCGAAAGCGCCTGCTCCGGGTACTCCAGGTTCCAGACCACATTGCGGCTGACGATCAAGTCAAAGCTGTTATCTTCAAACGGAAGAAATTCTCCCCGGTGAAGGACAAACTTTGCCTTTGCACCATAGCTTTCAGCATTTTGTTTCGCATGCGCAAGCATCTCTCCGGTCACATCGACCGCAGTCACCTCATGCCCGGCAAGCGCCAGATTAATGGCAAAAAAGCCTGGGCCTGTTCCAATATCCAGCACGCGCAGGCATTCTTTTTGTGGTCCATGGGAAAGAATCAGCTCCCTCCATGCCTGCCTCCGCCAGTCATTCATCTCCGCAATATTCTGCGCACTGTAGCTTTGCGCACGGTCCGTCCAATAAGACGTCAGCGTATCCAAAATTTCATCCTGATTCATCTGTTCCTGCACGATTCCTGTTCTCCCGATCTCCTGACAGCTTTGCTGCCATTTTGTTTTTGCGGCTGCTTCTGCTGCCTTCCTTCTTTCGGGCTGCTTTCTGCCGTTTCATTCCCGCGGCTGCTTCCCACAGCTGCATCCCTGTTTTATAAAACCTGCTTCTTCACTTCAGCAAGAGACATCCCCTGCTCTCTGGCGATCCGTGCCAGATCCTCATACTCATATTTCTCCCGCTTTACCCCATAACCGGAAGAAATTTTCTTCTGGACATCTCCGTATGGTGTATGTACGGTCTCAAAGCTGCGCTGTAACGTGTAGCGGCTGCAGCTGTGCTCCCGCACGCCGATCGTTGTCGTATTTTTAAAGATCACCTGCACCAGTTTTTGCTTCTGGTCCTCATGGCACAGTACACTCAACAGCGTACCCGGTCTGGATTTTTTCATGCCAACCGGCACCGTGTAAACCTCCAGCGCACCAGCTGCCAGAATGGTTTCCATGGCAAAACTAAGTTCTTCCGCAGTCATGTCATCCACGTTGCATTCCAGCTGTGCAACCGTATCGCCGGCATCCTCTGTCTCACCAAGAATCGCGCGGACGCAGTTTGCCACCTCAAAATCTTTCTTACCCATGCCGTAGCCGATTGCCTCGGTGCGCATCACCGGCATATCGCCAAAGCGGGTTGCAAAATGCTTTAAGAGCGCAGCACCGGTCGGTGTGCAAAGCTCACCCTTTACTGCTCCGCCGTAAATCGGCACTCCATTTAAAATGTACGCGGTAGCCGGAGCCGGAACTGGTAAAATGCCATGGGCACAGCGTACCTGTCCGCTTCCCACATGAACCGGGGAAACGATGACCTGATCCGGGGCGATGCGGTTCATCAGCAGACAAGCCGCCGTGATGTCTGCAATGGCATCCATGGTACCCACCTCGTGGAAGTGGATCTCCGTTACCGGAACTCCGTGCGCATGACTCTCCGCCTCAGCGATCAGACCATAGACTGCCATAACATCCTGTTTCACCTGCTCTGGAAGATTCAGATGGTCGCACACAATGTGCCCGATGTCATGGAGACTGCTGTGGTGATGATGGTGTGCGTGATCATGTGTATGCTCATGAGTATGGTCGTGATCATGTGCATGGCCTTCGTGCATATGCTCATGATCGTGGTGGTGGTCATGCTCCTCATGGCTGTGGTCATGAACATGGCTCGCACATTCCTCGGCACAATTAAGATTGTTTTGATTCTCATGGTCGTGACCGGACTTGTCAGTTTTTTCAATGCTGTCATGGTCGTGATGGTGGTGGAACATCTCCTCCGACTCTTCCTCTCCATGCACCTTCACGCTCATATGGGTTCCGCCAATACCGCACTTGCTCATCGGCTCCTTCACAAACTCCACACCCGGGATTCCCAGACCGTTTAATTCCGCTACCACAGCATCTGGATCTGGCACTAGCTCTAACAGTGCAGCAGTCAGCATATCGCCCGCAGCACCCATGTTACACTGTAAATATAATGTTTTCATCTATTTCTTCTCCGTTCTTTAACTACTCTTTATTTTTTCGCCTCAGCCATATGATTGATCATGCTTGCCAGGTATCCGGCGCCAAAACCATTATCGATATTTACCACCGATACCCCGCTGGCACAAGAATTCAGCATCGATAACAGTGCAGAAACGCCGCCAAAGGACGCACCATATCCGATGCTGGTCGGCACGGCAATGACCGGACAATCTGCCAGGCCTCCGATCACACTGGCGAGTGCTCCCTCCATTCCGGCAATGGCAATGATCACCGATGCACTCATGATATCATCCATATGCGCTAACAGGCGGTGAAGTCCGGCCACGCCTACATCGTACAGACGCACAACCTCATTTCCATGTGCTTCCGCAGTCAGTGCAGCCTCCTCAGCTACCGGAATGTCCGAGGTTCCTGCTGTTGCCACCACGATTTTTCCCATGCCGTCTGCTGCCGGGAACTGTCCGATCGTACCAATCTTTGCATCCTTCCGGTAATCCAGCTGAGGATAAGTTTTTTGGATTTCTTCTGCCTTTTCCGGTGAAAGCCGGGTGATCAGGATGGTCTGCACCTCATGCTCCAGCATTGCTCCGATAATTCCGATCATCTGCTCCGGTGTCTTTCCGGCTCCGTAGATCACCTCTGCGGCACCCTGGCGAATTCCACGGTGCAGGTCTACTTTGGCATAACCGATATCCTCAAATGGCTCCTTTTTGATGGCAAGGAGCGCATCATCAACCGAAAGTTCACCGTTTTTCACGGCCTCTAATGTTTTTCTGATCTCACTATTCATCCGCGAACCTCCAGGTCCAGAAGCACTGCCGGATAGCTTTTCTTAAGCTCTGCCAGAATCTCTTCGTGCTTTTCCATTACAAGCGGAAGCTGGGCGGCAGGAACCTGCAATCTTGCCGCACCGTTTGGCATCATGCGCACACGGAAATCGCTGAAGCCAAGGGAGAACATGAAATTCTCTGCTGCCTCGGTCTTCTGAAGCTTCTCCGCCGTAATCTCGCAACCGGTCGGGATACGGGTTGCCAGACATGCATAAGACGGTTTGTCCCAGGTGAAAAGGCCACCCTCTTTGGAAAGCTGGCGGATCTCAGATTTTACCAGACCGCACTCTCTAAGCGGAGACTTTACCTGCAGCTCCTGCAATGCTTTCATGCCCGGGCGGTCTCCCGCATCGTCAGAAGCATTGGTTCCGTCCAGCAATACCGTATAACCATCCTCTGCAGCTGCCTTCATGATCATGTTAAAGATGACCTTCTTGCAATAATAGCAACGGTTAGACGGATTGGAAACTACCAGCGGGTCAGACAGCACATCGGCACGCAGCACACGGACCGGAGCCTTTAACTGCTCTGCCAAACGCATTGCGTCATCCATCTCAAACTGCGGCTGGAACAGAGCCTTTACATAGTACGCTTTCACATCTGCCCCATATTTCATAGCTGCATAAAGTAAGTAAGAAGAATCCACACCGCCGGAAAAAGCAAGTGCCACCTTCGGGTTTTCTTTGAAAAACTCCTGTAAGTCCATCGTATCCAGTCCTCTCTTTCTCAAAAAATAATAAAGGAAGGCAAGCGGCTTCTCCTGGAAAAGCCGTATGCCTTCCTGTGCATACATTCTTCAAAAAATACGTCGTAAAATCAAACACCATTCAGAAGCTTCTGCCTCTGTAAAACAGCTTCGTGCTGTCCAATTGAGAAGAATTATAGCATAACTTTGCCGATATGGCAACTAGAAGTTGAATGTGAAGTTAACTTCAGCTTATATTCTATGGCATTATATATCCCAAAATATTTATTTACGAACACAGTTTCCACGTTCCATCAGCTTCCCGACTTCCGCAACCACACCCTCGATCAGCTTTGCCATGCTTAAGTCCGTCACGCCCACGATATAGTTATCGCAGTGGTTTACCGGGACCAGGATGCGCTTTGCCGGACTTTGTCCGACAGCCGCTGCCATGGCAGCTGTAATCTCGCCAAGAAGTGCGTCCGCAATCACAATTCCGACCGGTCCGATGATCACATCGGCTCTACGGCTGCACACAATGACCGGATTTTCGCCGGTGGCTGCCGCATCCGCCCCTGCTTTTAACATGGAAGAAGTAGCCAGACTGTTGGTTCCCACCGCGGTGATATACTGCTCCGGATAACGTTTTTTCAAAGCACTCACAATCTGTTTTCCAATGCCGCCGCCCTGCGCATCAATCACAAGTATATTCATACAATTATGCTTCCTCTTTTCATGGATTTTTTCTGATATTTCACTTGCACTCCGAGTAAACTGCTTCCGTACATTCAGTCAGGCTTCACTCTGTTCCACATTTCCACTGGTAATTTTTCATATCCACACAGCCATTTTTCTTGAATTGTACACCCTCGTCTTCCAGAAGAAGCCTCTGCTCCCACCAGCCAGGAGCGGTACGCCCCGCACGGTTAACAACCCGATGGCAGGGATACTCCCCATACCATTCAGCCCGACTCAACACTTTCCCCACCAGCCGGGAATTTTTATCCCGACCGATAAGTTTTGCAATTTGTCCATAGGAAGCAACACACCCTTCTGGAATTTCCTCCACTACTGACAGAATTTCATAAATAAAATTTTCGTTCAGTTTACTCATGAACTTCCAGCACTTTCTCCAGCTCCTCGATCACAATCTGCATTGCCTTAATGCGGGCATATTTTTTATCGACGGATTCCAGAATGTGCCACGGTGCGTAGGTCGTGCTGGTCTTCGCGATCATCTCGTTTACTGCCTGCTCGTACTGATCCCATTTTTCCCGGTTTCTCCAGTCTTCATCGGTGATCTTCCACTGTTTTTCCGGGGTGTTCTGGCGCTCGGTAAACCGCGCAAGCTGGGTGTCCTTATCGATCTGTACCCAGAATTTGATGATGACAGCGCCCCAGTCATGAAGCTCCTTCTCAAACTCATTGATCTCATGGTAAGCCCGCTTCCAGTCATTCTCGCTGCAGAAGCCCTCCAGCCGCTCTACCATAACACGGCCATACCAGGTACGATCGAAAATGGCAATGTGACCTGTCTTGGGCAGTCTGGTCCAGAAACGCCACAGGTAATGTCTGGCTTTCTCGTGCGGCTCCGGGCTTGCGATCGGATGCACCTCGTATCCACGCGGGTCCAGCGCACTGGTGATGCGCTTGATATTTCCACCCTTTCCTGCGGCATCCCAGCCCTCGTAAGCAATGATCACCGGGACCTTCTTGCGGTACAGGCGGTTGTGCAGCTCCCCAAGGCGTTCCTTTAACTGCTTCAACTCTTTTTTGTATTCTTCGTCAGTAATGGTCTTATCGAGCGGGATCTCGGAAAGCAAAGGCATGCGCTCCAGCGGGAACACATTCTGTAACAGCGGCACTGCCATTTGGCTGTTGCTGAGGGCAACATCGATTCCCTGGGTCAGGATTTCCATGATCTGCAGTTCCGTCCACTTTCTCGATTTCGCATCAATGATGTACCATGGAGCCGATGGCATGCTTGTCCGCTTTAAATAATCCGCGAACACTTCCCCGCAATCTTCATAGTGCTCATGCTGCCACAGATCGTAGCTGCTGACGCGCCACTGCGTATCCTTCTCTTCAGTCAGATGGTTGATGCGCTTCCCCTGCTCCTTTTTGGAAATATTCAAAAACAGCTTCACCACCAGATAGCCGTTATCCGTCAGCTGGCGCTCAAAACGGCGCACACTCTCCAGCCGTTTTTCATATTCTTTCTCCGAAAGCTCGCCCTGAAGATAAGCAGAGGTCAGTTCACTCATCCAGCCTGAATCCAAAAACACGAACTTTCCCGCTTCCGGAATCTTTGCAAAATAGCGGTATAAAAATGGCTTACGGGCATCCTCCTCGCTTTTTTTCTCCATATCGAAAACCTTGAAGAAACGCGGGTCGATATTCTGGATGACCCGTCCGATGCTAGAGCCCTTACCCGAGGTTCCCCAGCCTTCTACCAGCACCAGAACCGGAACTTTCTTCTCCTTCATCTGAAGCTGCTGTACCGCAAGTTTCTCTCTGGCTGCCTCAAGTCTCGTCTTCAGTTCCTTCTCTTCCGGCATCTTGACCGGGATCCATTCCTTTAGCACAGACAGATCCTCCTTCTTTCCCGTAAAGCTTTTTTCCGGTATTGTTCACATGCCAGAGGGCTCCGGCAACGGGAGCTTCAATCCAGGATTTCCCGCTCCATGAACAACAACTGTTTTCTATGTATCATTCAGCCCTGTATGCTTTGTTAACACAAACAGTTAAGTCTATTATACACAATATTGCTTCTGGTATCTAGAGAAAATCTGTTAATACACTAGTCTGCCTGTGTCGCTTTTACAGTTGCCTTAATAGTCTGCGTTGTTCTCCCATTACGGCCAATATCCGTATCTTCCTGATCCTTATTGGCCCGCATATAATCCCATTTCCAGTATACGCGGTAAAGTACATTGCCATCAGTATGATTCAATGTATCTGATGTAGATGCTACCTTCACCTCTGACGGATCTGCCTTCCATGTTACAGTGCTGGCATCCGGACAAGCTATCTCATTTTTAAAACCATCAATTTTTAAGATCGCATAATCCAGGGGCAAAGAAGATTCTCCTTCTGCATCCAGATTGATCGCATAATCTGCTGCCACCTCCGACAGGTTCTGGATTTTCAGATCAACATATCCCCAGGTGCCAGGTGCCACTATTGTCTCATCACCACCAGCTTTAACACGCTTGTCCTCTATTACCCCCTTAGTATCCAGTACTTTATTGAACAGATCGAAAGACATACTATCGGTACCGTTCGTTGAAATCGCCTTCAGGTTTCCTCCTGTTCCGGCATTGATAACCCATTTTGCAGCCCGGGCCATATCTGTTCCGCTGCCAGAACTCGCATACCTGGCCAGTGTTCCGCTAAACAGGCTGAAGCTAAGCATAACCGCTACACCCAATGCATAGGCCATTCGCATCGTGTTGTGTTTTCTCATACAGATTCCCCCTTTTTAATTTTCCGCAAACGCACATTTTCTTTTCCTCTACAAGTTTTTGCAGTGTTTCCATACCCTTGGCGTCACAGATTTTCATGTATTAATTCCATCCGGCAGCGCGCCTCCTCCGGAGTAGAATCCTAAAACAAAAAATTGATAAACGCGCCACTGGCGCCTCCTTGATATGCAGTAAAAACGGGATTATGATCCTGATAAGCATGATAATAAACAAGATAACTTTTGAAAAAAATCATAGAAATGTATAAAGAAAGCATAGCACAGAGCCACTTATCCGGCAAGAAATTCCGTTCGACATAGTTCGGCAAAAATCGCGTGTTGCTGTTTGCACAACGCATGCCCAGCAACAAAACCTTCCGTTACGGAAAGCTAACGGCAATTGTATTTTTCCTGCACAAACGATATGTGTCTGCATGGCAGAAGCCATGGAAATCCCCAAAGAATCACTGCAGGACTTAACCGTCTGTGCCCTCCTGCATGACAATGCACTGACCGAAACACGCCCCTACAAGGCTGGCATGCACCACAAAAAAGCCATTGCCATCCTTCAGGAAAATGCAGCCAGTAAGAGTATGTGATATAATTTTTATTTTTCAATGCCTGTTTTAACTGTAGATAACTCTGATCTTCAAGGAACTTTAATGCAAATCTCCGAATCAGTGCTGCGCTGTGAAGGCATCCCAAGACAGCTTCATAGTTTTCTCCAATAGCTTCATAGCACTCTCGCATTGTCATATTTTAGTCCTCCTGTCAATTGTATTCCACTAATTCATGAACCTCTGCTAATCAATTATGTACATACCTTAAAATCGTTTTTATAACTTCATCAATCACAATCGGCTTTGACAAATGTGCGTTCATGCCTGCATCCAGTGATGCCTGAATATCTTCTGCAAATGAATTAGCTGTCATTGCTATGATAGGAATGTTTTTTCCATCCGGTCTGTCATTCATTGCCCTGATTGCTTTTGTCGCTTCATAACCATTCATTTCAGGCATCATGATATCCATCAGGATTACATCAAATGTGCCTTTCGGATGATTTCTGAAAATCTCAACAGCATTCTTTCCATCCACAGCTCTTTCTACATTCATCCCGAACTCTTCCAACTGCACGGCAGCAACCTCTGCATTCAGTTCATTATCCTCTGCAAGAAGGACATTCACACCTGTAAGATTTACCTTTTCCGAAAAACCTGTGTCTGATTTATTACATTCCTTATCTGTAATTTCCAAAGGAATATCCACAGTAAATGTGGTTCCCTCATGCTTTTTACTCTGCACGGAAATGGTTCCACCCATCATATCTACATACTTCTTTACGATAGCCATCCCCAGTCCAACTCCATGGTACTGCGTTCTCACACCGGAATCTTCCTGTGCAAATTCCTCAAAAACTTCTTTTGTAAATTCCTCACTCATGCCAATACCAGTATCCGAAATGCGGTAACGCATATTTATATATCCATCCCCGCTCTTTTCCTGACACCGGGCTTCAAAGGTAATCGTCCCTCCATCCGGAGTGAATTTCACGGCATTGCTCAAAATATTGACCAGCACATCACGCAGGCGTGCAGGATCCACAAGTACATTTGGAATCTTTGCTTCTTCACGCTGAATCTTAAAGTTGATATCCCTGTTCGTAAGAAAGCCTTTTATAATATCCAATGCATAATCTGTAATGTTTTTCACATCCGCCGGTACCGGATTGTATTTCACTTTTCCACTTTCGATGCGGGTCAGATCTAATACATCATTGATCAGCGACAGTAAATGCTCTGAGCTTTCGTCAATCTTTTCCAGACAATTTTTCACTTCGTCTGACGGATTGTTTTTCATTGCAATACCGGTAAATCCTATGATTGCATTCATCGGTGTCCTCATATCATGGGACATATGTGATAGAAATGCTGTTTTTGCCTTGTTTGCATCCTGTGCATGCTCTGCCAGTTCCGCCATTTCCTCAGCTTTCTCCTGGGCCGCCTTCTGAGCTTTTTTTCTTGCACTGAGACGCACCATTGTCCCAGCCATAGCAGTCAGCAGCCATCCAAAAATAAGAAGAACCCAAACAGTAACAACAGGATGCAGACGGATCCAGTCAACAAATGTAAGCTCTGTTGCTTTGTATGTGGTATACTGTGCTGCAAGATCTTCAACAAGATTTTGGGGCATGGCATACATTGCTTTCGTCAGAATACCAGCCAGCGCATGGTTCTCAGTTGATGAAATTACCATGCGGTAGGTGAATGTAGGCTGTTCCAGCAGAGTATATGTCATGGTGCCCGTAGTGTCACTGTTCACAAACGCCTGTGCCATGTAATAGTAGACGAAGGCAGCATCTGCTTTACCCTCACGGACAGCTTCCATCATTTCCTGTCGGGTACTGCACATCAGTTTTTCTGCACCGGGTGCCATTGCATCTTCAATTGAATTTGATGCTGTCTGGTCAACCGTAGCAACAACATTAATGTTTCCATCAAAGTCACGCCGTGTCACCCTTGCCAGCTGCATCGTAATGAAAGGTGCAGTAATCCCCCATTTTTTCGTCTCAGCATAGTTATCTGTTTCCAGGCGTGCATCGATGCTCATATCTGTGGTTTCCGTATTTTTCTGATAAGCAATATACTCATCTCTGGTAGCAGGTGTAAGAAACTCATAGGAAATCCCGGCATAGTCTGCAATTTTCCGGAAGTAATCCGGGATAATACCCTTCATCTCACCATTTTCATTATAAGAATATGGATAACGGGTCGGATCACACAGAACATGAAGCGGGTTGTCCTTGGAATACTGTGAAATAATACTTTTTTCTTTCTCCGTATATTCCAGATTCTTAGTTTCGATGCTTTCATAATTTTTATTGTAAAGCGTCGTTTTCCAGTCACCCTCAACCGCATTCATCTGATCGATCGCATAATTGATCTCATTCAGCAATTCTGTATTGCCCTTTTTAACAATGACATAGAAATCGCTGCTGCCAAATTTCTCCACGATTCGCTCATTGTTTGTTTTTCTCAGAGAACTGGTAACAATCGCATCAACTTTTTCGCTCTGAAGGGCTTCATCCATTTCTGTGGTCGTATCAAAATAAGATGGAACATATGTAAATCCTTTGTCGTCTGCAAAATCCGCAAACTCTTCATTCCGGGTGTTTCCGTTCAAAAGCGCCACACGCATACCGTTGTAAGTGCTGTAATTGCCGTCCACAATCGTGCTGTTGTCACTGCGGACGGTCAGCATCCCATAATTGGTTCCGATCGGACGTGAAAAATCAAACTTTTCTTCTCTGTCCGGTGTTTTGCGGGCAGATGTTACCATGTCAATCTCGCCATCTTCAAGCATCTGCTGCATATCATCCCAGCTCTGATCGTATCCGACATATTCGTAATCTACATTCCAATAACGAGCCATCAACCGGAGGAAATCATAGCCATAACCGCTGCGGTTGCCTTCTTCATCCATCACATGATAACCATCCATGGCAAAGAAACCGACTTTGACAGTTTCATGCTGCGAACTGTCCTCGGCTGCGTATGCAGTCTGGGGAGAAAATATCATACACACGCATACAAAAGCCAGTAACACTGCCACATATTTCTTTGCTCTCGAAATCATATTAAATCTCCTTGTCAACCTCCTGGTTTCATAAAATTGCACTGCCGCATCAATATCTTCATCTGAATCTGCCGCCCTGACCGGGGCTGCCAGAAACACAACACAAAGAATTGTCTTACTGCATTTTCTGTTTTAAAACCAATAGCAAAGTGTCCTCTATTTTTTTACTATCAATGGGTTTTGCAATATGTGCATTCATTCCGGCATCTATGCAGTCCCTAATATCATCCTGAAATGCATTCGCTGTCATCGCAATGATTGGTATCTCTTTTGTATCTTTACGGTTCAATGTCCTTATCTGTCTGGCTGCTTCTAATCCATCCATTACCGGCATCATGATATCCATAAAAATAAAATCAAATCTGCCCGGAACTGACTGGGAAACAATATCCACAGCCTTCTCGCCATTTTCTGCCGTAGTCACAACCATCTTTTCATCTTCCAGCAGCATTTTTGCAATTTCCAGATTTAGCTCATTATCCTCAACTAATAATACACTCTTACCGGACAGATCAGGCTTTTCCACTTTTTTTTGCTGTTCCTTCTCAGCATTATGATCAATCTCAAGTGGTATCGTGACGGTAAACGTTGTACCTACATTTTCTTTACTTTCCAGTTTGATTGTTCCGTTCATCCTGTCCACAATATCTTTTACAATAGAAAGTCCAAGTCCGGCACCACTATATCCATTCGTTGTTTCTTTTCCTTCCCTGGCATAGGATTCAAATGCATGTTTCTGAAATTCTTCGCTCATACCAAGTCCCGTATCAGAACATACAAATTCAAAAACCGCCGTCTTGCCATCGCTTGAAATCTCATTGAAATACAGGATTACTTTACCACCGCTTCGGTTATATTTAACGGCATTTCCGGCAAGATTCATAAGAAGACGGTTTAGATATTCCTCACTGCCAATAACATATCTGTGATGAAAAGTACTCATGGAAACTCCGCCTTCAAAGCTGATACCATACTCCTTTGCATTTGTCTCAACAATCGAAATCTGTTTTACGAGCATTGCAACCAGATCAAATGGCTTGTTTACCAACTGTAATGTTCCAGATTCTACTTTTCCGATATCCAGAACATTATTCAGAAGGGACTGCAGATAGTCCATCGATTGCATTACCTTTGCTTTACATTCATCCAATTTTTCTTTATTGCCATAATAACGCTCTGATATATTGATCATCCCAATAATTCCATTTAAAGGTGTCCGGATATCGTGGCTCATATGTCTCAAAAAATCTGTCTTTGCACTGTTCGCCTTTTCTGCCTGCTTCTGTGCCTCTTTTGCCTTTTTCTCTGCAATTCTGGCTTTTTGGAGTAATCCAAGTATCAGTATCAGCACGATCAAAAAAACAGATACAACAAGCACCGTAAAGCCCCAGAAATTGTCCCTTATAAACTCCTTTGCCGTAACTTTCTTCAGATTACTGTCATACATATACACAGCATTGGAGAATTTTGAAACAGACATTGTTTTTATAGTCTTATTCAGGACAGACAGCAGCATGCTGTTTCCACGTCTGACTGCAAATGACACCATATCGTACTTTTCCAGAAAAACACTATGCAGTTTATTATCATCAGAATATTGTTCCAACTTGCCTAAGTCCATAATCATGCAGTCTGCTTTTCCATTATAAACAGCCTTCTTTGCATCCTTCCATGTAGCATATTCCTTCACATGCCACTGTGGATAATTGTAGGAAACATAAGACTTCAAATCACTGTCTTCTCTTGGTATCGCAACCGTATTTTCAGCATTTTCATCAAAACTCTTTTTAACCGTTGCAGCCGCCATATTGTACTTCCAGACAGTATCTGTTAAATCATAGCCCAGGTCTTCGGCAGCATTCGTATTTTGCATCACATGAAAAATCATATCAATTTCTCCATCATGCAACGCTTTTTGCATATCCTCTTGTGAATCATAGCCCTTCAGGTCAAATTTCAAAGTCTGTCCTTCCAGGCAGTTTTGTGCAAGCTGGCTGTAATCCATGATCAGGCCGCTCACTTTTCCGGTTTCTGTATCAAGAGTACTGACCCCGCCATCGTTTATCAAATAACCGATTTTGATTGTTCCATGCTCTGACAGCCATTTCTGTTCTTCTCCCGTCAGAAAATATACCCTGTCCACTGACAGAAACTGCTTATGCAGTTCATCTGCATAATAAGGATCATCATCTGTGATCCTTCTCATAGCATTATCCAGCTCTGTCTTTAAATCAGAATGACTCTGGCCGATTGCAAAATATATTTTTGAACTTCCGAGATTCGTTAAGGCCACCATTCCGTACCCATCCAGACTGGAATCCTCTAACGATACAAAAACGTCAATTTCTCCGTCTGCAATTTTCTTCAAAGCATCTTCATTATTTGAAACATTGACATGCTGTGTATGCAGATCATATTTCTTTTCCCACTCGTTCAATACCATTTCCGACAGGTAACCCATAAGCACCCCAATCGTTTTCCCATTGAAAGATGCAGTGTCAGAGGATGAGATGTCTGTATGATCGGGTTTTACATAGACATAATATCTTTCGTCTCCCATTGGAATAGCGGAAAAAAGCATAGTCTCTGCCCGTTCCTCCGTATAAGAGATTCCTTCTATCATATCCAGCTCATCATTTTTTAATTTGTCGAAACAATTTTCCCATGTACAATCTACATATTCATAGTTCCACCCGGTATAACCTGCGATTTTCTGCAGATATTCATAGCCGTATCCGCTTCTTTTTCCATTTCCATTTATCTTATCATATGTATCATCCGGTACACCAATCCTGACAACTCTCTCTTTCTGATTTTCTGCTGCAAAAGCATAAACCGGACAGATTGAAAAAAGGATGCAGCTGCACAATATAAAAATGATACCTCTTTGCAATACTGATTTATTCATTTTTATCCCTTTACGTGGCATTGTAATTACTCTAATTTTGCATTTTTCTATTTTACAGTGTCAAAATATCCAATGATTCCAATGTATCCATGTCATATTTTAGTTATCCTGTCTATATTTCACCGCTTATTTGACACTGCTCTATCAATCATTCACCAATTTATGAATTACTTTTATCAGTAATTCCACATCAACTGGCTTAGCAACATGTTCATCCATCCCTGCTGCTTTTGCTCTTATTCTGTCCTCCGTGAACGCATTTGCTGTCATTGCAATGATCGGTACCTCCTTTGCATCCTCTCTGTCCAGAGACCTGATCATCTTTGTAGCTTCATAACCATTCATTACCGGCATCATAATGTCCATAAGAATGACATCAAATTCACCAGGTTCACTTTTTCTGAACAGCTCAACCGCTTCCTGCCCATTCCACGCTTTAATCACGTCCGCACCCTCATTCTGAAGCATAAATTCAGCGATTTCCATATTCAGCTCATTATCTTCCGCCAGAAGAATATGCAATCCCTTTATAGATTTTTCGGATACATCCTTCTGTTCTTCACGTTTATTATTCTGTCCTCCGTGAACGCATTTGCTGTCATTGCAATGATCGGTACCTCCTTTGCATCCTCTCTGTCCAGAGACCTGATCATCTTTGTAGCTTCATAACCATTCATTACCGGCATCATAATGTCCATAAGAATGACATCAAATTCACCAGGTTCACTTTTTCTGAACAGCTCAACCGCTTCCTGCCCATTCCACGCTTTAATCACGTCCGCACCCTCATTCTGAAGCATAAATTCAGCGATTTCCATATTCAGCTCATTATCTTCCGCCAGAAGAATATGCAATCCCTTTATAGATTTTTCGGATACATCCTTCTGTTCTTCACGTTTATCCGCATCCGGATCTATTTTAAATGGGACCCGGATCACAAATGTTGTCCCTACGCCTTTTTCACTTTCAAAAGTAATGGTTCCACCCATTTTCTCGACCAGCTTCCTTGCAATGGCCATTCCCAGTCCGGTTCCGACAAACTTTGTGCGGCTTCCCGTATATTCCTGTGCAAATGGTTCAAAAATATGTTTCTGGAACTCCTCAGTCATTCCGATTCCTGTATCCCGGCAGATAAATTCCATTGTCGTCATTCCTGGCTGTTCGGATGGGATTTCCATGCAGCTAAGATAAATATGTCCATTTTCTCTGTTATATTTCACTGCATT